>JBBRSC010000001.1:0-38060 GCA_038245795.1 Acidimicrobiales bacterium
CGAATCCCACCATCCATGCCGCCTTCGGGTACGCCACGCAGGTGGTGATCGGCAACGCTGAGACCGGTGGTGTCGAACGCGTGATCGCCATCCACGATGTTGGGCGCGCCATCAACCCGGTGCTGTGCGAGGGCCAGATCGAGGGCTCGGTCCACATGGGGCTCGGCTATGCATTGACGGAAGACTTCCCGGCCAACGAACTCGCCCAGCCCACCAACATGACGCTTCGTTCGCTGGGAATTCTGCGCGCCAAGGACGTGCCGCAGATCGATGTGGAGCTGCTCGAGATCCCGCAGCCCAACTCGCCCTATGGCATCAAAGGGGTCGGCGAGATCGGCCTCGTTCCGACGGCCGGCGCGGTGGCCGCCATGCTCCACGACGTCGACGGAACCTGGCACGCCGCCCTGCCCATGCGCCGTGCGTGATGGTGTCATGAGCGAGCGCGTTCTGGCCCCGAATGAGACGCCGGGGCTCGTGTGCAGTCACCACCACCTGTACTCAGCGTTAGCTCGGGGTATGCCCGCTCCGCCGCGAACCCCGACTGGGTTTCTCGACATTCTCGAGCAGGTGTGGTGGCGCCTCGATCAAGCCCTCGACCTCGAGATGATCGCCGCGTCGGCGCGGCTGGGAGCGCTCGAAGCCCTCGAATCGGGGTGCACCGCGATCGTCGATCATCACGAGAGCCCGAACGCCATCGACGACAGCTTGGCCGTCATCAGCGAAGCGTGCGCCGAGGTCGGTGTGCGTGTCGACTGCGCGTACGGCGTCACCGATCGACATCGCGAGGCCGGAGAGTCATCGACGGGAATGTCCATCGCTGCCGCCGCGGGACTCGCGGAGAACGAGCGCCATCTTCGAGCAGGCGGCCGTGGACACGTCGGCGTCCACGCCGCCTTCACGTGCACCGACGAGACCCTGCACACCGCCGCGGGGTTGGCCGTGGATCTTGGCGTTGGCGTGCACATCCACGTTGCCGAAGGTCCCGACGATGCCGACGCCAACGAGCGATTGGCCGGACTCAGTACCGACGACTGGCTGCTCATTCACGGCGTCCACCTGCCCGACAACCACGCGCTGGCGGGAACACTGGTGCACAATCCGCGGAGCAACATGAACAATGCCGTCGGCTATGCCCGACCCACTCGTTTCAGCGGTCCCGTAGCGTTGGGGACCGACGGCATCGGCGCCGCCATGCTCGACGAGTTCCGCGTGGCCTTTGCCCGGCACCGCGAGGATGACGTGACCGCGACCCCCGAGATGGCCTGGTCGTGGCTCGCGGCTGGCTGGGAACTGTTCCCCGAGGCTCGCGCGGATCGTGTGCGCTGGTCGTACGAGCCGATGGATCCATGGCGACTGGCGTACTCAACCGGAGTTCGACCGACTGACGTATGGATCACCAATGCCGACGGTGCGGGCGAGCAGGTCATCGCCGACGGACATGCGACACGGGTCGACGCTGACCAGATCCGCGCGCACGCGGCTGAAGCCGCCGACCGACTCTTCGCCCGACTCTGACCCCCACCTCTGGAGCACACCATGCGCAATGCGCTCTACCTACAGGACGCCCACACCATCCGCGAAGGAATCGACCTCGTTCGCTACGCCGAGGACGCCGGCTTCGAAGCGGTCTGGCAAGCGGAGAGTCGGCTTGTCCGCGAGGCGACCGTGCCCATGGCGGCGTTTCTCGCCTCGACCGATCGGATCACCGTCGGATCGGGGGTCGTCGATTGTTGGAGTCGCAATCCAGCCCGCCTCGCCGCCACGTTCTCGACGCTCGACGATCTTGCCCCTGGCCGAGTGATCCTCGGCCTCGGCGCCTGGTGGGATCCGCTGGCCAAGAAGGTCGGCATCGACCGGACCAAACCACTGCGGGTCATGCGCGAGATCGTCGCGACGGTCCGCGCGCTGCTGGCAAACGAGACCGTCACGTTCGACGGTCACTACGTGCACCTCGACGGCGTCGAGCTCGACTACGTCTACCAGGAGCGCCGCCCCAAAGACGTCCCGATCTACATCGGGGCGACGGGCATGAAGATGATGGAGCTCACCGGCGAGATCGGCGACGGCGTGGTTCTGAACTATCTGGTCGCACCCAGCTACAACGCGGAGGCCATGGCAGCGCTGAAGGTGGGCGCCGAGAAGGCCGGACGCAGCATCGACGAGATCGATCGCCCACAGCTCATCGTGTGTTCGATGGATTCGGATCGCCGACGCGCCCTTCACGCGGCACGCCTGATGATCACGCAGTACCTCGGCCAACAGCCGCACATCATGGCGGCATCCGGCGTGCCCCAGGAGTTGCTCGACGAGATCGGAACCGTGCTGACGTGGCCCGCCACCCACGACGAGGTCGCCGCCGCATCGAAGATGGTGCCCGACGAGATCGTCCGATCGTTGGCCGCCGCCGGCACGCCGGATGATTGCCTCGAACGAGTGGCCGAATACGAGGCCGACGGCTGCACGTGTCCGATCCTCTATCCATTGGGCGATGATGTCCGCCTCATGATCGATACGTTCGCCAACCGATGACCACCATCGAGATCCTCGACAATCCGTTGCGCGGGCGAAGCCCGACCCGCGCTGACGGCGCTCACTTCAACCCGACGGCGTTTCATCGACGCCTGCCGGGATATCAGCCCACGCCGCTCGTCTCGTTGACCGATCTCGCCGCCGAACTCGGGATCCGCCAGCTGTTGGTGAAAGACGAATCGAGTCGGCTCGGCCTGCCCGCGTTCAAGTTCCTCGGGGCCTCGTGGGCCAGCTATCGGTCGCTGATCGAGCGCCTGGGCCACGAGCCGGCGTGGTCCACCCTTGACGAGCTCGCGGATGCTCTGGTGCCCCTCGGACCGATGTCGCTTGCCACGGCAACTGATGGCAATCACGGTCGAGCCGTCGCCAGCTTCGCCCGGCGAGTCGGCTTGGGCGCACGGATCTTCGTGCCAGACGGAACGGCGCAGGCGCGCATCGATGCCATTCGATCGGAAGGTGCGACGTGCGAGGTGGTGCCCGGGGGAACCTACGAAGACGCGGTCGCCCGCGCCGGTGCCGAAGCCGGACCCGATTGCTTGGTGGTGTCCGATACATCGTGGGAGGGGTACACCACGGTCCCCGGCTGGGTCATCGACGGCTACATCACCATCTTCAGCGAGATCGACGAGCAGCTCGACGCCGCGGGCCTCAGCCAACCCACCGCGGTGATCATCCAGTCCGGTGTCGGAGCATTGGCGGGCGCTGCCGCAGCTCGCTACCGCGGTGCGGTGGCGTCGACTCCTCAGTTGATCTGCGTCGAGCCGGACACGGCTGACTGCCTGATGGAATCAGCCCGCGCCGGACATCTCGTCGAGGTCCCCGGGCCGCATCCGTCGATCATGGCCGGGTTGAATTGCGGGATGGGCTCGCCGATTGCGTGGCCATCAGTGGCCGCTGGTTTCGATCGGTTCCTCGCCATCGGCGACAACAACGCGCTGGCAGGAATGCGGGCTCTGGCGCAACGAGGGGTCGTATCGGGCGAGACGGGTGCGGCCGGTCTCGGGGCGCTCCTCGGGCTGGCAGCCGACGGACGCCTCGCAGACATCGGGCTCGGACAGGACGACGTGGTGCTGGTGATGTCGACGGAGGGAGCCACCGATCCCTCCTTCTACGAACACGCAGTCGGACGCTCCGCCGATGCGGTTCGGGCACATCGAGCACCGTGCGCGTCGGGCGCGCAGGCCTCGACGTGCCCGGTCACCCGCTGCCCCGGACCGTGCACAACATGACGGCACACGGCATGGATGCCGTGCATGGCGCCTGATGACCGTTCGATGCGGCACACAACGCCACGGATGACGCTGCCCGGGGAGTCGAGCGGCCAAGCGTCATGAAGTCAGCTGGCGACGAACTCGGCCATCATGCGCCGCCACGCCAGGCTCAGCCGGTCGGCACGCGTATGGAGTTCGACCTGCGGATCAAGATGGATCACCATCTCGTCGTAGCGCTCGAGAATGGCCAGATCCTCGGCGAGGATCAGATCTTCCTCGGCGATACACGCCGTCATCCGGTCCGCATCAAGCACCCCGGACGAATCGCGAAAGTCGTTGCGCGAGATCAACTTGTGGACGCGAGTTCTTGTCGCTGTCTCGGGGGTACACGCAAAGAGAATCGCGAGTGTTGCTCCGGTGATCGGGAACTCGATGGTGAGCACGACAACCGTCCCGGCGTAACCGCGTTTGGTGAGCACCTGCGGTTGCACCGCCGGATGTTCCCCCGTCGCTACCAACGGATCGTCGGCATCCGCAACGCGATACCAACTGTCGAACGTCGACACCACGGTCCATCCTTCTCGCTCGACGCCGCGGTCCTCCACCTTCGCTGCCTCGTCAGAACCAAACGTCGCGCTGTGGACGAAAGGGAAGTGCGCCGCATCGCAGAAGTTGTCGACCAGTTGGCCCGCTGAGACCGCCGTGCGAACACTGGTCGTCAGAGCGGTATCGAAGGTCGGATCGTCGCTCCATTCGAAGGTCGGCAGCGGGGCCAACGGTTTCTCGACCGCCATCCACACGAGGCCGTACCGTTCCTCGACGGCGAAGGCGCTGGCGACGTTCGCTTTGGTGGTTCGACGATCGGTCCCGGTCAGCGCCGGGATAGCAACGCACGTGCCCCTAGCGTCATAGCGCCATCCGTGATAGCCGCATTGGAGTTCCCCGGCCGCCGTGACACAGCCGGCGGAGAGCGGCGCCAAACGATGCGGACACCGATCGACGAAGGCCCGGACTGCGCCGTTCAGTCGAACCAGTACCCAAGGTTCATTGAAGAGTCGAACCCCCATCGGAGCGTCGCCGACCTCGTCGGAAGTGGCCACGACGTGCCAGGCGCGCCGGAGCGCGGCAGACGTATTGGTCAGCGGTTCGGGGCTCATCGAGATGAGTGTTGTCGACAAAGAATGAAGGAGGGCCTCGGCGGTGTTACCTCCATGTGAAATTGCGTTGCGAGCTGGGCCAGCCCTGCTCAGATCGTCGTACAGTGCGCTCATGGCAACCTCCGACGAGACCGAACCCTGGGTCTTCGGGCCAACACAGCTCGACGAGCTCGAGGCGTGTTTTGTCGAGCGCGGCTTCGCCATTCTGCGGGGCGCCGTGGACGACTCGACCCTCGAGTCGATGACCGACGAATGCATTGACGCGCAGCGCGCAGTGGCGACGGGCCGAGTCGACGAGCGCCACGGCACCACCATCTTGATCGACGATGGGCCGGCGAACTCCGCGGCCAGCGACGCTGAACCGTTGGTCAATTACGTCACCCACCTGACCGAGCTGGCGCCCAACGTGCGGGCGTGCGTCACCGGGCCCGTCGTCGCAGAACTGATCGACCGCTGGCTCGGCGCTGAGGCGTGGCTCCTCGAACATCATCGATTCGGCGTCGTCTACCAGGACGCTCGCCCCGGTCGTGAGTCCGGGTACACCCGCATTGGATGGCATGCGGACTGGCAATCGGCCCCGCATCGCGACATGTGGCCCTCCGTTGCCTTCACCATTCACATCGACGCCACCAGCCCAGCCAACGGATTTCTCCGGGTGGTTCCCCGCAGTCACATGTGGGCGACCCCGGCTCCATACGCCAACGTCAACGGCGCTGTCGTCCCCGATGGATCAGCCGCCTGGCGTGGTCACACCGATGAACCCCCGCCCTTCGAGATGCCACTGGGGTTCGAGAAGGTCCCCGGCGAGATCGGCGTGTATTGCGATGCAGGCGACATCCTGTTCCATGACGCCTACCTCTGGCACTCGGCGGCCCGAGCGACTGACGACGACACCGTTCGGCGTCACGTACGCGGCGGGTTCTACGTCGGCGAGGAGCCCACCGCATCGGTCGAGGACGACTTCGTGAAGAATGCGGCCCGCTGAACCTTCGCAGACCGTTCGCGATCGGTTCGGGGATTCAACGAACTGTTGAAGGAGTAACACGCCGTTCACGATTCAGGACGACGTCGTTAACACAATGGACCTAAGTTCGGCACAGCCCTCACGGACGGCGACTCGCCATCCGCAGCAACCGAACCAGGGCAGAGGAGAAACCCGTGGCATCACAACTCGACCGGAGACGTTTCCTGCGAAACAGCGCATTCGGCGGCGCCGTCGTGCTCGGCGGGCCGGCCCTGCTGGCAGCATGCGGTGACGACACCAAGACGACCACTGCTGCTGGCGGCGGCGGCGCCAAAGTCAGCCCGCTCGACTACCAACTCTCGTGGCTGAAAAACGCCGAGTTCGCCGGCAACTGGATTGCCTCTGAGAAGGGCTTCTACAAAGACGCTGGCTTCGATCCGGTCAACTTCATCGCCGGTGGCCCCGGGGTGCAGCAGGAACAGTCGGTGGTCTCCGGGAAGGCACTTGTCGGCATCTCCGGCCCCGACATCACCGGGCCCGCCATCCTCAAAGGTGCCCCACTGATCGCGCTCGGTGCGCTGTTCCAGAAGAACCCGTTCTGTTTCATGAGCCTTGCGAGCAAGCCCATCAAGACCGCCAAAGAACTCGAAGGCGTTCGCGTCGGCATCCAGGACGTCAACACCCCCGTGTGGAAAGCGTTCGTGGCAGCCAACAAGCTCGACGAGTCCAAGATCACCGTTGTGCCGGTGCAGTTCGACCCGCAGGGTCTCGTCAACGGCGAGGTCGATGCATGGTTCAGCTTCGTCACCAACGAGCCGAACGCTCTGCGAGCCGAAGGCATCGAGGTCGAGGTGTTCCTGTTGGCCGATCAGGGATACCCCTTGGTCAGCCAGATCCTCTTCACCAAGCTCGATACCGTGAAGAACGATCGCGAGAAGTTGAAGGCATTGCTCAAGGCCGACATCATGGGCTGGCGCGAGTCGCTGAAGGATCCGGCACTCGGAGCAGGCTTCGCAGTCGACAAGTTCGGAAAGGACTTGGGACTCAAGCTCGAGGCCGCCACCGCGGAATCGAAGTCACAGAACGAACTGATCCTCACTGCCGACACCAAGGCCAACGGGATCTTCACCGTGAGCAACGAGTTGCTCGCCGAGACGATCACGTCGCTCGGCTTCGGCGGAGTCAAGATCACCGAGAAGCAGCTTTTCGACTTCTCAGTACTCGAAGAGGTCTACGCGGCCAACCCTGAGCTCAAGAAGGATCCCACTGCATAGTGCGATTGGCCGTTCGATGATTCGGAACCACACGCGATCGCGGCCCGCTCTCCTCAGGGGGAGCGGGTCGTGTCGCGTCGGGGTAGGGCGGCCGTCCACTTTGTAACGCGGCGTTCACGGACGGCTGATGACAACGTAACGGCACGCTTCTAGCGTTGACAGTATGTTGAACACGTGGGTGATGATCCCTTGGGGAGCGGCACAGACATGACAGCCACCGATGAGGTCATCGACCTCGCTCAACACGCGCCAGCGACCCGCTCGGGCATTCGACTCCGCGAGCTCACCAAGTCGTTCACGGTCAAGCGATCGGTCATTCGAGCGCTCGACAACGTGAGCTTCGACGCACCGGAGGGCGCCTTCGTCGCATTGCTGGGTCCCTCAGGTTGCGGCAAGTCGACCATCCTCCGCATCCTCGCTGATTTGGAACAACCGACATCGGGTACGGCCCAGGTCCATGGCGAGGCGCCCGGAGAGATCCGCAAACGTCATCACCTCGGCATCGCCTTCCAAGACGCAGCCCTGTTGCCGTGGCGATCCGTGGTCTCGAACATCAAATTGCCGTTGCAGGTGTCGGGCGTCAAGGTCGGCGATGAGGCCATCGCCGACCTGATCCGCCTTGTCGGATTGGAGGGGTTCGAACAAGCGAGACCCGGTCAGCTCTCGGGCGGTATGCGCCAGCGGGTTGCGATTGCGCGTGCCCTGGTGGTCGACCCCAAGGTGCTGCTCCTCGATGAGCCCTTCGGTGCACTCGACGAAATGACCCGCCAACGCCTCAACCTCGAACTGCAACGTATCTGGACCGAGCGTTCAGCCACCACGCTGCTCGTCACGCACTCCATTTCCGAGGCCGTTTTCTTGGCCGACGTGGTTGCCGTCATGTCAGCTCGACCGGGGCGAATTGTCTCGACCGTGAAGATCGAGCTGCCCCGGCCACGCACCCCGGACATGATGCGTAGCCCCGAGTTCCACGCCTACTGCGACCAGTTCAGCGACCTCTTGTTCTCGGGCGGAGTTGCGCCGAGCGGAGATGACACATGACGGCCATTGCCGCTCCCCGAGAGCTGCTGGCGAAGACGCCGATGGGCGAACGCGTCGGCGGCGCGGCGCGGCGTGCGATCCCTGGCTTCATGGGGTTCGCGGCACTCCTGATCGTGTGGGAAATCGGCGGACGCATCGTCAGCTCCGGTCGCCGCATCCCGTTGGTCCCTCCGTTCAGCTCGGTGATGAGAGCGATCATCGACGATGGCTGGACCTATTACCGCCCCAACATCGGCACGACCCTCGGCTACGCGGCCGACGGGTGGTTGTGGGGCAACCTTCTGGCGATCGTGGCCGCTGGCGTGGTGCTGTTGATTCCGCGCCTGGAGCTGGTGATCATCCAGATCGGCGTGACGACGTACTGCCTGCCACTGGTGGCGGCCGCGCCATTGATCTTCCTCGTGTACACCGGCTCTACGCCGTACCGGATCATCACCGTGCTGTTCGTGTTCTTCACCACGCTCGTCTTGACGCTCGCGGGACTGCGCGGAGCTGATCCCACGAGTCTGGACGTCGTCTGCGCGTATGGCGGTGGTCGCATTGAGGGGCTCCGGCGAGTCCGTCTCATCTCGGCGCTGCCGTCGATTTTTGCGGGCCTCAAGATTGCGGGCCCAGCGGCAGTCCTGGGGGCGGTGTTGGCCGAATTCTTCCAGCCCGCTGACAGCGGCCTCGGCGTTGGAATCATCCGAAGTCAACAACAACTCCAGGTCGAGCGCACGTGGGGGATCGCCATCGTGTCGACCCTGATCGGCGCCGCGGCGTACTTGCTCGTCGGTCTGGTTGCCCGGTTCGCCACACCATGGGCGCCGAAAGTGGAGATCTGAGATGGCAGTCGTTCAGCTTCCCGCCGCGGTATCGGTCCTGCCCGATGCCCGCTCGAGTACCGGTGCGCTCAGCGCCGTGATACGACGGGTCGGCGTCACCCTCGGACGGGCCGTGATCGCTCTGACACTCGTGTTGGCCCTCTGGCAGGTCTTGGTGTGGAGCTGGGGTGAAGAGTTGGTCTTCTCGACTCGCGGCCCGTTGGACGTGTGGCGGTTCTGGATCGACAGTGCCAACGCGACAATCCGCGCCGACATCATCTCGAACCTCTGGATCACGCTGGGCCATGCTGGGCTGGGACTGCTGGCGGGCACGGTAGGAGCACTCCTCATCTCGTTCCTGTTCAGCTTGTTCAAGCCACTCGAGCAGAGCCTCATGCCGGTCGCCATGGTGATGCGATCGGTACCGCTCGTCGCCATGGCACCGCTCATCAGCTTGGTGTTCGGCCGGGACATTCTCACTGTCGCCATCGTCGGAGCGATCGTCACGTTCTTCCCCACACTCGTCAACGTCAACATGGGGTTACGGATGGCACCCCAGCAGTCGGTCGACCTCATCAAGGCGTACGGCGGAGGACGGCTCTATACGTTGTTCCGCATCCAGTTTCCGTTCGCGCTGCCGGCGCTCTTCGCGGCCCTCCGTGCCACAGCACCCCTCGCCATCACTGGTGCAATGTTGGCGGAATTCTTCCTGGTCGGCAATGGTCTCGGGCACTCGATCAACGTGGCCCGTAACGAGTTCGACTACACCTCGATGTGGGCACAGGCAGCGATCGCCACGCTCGCTGCGGTGCTCATCTACGCCATCTCGGTGGGTATCGAAGGGTCGGTCCTCGCACGATTCGCTCCCGACCGGGTGGCCGCGGCAAAGGCAAAGGCGTGACGATCAGCACCGGTCGAGATCTGTTCGCGCTCCCCAAAGGTCATCTCCATCTGCACCTCGAGGGCGGCATGCGCCCCGAGACCTTGGCCGAGTTGGCCCACGGATACGGCATGGAGGTCCCGGTCGTCAGCGGCTTTGGTTCGTTCACGGCCTTCGCCGACATGTACGTCGCGGCATGCGCCGTACTGCGCACCCCAGACGACTTGGCGCGACTGGTCGACGAGACCGTGGCCGACGCGGCCGCGAGCGGTGCGGTGTGGTTCGAGCCGAGCTTCTACCCACCGCATCATCGAGCCACGTTCGGGTCCGATGAGGTATCACTCGAGATCGTGCTCGACGCGTTAGCTGCGTCTGCCAAGCGTCATGGGGTGGCGTGCGGTCTGATGATGGGCACCGACCGGACCGTGGACCCCGCCGAAGCTGTGGTGCTGGCGCATCTTGCGGTCACGCATCGCGAGGCGGGGGTCGTGAGCCTGGGGCTGGCCAACGATGAGGTCATCGGCGCGCCCGAGGAGTATGTCGAAGCGTTCGAGATCGGTCGTGCTGGCGGATTGCTATCCACGCCCCACGCCGGCGAGCTGTGCGGACCCGAGTCGGTGCGCGGCGCTCTCGACACGCTCGGCGCGAATCGTCTGCAGCATGGCGTCCGGGCGATCGAGGATCCGGATCTCGTCAAGCGGCTCGCGGATGAAGGGGTCTGTTGCGACGTGTGCCCCACGTCCAACGTGTTGTTGGCAGTCGTGCCGGATCTCGCGTCGCATCCGCTGCGGGCGCTGTTGGCCGCGGGGGTGCCGTGCTCGATCAACGGCGACGATCCGCTGTTGTTCGGGCCGGGACTGCTGGAGGAGTACGAATTGTGCCGAACCGACCTCGGGCTGAGCGACGAAGACTTCGCCATGGTGGCCCGGGCATCGCTGACCCACTCCGGAGCGCCGTCCGATGTCGTGACCAAGGGACTCGCCCGCGTCGACGCTTGGATCGCCGCACCAGCCTGAGCCTCACCCGCGTCACTCCAACATTTCATTCAGGAGCGCATTGGCTCGGCGGGCGAGTTCGCGTTCGTCCTCGCGAACCAGCCGGCCCTCGCGCACCACGATCTCGCCGCCACACACCACCGTGTGGGCTCGATCCGACAACCCCGCCAACACCAATCCGATGAGGGGATCGTGCTGGCCGACCCGGTCGACCGTTCCAAGATCCCAACAGGAGATGTCGGCCGCCGCACCTACCTCGATGCGACCCAGTTCGAGCCGGCCGAGACATCCTGCCGACCCACGTGTGGCCATGGCCAACAGCTCACGCGCCGTCGGCCAACGGTCTGGATCCGGCTCACCGAAACGATGCGCGAGTGCTGCCAGACGAAGGTCGCCGAGCAGGTTGGCGCCATCGTTGCTGGCCGAGCCCGTGGTGCCGAAGCCGACGTTGACGCCCGCCTCAAGAAACTCCCGTAACGGCGCGCATCCCCATCCCATCCGTAGATCCGGAGCCGGAAGGTGCGCCACCGATACCCCCGCCGCGGCCAATTGGGGGATCTCGTCGGCCGGAATGTCGACCACGTGCGCCACCCATGTCGCATCGTGAGCCCAACCGTGTCGAACCAGGAACTCCCACGGCGTGCAGCCGTAGCGCTCCTTGGCGAACGCCGTGTCGACCACCTCGTACAGATGCGTGTGCAGCCGCACCCCGGCGTACAACTCGGCCAGCCCGGCAAATGCCTCGAACAGATCCGGGCCATCGACGTGCACCCCACACGGCGAAAGATCCACGCGAATCTGCGCACCCCGCCGCGGATCATGGAACTCCTCGATCAGCGCGCTGGCATGGCGAAGGACCTCGCCGTGGTCCTGCACCAATCGCGGGTCCGCCGAGCCACCCTGCTCCCGGCCCAAGGTCAGCGTGCCGCGACCAGCGTGAAGCCGCGAACCAACCCGACGCGCCGCTCCGATCGTGGCTTCGATCAGCGGCTGCGTCGGCCCCGCATGATGCAGATAGTGCTGGTCGGCGGTGGTGGTCACCCCGCCCAGTAGCGACTCGGCCAACCCACATGCTGCCAGCGCCCCGATCAGCTCTGGCCCGAGCCGACCCGATTCCCACCAGTCGACACACCGCGCACCCAAGCCTGCGAGCCACGGTCCGATGAGCGCTCGTTCCAGCTCCGGAATGGCCCGAAGCCCCACCTGGTAGAGATGCTGATGGGCGTTGATCAACCCCGGCAGCACCAACAACTCCGACGCGTCGATGACCACGGCCCCCGTCGGTACGTCGAGTCCATCGCCGATCGAGGTGATCCAGCCATCCACGCAGTGGACGTCGACGTCCCGGAGCTCTCGGTCAGTTTCGTCGAAGGTAGCGAGATGGGCGATGTTGCGGAGCACCAGGTTCGTCATCGGACCATCATCGGCCCGTTGTGTTGCCGCCGCGTGAACAGTGCCGCGTTTACCTGACAGTTTGTTGAAGTTGGGCGTAACTTCGCGCCTGTGAAGCCACCCCCCTTCGCCTACTGCGACCCCGAGACCGTCGCCGACGTGTGCGACTTGCTGACCGAATGGGTCGACGACGCTGCGCTGCTGGCGGGGGGGCAGAGCCTCATCCCGTTGCTCAACCTGCGACTCGCCCGCCCCGGCCTGGTGATCGATCTCGGCCGGGTCGCCGGCCTCGACACGATTGAGCACCTCGCCACGGCACCCAACCACGCGGTCGTGCGATGTGGCGCTGGCGTCGGCGTCACTGCGTTGGCCACAGCGCATCCGGGCGCAGGAGTGGCCGAAGCCATCCACTGGATCGGCCATCCCCAGATCCGTGCTCGCACCACCGTCGGCGGCACCATCGCCCACGCCGACTCTGCCGCCGAACTCCCCGCCGTTTTGATGGCACTCGACGGTTCAGTCACTCTCCGCTCCGCCACATCGGAGCGGACCGTGATGGCGCAGGACTGGTTCGACGGGCCCTTTTCCACAACACGCGAGCCCGAGGAATTCATCGTGTCAGTCGATGTGCCGGTGCCCGATGGACCATCGTGGTGGGGGGAGGTGGCACGACGCCGCGGCGACTTCGCGTTGGTCGGAATGTTCGTGGCCCGCGATCGCGACACGTGGCGCGTTGCCCTCTCGGGCGTGGGACCCACACCGGTCCGGGCATCCGGATGTGAGGGCGCGTTGGCGGGCGGCACGCTCGACGAGGCTTGCGCTGCCTTGGACCTCGATCTGGACCCGCCCGACGATCTGCACGCCGGATCGAACCACCGTCGGTCGATTGCCCGTCAGTTGCTCCGCCGAGCGATGAGCGAACTCACCCCGGCGGTCGCGGCATGACGGCCATCACCCCGGCGACCGATACCCGCGACACGACGTTCGTCCTCAATGGCACCGAGACCACGTTGAGGGTTCGACCGCGGACCCTGCTCAGCGACGCGCTCCGACACGATGCCAGAGTTCACGGAACCCACGTCGGATGCGAACAGGGCGCATGCGGCGCCTGCACCGTGATCGTCGACGATGTGGCCCGTCGATCGTGTCTGACCCTGACCCCGCAGGTCCACGGGCGCATTGTCGAAACCATCGAGTCGGTGGCTGGGACCGTGGGCCTGGATCCCATCCAGCAGGCCATCCACGACGCCCACGGCCTGCAGTGCGGATTCTGCACGCCGGGCATCGTCATGTCGCTCGTTGCCGCGCGCCGAGCCGGGGCGGATCGCACGATCGCCGTCGACGAAGTGCTCGACGGTCATCTCTGTCGATGCACCGGCTACATCAATTTGCGCGCCGCCATCGAGCTTGCGTGGAACGAACTGGAACCCAATTCCCTGGAGCCATCGTCGTGACACTGCTGGACCCGACGCATTCGGTGACCCGTCATGTCGGTGCACGCCACGAGCGACTCGAGGATCGCCCATTTCTTGTGGGCGACTCCCGCTACAGCGACGACATTGAACTCCCGGGTCTCCTGCACGCCGCCATCATCCGGAGCCCGAGCCCGCACGGCATCGTCCGTTCCGTCGACACCAGCGAGTTGACCGTTCCCGTCGACTTGGTGCTCGGACCCGACGAGATCGCCGCAACCAGCAACCCATGTCCGATCCACTGGATCCTGCCCGAGCAGTGGCAGACCGAACGACCTCTGTACGACGGACGTGTCCGCTTCGTGGGTGACCCCATCGGTGTCGTGGTGGCGGCTGACCGGTATCTCGCGGAGGACGCGCTCGACGAGATCTTCGTCGACATCGAGGAGCTCCCGCCGGTGGTGGGAATCGATGCGGCGCTGGCTGACATGACGTTGCTCTACCCCGACCGGGGCACCAACGTCATGGCCCAATGGATGGCCGGAGATGATGCCGTGCACACCGACGCTGTGTTCACCGCCGCTGAGTCCTCCCTCTCGATTCCGCTACGAATCGGCCGCGTGGCCGGGGTGCCGATGGAGATTCGAGCCATCGTCGTCGACCCCGGTCGACCTGGGCGCGACGGCCGCCCCGAGAAGCTCACCATCTGGACCTCCACACAGGCCCCGCATGCCGTCCGTGACGCCGTGGCCGAAGTGTGTCGGATCCCACAGCACCGCATCCGGGTCATCGGGCCCGACGTCGGCGGCGGGTTCGGGGTCAAGGACCACGCCTATGAGGACGAGTTGATGGTGGTGCTGGCAGCGCTGAAGCTGGGCCGGCCAGTGAAGTGGATCGAGGACCGATGGGAGTCGCTCACCACCACCACCCAGGCTCGCGATGAGCAGTACACCATCGACATCGCCTACGACCGTGACGGCACCCTTCGCGGGATCCGCCTCGACGCCGTACGCGATGCGGGCGCCTACTTCTCGATCTTCGGCGCCGGTCCGCTGTTCGCCATGACCGGCACGCTCGGCGGCCCGTACCGGTGGGACGCGGTGTCATCGCATGCCCGCGCCGTGGCATCAACTACCTGTCCCAATCACAGCTACCGAGGATTCGGCCAGACGCAGGCCACCTTCGTCCGGGAATTGGCCGTCGACGCAGTAGCGGCCGAGCTCGGGATGGACCCGATCGAGCTGCGACTCAAGAACTGCATCACCCCCGACGAACAGCCGTACCAATTGCGTACCGGACCGATGAAATACGACGACGGCGACTACCCGACGTCGCTCCGGATGGCCCGCGCAATGGCTGACGCGTGGCCACCGGTGCCCGACGATGGCCGCCGCTGGGGAACCGCCACGTCGATCTATGTGCAACAGGCTGGCGTTGGGCCATCGCAGGGCAACCCTCACGTCGGACTCCAGATCGGCTCCTGGGAATCAACGACGTTGCGCATGGAACGCGACGGCACCGTCCGGGCTTATGTCGGCGTGTCGTCGCATGGACAAGGCCACGCCACCACGTTCGCCCAACTCATCGCTGATCGATTGGGATGCGAACCGGAACAGGTCGAGGTGATCCATTCCGATACCGACGTGACCCCCTACTCCGCCTACGGCACGGCGGCGTCGCGTTCCATCGCGGTCGGCGGTGGCTCGGCGGTACTGGCGGCAGAACAGTTGGCGGCGAGGTTGTGCGCCATTGCCGCTGAAATCCTCGAGGCGTCGCCCGACGACATCGTGCTCGACTCGGGTACCGCGTCGGTTGTGGGAACACCAGCTCGATCGCTCGACCTCGCCGAGGTCGCCAATCGAGCATGGCAGGGCTGGGCGCTCCCCGCGGGCTACGACGCCGGACTGGTCGAGCATGCCGTGTACGAGCCGCCCGAGTTCACGTGGAGCTACGCCACGCATAGCTGTCGGGTGGCCGTGGACCCCGAGACCGGCTTGGTCGAAATCGACCGGTACGCCGTCGTGATGGACTGCGGCACTGTCGTCAATCCCACGATCGTCGAGGGCCAAATCCACGGCGGCGTCGCCCAAGGCCTCGGCCCCGCGTTGTGCGAGGAAGTTGTGGTCGACGAAACCGGCCAGCCTCGTACAACCACGTTGCTCGACTATCTCGTCCCCACCAGTTCGCTGATGCCGAACATCGAGATCGCCTTCCAGGTGACACCGTCGCCTCATACCCCCGGCGGCATGAAAGGCATGGGCGAAGGTGGCACGAACGGCGGCTTCAGTTGTGTCGTGAACGCCGTGCGCGCCGCGCTTCCGGAAGCCGCACACCGACTCACGCAGACCCCATTCACCCCGGCGCGCGTGTGGAGCGCGCTCCATCCCGACCAGGAGACACCATGACGATCTCAGAGATGATCCCAACCAACATCACCACTGCCCTCATTGGTGGCCGGGTCCTCGACCCCGCCAACGGACTCGATGTGATCGGTGATGTCGTCACCACCGATGGGCTCATCGTCGCTGTCGGTCCCGACGCTGCGCTGGCCTACCCAGACGCCGAGCGGATCGACTGCTCCGGTCTGGTGGTCACCCCCGGGCTGATCGACCTGCACGTCCACATCTATCCCGGGCTCGGCAACTTCTGCGTCGGTCCAGATCAGGCCGGCGTCGAACGCGGGGTACCGATCGTGGTCGACGGTGGCACATCGGGCACCGCCACCATGCAGATCGCGCTCGACTGGATCGATGCCGCCAAGCCGAAGACCCGCGTTCTGAACTTCATGGATCCGAACTCGCTCTACCTCGCGACCCACGACTTCATCTGCCACAAATTGGAGATCGCCAACGATGTTCGCAACCTCGATCTCGAGGGCGCGTCGGCGATGATCGAGCGTCATGCCGATCGCATCGTGGGGTTCAAGGTCCGCGCGTGCCACACAGGGGACCCCGAGACATCGCCGTTCCTTGAAGGCGCCAAGTCGATTGCGGGCAATCTGCCGATCATGGTGCACCTCGGACGCTTTCCGCACACGGCCTCGATCACCACGGACTCACTGCTCGATGCATTGCGCCCCGGCGACATCATCACTCACGCCTTCCGCGGCGCGTCGGGTGCGCTGGCCCGCCCCGAGCGTCTCCCGACCAGCCACTTCCGCGCCGCCGCCGACCGGGGTGTGCGGCTCGACGTGGGCCACTCGGCCACCGACTTCCGGTTCCGTGATGCACGCGAGATCATCGACGCTGGCTACCCGCCGGACACCATCTCGACGGACATGAACCGCTTCAATATCGACCATCCAGTGATTTCGTTGGCCGAAACCATGTCAAAGATCCTCGCTCTGGGTGTGTCGCTGTCCGATGTGATCGCCATGGCCACCATCAACTCGGCGACCTCGATCCATCGCGAGAACGAGTTGGGCACGCTGTCCATCGGGCGAGCCGCTGAGGTGTCCGTGCTTCGGATCGAGGAGGGGCCAGCCTCGCTGACCGACGGATACGAGACAGTCCAGGCGAACGAGCGCCTCGTGCCCGTGGGTTGTCTCCGTGCCGGCGAATGGATTGCGGCGACGGCGGGGCTGCAGCCGGCCCTCGCCGCGGCCTGACCGCCCGGCCGACCCGAGGCGAGCATCGACGACATGAACGCGCTCGGCCAGGTGACGGTTGCGGTTCCGCACGACGAGCGGCTCAGACCGATCGTGCGCGCGCTGCGGGGAACGGCACCAGTTGTCGGGCGTTCGCTGGCTGAGCTCCGCAGCGAGCTGATCTCGCACCACGCCTCCGATGTCGAACGACTCCAACTCGATGGGTGGACGATCGAGACCATCGAGCCGGTAACGACCATCGAGACAGCAGCGGATGGGAATTCCGTCGGAGCGGTGCGGGTGCCTTCGCTGATGACGGCGAAACGTTCGGTTCCAATTCCTCCAATACCTCGGCCCGTCGGCACGGTCATTGGCCTTCACGGCGGCGGGTACGTCGTGTGCTCCGCGCTCACTCACATTGCTCGCTTCGTACGGATGGTCCCGGCCGGGTGGGATGTCGTCGTGCCGGAGTATCGATTGGCGCCAGAACATCCGTGTCCGTGCGCCATCGACGATGCGGTGGCAACCATCCGCTCCGTGCGCTCACGCACCCCACCCGACCACCGAATCGTGCTCGTCGGCGACTCGGCCGGAGCCGGGCTGGTGCTCGCCACGTTGCAGGCGCTGGTCCGCAATCCGACGGCATCGGTCGACGCTGCGGTGTGTATCTCGCCGTGGGTCGATCTGACGTGTTCGTTCCCGTCGCACAGCACGCTCCTCGACGCCGATCCCTTCGCACACCTCGACGACCTGCCCACCTACGCTGCCGCCTATGCCGGGACGCTCCCCCTCGAGGATGCACGGGTATCGCCCCTCAACGGCGAGATGCGTGGGCTGCCACCGGTGCTCATTCAGGTGGGCTCCGACGAAATTCTGCTCGATGACGCCCGCTCGTTGGCCGCCGCCATCCACGCGGCTGGCGGAGACGTGCGACTCGAGGAGTGGGCGAAGATGTTCCATACCTGGCACGGACACTTCGGGTCGCTGACGGGCGCAGATCTCGCCTGCGATGCGATTGTCCGGTTCATCGATGCAGCCAGTGAACGTCCAGCCCACGAACCAATCGAGGAACCATGACCGACCCCTCCATGCCAGCTGACCCCATCGTGCACGATCTCGTCCTGGCTGGTGCCCGAACGCTTGTCACCATGGACGCCGAACGACGGGAGATCGTTGGGGGGTGGATTGCAGTCGACGGTGGTGTCGTCACCGCGATTGGTGGGCCCGAAGACGAACCGGCGGCCCGGAGAACGGTGCGGGTTGACGGCTGCCTCGTCACGCCGGGGCTGGTGAACACGCACCACCACATCTACCAGAACCTCACGAGATCGTTCCCGCCAGCAACCACGTCGAATCTCTTCGGATGGTTGACGACGCTGTATCCGATCTGGGCGAACCTCGACGAAGAGTCCGCCTACCTGTCGGCGTGGATCGGCTTCGCTGAACTGGCGCTCGGCGGGTGCACGACCACCATGGACCATCTCTATGTCCATCCCCACAACGGTGGGGACCTGATCACCGCCGAGATCACGGCGGCGAAGGAACTCGGTATGAGGTTCCACGCGACACGCGGGTCGATGAGCCGGTCCAAGAAGGACGGCGGCCTGCCTCCGGATGAGGTCGTGCAGGATGACGACACGATCCTCGCCGACTCCGAGCGTCTGGTGGGCATGCATCACGATCGCTCTGATCACGCCATGGTGCAGGTTGCGCTGGCCCCGTGTTCGCCGTTCTCGGTGACCCCCGGGTTGATGACCTCAACCGCCGAGTTGGCGGAGCGCCTCGATGTTCGGCTGCACACTCACTTGGCGGAGGATGTCGATGAGGACGCCTACTGCCTCGAGGTGTACGGCTGTCGACCACTCGAGTACTTCGAGGATGTTGGTTGGGGAACGAATCGTTCGTGGGTCGCGCACTGCGTGTACCCGAACCATGAGGAGATCCAGAAGATGGCGGCGTGGGGCACCGGCGTGGCGCACTGCCCCAGCTCCAATCAGATGATCGGCGCGGGGCTGGCGCCGGTTCGCGAGTATCGAGACGCCGGCGTGTCAGTCGGGCTCGGGTGCGATGGTTCGTCGTCCACAGATTCGGCGTCGCTGTGGATGGAGACCCGCAACGCGCTGCTGCTGGGCCGCTTGCGCGGTGGACCCGAGGCCATGCAGGCCAGGGAGGCGCTGGAGATGGCAACCCTGGGTGGGGCGGATTGTCTCGGTCGGGGTGGCACCCTCGGGGTGCTCACACCAGGATCGGCGGCCGACATCGTGGTCTGGCCGCTGGAGGGCGTGCAGTATGCGGGCGCTTGGTCGGATCCGGTCGAGGCGCTACTGAGATGTGGACCGAACGCTGCGCGTCACACGATCATTGCGGGTCGCTTCGTGGTCGAAGATGGTCGTCTCGTGGACCAGCGGGTTCCGGAGATGCTGGTTCGACACGAGGCTGTCGCCCGCCGCTGGCAAGGCCTCGCAGCCCGCCCCTGACCAAGAACCCTCGTTCTGGGTCAGCGCTGCACAGCGTCGAGCCGATCACCGATGTGGCCAGTGGAGTCGGCCGCGATTTGGGTTCGCCCACCGACGAGCTTGTTCATGAGGTGATCCAGCGCACGCACCGGCTCGTAGCGGGCCGGATTGTCGCCGGAGCAACAGGTCGGAAGACACTCCACACGAGCATCCCAGTTGCCGTCGTGGAAAAACGCGTAGGACCGCCGCAACGCGGGCCCGACGATTGCGTCCGGCGGCGGGACCACTCGGTGCACCGTCGATCGCCAGCGGTCGTTCGTCCACTGCGCCATCAGGTCCCCGATGTTGACCACATAGGCGCCGGGTTCAGGCACCACATCTACCCAGTCATGATCGGGACCGATGATCTGCAATCCCGGGACCGAATCCGCTAACAGCACGGTGATGATCCCGTAGTCGGTATGCGCACCCATACGCTGTTGACCCGGTTCCGGCGCCGGCGCGCCCTCGGCCCGGCGATACCAGTTACAACGCAGCGTGTCGGTCGAATGAGTGGTGAAAGACTCGAAGAAGTCAGCGTCGAGTCCCAATCCGACGGCGCACAACGCCGTGAGTCGGTGCGCCAACGCTGTCACTTCGGCGAAGTACGTCATGCCGTCGCGGCGGAGTTCGGGGCACTCGGTGGGCCACACGTTGTCCGCAAAGATCCGGTGTCGCTCGGCGACGATGGCCGGGTCGGTTTCATCGAAGTCTTCCGGGCCGAAATTGAAGGCCTCGAAGAGATCAGGCGGAGCTTCCACGCCCAACGAGTACGCCAACGATTCGGCGCCGATGGCTGAATACCCGTTGTTCACATCGGGCGACGGGGGTGGGTAGGACAGCTTCGTTGCCAGCGGTAAGCCGAAGAAGGCATCGACGGCCACCCGAAGTGCGACGATCACGTCGGCGTCGACGCCATGGTTGACCACTTGAAAGAAGCCGAGGCTCGAGGCTGCGGCATCGATCTGCACGGGCGCGCCCGCATCTGCGAGATCGATGACGGGAACCGTGAATGCCACAGCGCTATCCCAACATCGGCGACGCGTCATCAACATCTGCGATGCCGAGTCGCGCCATCCGCCGGTTGTAGGCCACACGCCCGGCCTGTTCGAGTTCGAACGTCCGATCGACCCGTGCCAGAACGGCCGCCCGATCATCGGCGGTGACGCAGTAACGTTTGATGAGGCGACGGCCCAACTTCATGTGGAACTGCTCGTCGGGGATGATCCGGTCGAAGGCCTTCTGGACATCCTCCGGCAGACGCGG
The DNA here is from genome assembly GCA_038245795.1 of Acidimicrobiales bacterium. Taxonomy (GTDB): domain Bacteria; phylum Actinomycetota; class Acidimicrobiia; order Acidimicrobiales; family Microtrichaceae; genus JBBRSC01. The sequence continues at coordinate 21,006 of JBBRSC010000001.1, forward strand.
TCGGATCTGGACAAAGGCCTGACACGCGCCGAGCTCGCCGGTCAGGTTGTGCGCTGCGACGCGCTCGATGGTGGTGTCGCCGCTTGGGTACCACTCATCGATCCACTCCTCCCACTCCGGTTCGGGCGTCCAGTTGTCGAGCGATGTCACGCCGCGACGAGCCAACGCTCGCATGCAGTACTCGTAGTGCAACGCCTCGTCCTCGACCTGCTGAGCAAGCAGCACGAGCGCGTCGGGTTCCGGAGTCTTGACCAGCCAACCACCGATGAACTGACATGCACGCAGCTCGTAGTACGCCTGGAACGACAACCACTCCACGAGTTCGTGCTCCGAGAACGGCCGGTTGAAGAAGTTGGCAGCCTCGGGATCTTCGATGGCGGCGCGTCGGGCCTCGATGTGATCGATCAACTCAGACCAGTAGTCGGGCCCGTCCGGTTCGATGAGCTCGGTATCGAGGAGAGTCATGGGGTTCCGATCTGTTGGTCGATCGGGCCGAACCCGATCGCTGAAGTATCCGACGTGACATAGCTCGTGTCGGGTCGGGCGGCATCCGTCGTCCATCCCCAGATGCGCCACAGATGTCGGGCGGTGTCCTCGTAGGGATCACGGCCGTGAAACAGGCGCGAGTTGTCACCGATGAGGATCTCGCCAGCGAACAGATGGAATCGGGGCAGGCGCGCTTCGAGATCAACCAGCCGTTCCGCGAACCTGCCGACCATCACACGGGTGTGCTCCGGATCAGCATCGTCGGGCAGCGGTTCGTTGCGAATGGATCGCACCCACACGTTGCGTCCGGTCTCGATCACTGAGCAGATCGGCCCCATCGAGATGACCTTGCCAGGTTCCGTGCGATCGAGCGGAACGGTCACGAGAAAATCAGCAAGTTCTCGATCGGCATCGTCACCGTCGGAGAGACCCGCCAGCCAACGATCCATGTCCACGAGGAACGAGTCGCCACCGGGAACATCGCGCACGCATCCCAGGGCCAGGACATCAGGTGCTCCTTCAGCCAGGGCGAAGCCATCGGAATGCAGCGGCGTCCGCAGGAGGTGACCCTCGGCATCGAGGTCGGGGCGATCTTTCCCACCAGCGGCACGCACTTCGACGGCGTCGCCGATGTGAACGAGGCGATCAGCGAACACGGCGGTGAGGACACCGACGATGCCGGGTGCGGTGTCACCGTCGCCGATCCACACGACAGCGCCCTCGCGCTCGACGAGTCTCCTCGCCGCCGCCGGATCATCAGTTCGTTCCGGTACGACCCCGACACCGGTCGGGTCCAGGAATCCCGTCGATCGAACACTCATGCGCGCTCCTCGAGGACGGCCGTACGCCGCTCGAACAATTCTTCCGCAGCCGCCTGACCGTTGGTCATCACGGACGATTCGTCGACCGACAACACGCGTCCACCTTCGACCAGGAGCCGTCCGTCGACCCATACTGACGCCACGTCGGATCCGGACGCGGTGAACACCAGATGCGCCGCGATGTTCTGATCATGATCGAGAAACGTCGGGACGAACTGGACCTTGCGAAGATCGACCATCACAACGTCGGCCTGCTTCCCTGCCTCCAGCGAGCCCGTTACTTCATCGAGGCCGAGCGCTGCGGCCCCCTCGATCGTCGCCATGGTGAGGACATCCCACGGATCGCCAAGGGTGGCATCAAGTGTCGAGACTTTCTGGAGCAGCGACGCAAACTTCATCTCCTCGAAGAGGTCGAGATTGTTGTTCTCCTTCTCGCCGTCGCTCCCCAACCCCAACGAGATTCCGGCGGCCCGCATGTCCCGGACGCGAGCCGGACCGGAGGCGAGCTTCATGTTGGAGCACGGGCAATGCACCGCCGACGTGCCGGTCTGGGCCATGAGCTCGATCTCCCGATCATCGAGCCAGACGCAGTGCGCCACCACGGTGCGGTCCGACAGGATCCCTCGGTTGAAGAACTCCTCGATCGGGCGGCGACCGAATCGCTTCAACGATTCCTGGACTTCCCAGATCGACTCGGAGCTGTGCGTATGGAGCCCGGTGTCGTACTCCTCAGCGAGCGCCATGGCGTCTCGGAAACACTTCGGCGTGCAATACAGCAGGTGCTCCAACCCCACCCAGGTTCGGACTCGACCATTCGAAGCGGTCCGGTGCGACTTCAGGAGCGCAAGGTTCGAGTCAAGCGTTTCGAAGTAGTCGTACCCCTCCTCATCAGCAACGTACGGGACCAGCGTGGCGCGGATCCCGACGGCCTCGGCGGCTGCGGCCGACCCCTCCATGAAGCGCCACATGTCCATCACCGACGTGTTTCCGAAACGCAGATTCTCTGTATAGGCAACCATGCTGGCGGCCGCCGCGATCTCCGGCGTCATCGCACGATGCGCAGGATCGACATAGGCCTCGAGCCAGTCGAACAGCGCCATGGACTCGGCCGTGCCGCGCAGCAATCCGGAATGCATGTGGCAGTTGTGCAGGCCCGGGAGCACGGCGTGGCCCGTGGCGTCGACAACGTCTGCCCCGACAGCGAGCGGGTGCGCGTCGATCTCCTCGACGGTCCCGACAGCGACAATTCGCTCGCCCAGGATCAGAACTGATCCACAAGGAATCAGCCGATTCCGTTGCGACGAGCCGCCAGCCATTGCAAGCACGGCACCCCCCCGGATCAGGAGCGCGGCGGTGTCAATGGCGGCTGCTTCAGACTGCACCGCTCCAATCTCGTGGCCACCGGCGTCCGCGTCAACAGTTTGTCAACGCGCTTCACACAGGGTTCACGAACCGCACAGCGCCACACTCGTCCTTTGTGTGCCGGAACTCACCCGTGATCCGGCCGCCAAGTGAGGGAATATGGAGCAATGGCACCGAAACTCGGGATCGTGATGACGCGCCGCGTCCGGGGGCTCGGAATTGCCGCGTTCGCAACGCTGTCCGTCGGGGCCACTGGTTCCGCCATTGCCATCCGACTCGGTGGCTCCGTGGTCGATCTGCTCCTTGACGGCCGCGACGCCGTTGCCCTGGCCGTGATCACCACGTTGCTGGCTGTCTCAGCACCGCTCTTCAACACCGTGTCCATGCTGTTCACCACCCAGCTTGCGACCAGCGTCGCCGTGGGCTTGCGCCAACGACTCGTGACCCATGCGTTGGCTCTGCCGACGTCGTTCTTCACCGATCGCAGCGTCGGCGAGATCACCAACCGCATCTCCACCGACGTCGACACCGTCGCCGATGGCATGGTGGAGCAGGGCCAATCCGTGCTGTGGGGCCTCATTGGTGGTGTTGTGGCATGGATCGTTGCGTGGACCGTGAACCCCTGGCTGGCGGTGGCATTCCTGCCGGTGTGCGCGTTGCTGGCCGTCGTTGCGGCCCGCCTGGGACGACCAGCCGCCGAGGCGTCAGAGGAGATGGAGCAGCTCTGGTCCGAAGCAGCCGGCACGGCTGAGGAAGCGTTCGACGGGCGATCTGATCTCCGTCAGACGCTCGGCCGGGGGCTCATCATGCGCCGATGGGCGGAACACACTGCGGCCTTGTGGGCCCAGGGAAGCATCAATATCGCCAGTCGCCGACGGTTGTCGGTATCCACCGTGACGATTCTTCGCGGCTTCCAGTTCGGCGTGGTGGTGGTGGGTTCAGTTGCAGCAATCAATGGACGGGTGACGGCTGGGTCGGTCTGGGTTGCGTTCGGTTTGGTTCGCATGTTCTCCAGCCGCATCGAGGACGTCATCTCGAACCTGCCCCGACTCTCGGAGCTCGTTGCAGCCATCGTTCGAGTCCGCGATCTCCTGGATGAGGACCCCGAGCCGGACACCACGGTGACCGCGCAACCCAACGAGGTCCGCTGGGCCGGACCCGTCGATCTCTGCTTCAACGGGGTCACATTCAGCTATCCCGACGACCCGACGGCCGTGCTGCACGAGGTGAAGCTTGATGTCCCTGGCGGCACGACCGCTGCGGTCGTCGGACGGACTGGATCCGGAAAATCGACGCTCGCCCGACTGGTCTCGCGCACGGCCCTCCCCGAACCCGGAACGGTCTTTCTCGACGGCGTCGATGTGTGCGCCATCCCCGTTCACGAACTCCGTCGCCACGTGAGCGTGATCACCCAACGAGTCGAGCTGATCCGCGCCACGGTGCGTGACAACGTGTCGTTGTTCGATCCGTCCATCGACGATCGCCAGGTCATCGCCGCGTTCGAAGAACTCGGCCTCGGACCGTGGATCGACTCGCTCCCTGCGGGTATCGACACCGTCATTGCAGGGGATGGTGCCGGCGACCATGACGACATCGCCTTGTCGCAGGGCGAAGCGCAACTGGTGTCGTTCGCCCGGCTCCTGGTGCGCAATCCGTCGGTGGTGATCTTGGATGAGGCGACCGCGAAACTGGATCCCGCCACCGAGGAACTGGCACGCAACGCCACCACTCGGATGCTTCGGGGTCGCACCGCCATCGTGATTGCGCACCGGTTGGTGACCATCGCGGACGCCGACCTGATCGTCGTCATGGACCATGGCGTGGTCGCCGAATCGGGGACGGCTGCGTCGTTGCTGGAACAGCCGGTTTCGATGTTCAGAGTGCTCGTCGAGGCCGCCGGCGGGGACGGCGCCCTGATCACACGCTCGCAACGCGAACCCTCAACCGCGCCGGCAGGCTCTGGCTCGATTCGCCGAACCAACACCTCACGCGATCGACGCGCTCCAGCTCTCACTCTCGACGAGGGTGCCGACAGCGTCATTGCAGACGTCGAGCTCGGGTCAGCGGAAGCCGACGATCCTCGGCCAGCGGACGTCCATCGCACGACCTTCCCGTTGGTCTCGACCACGCTGGGGCTCCTGCGGCGACATCGACGGTGGAGCGCTCCGGGGCTCACCGGCTGGTACCTGTGGTTTCTCTCTCCAGCCATCGCCGCCTGGACATGGCAGCACCTTCTCGAGGAGCTCCAACCCGGCGGTTCGATCGTCGTGCCGCTCGTCGTCCTGGGCGCGTCCGTCGTCATCGCGACCATCGGGCTGTGCCTCGGCCACACGTACTTCTCAAGATGGTGGCTCCTCACTGAAACCACGATGCGGTCGAACCTCATCGCCGCACAACTCCATCCGACCGACCGTTCGACGGGTCGCGATCGAGTGGCCGCCGGCGACGCAGTGTCTCGTCTGTGGGACGCCGACAGTGTCATCGTCTACACCGATCGCTTCGTCGATGTTTTCGGGTCGATGCTCTTTATCGCTGCCGCGACCGCTGTCAGCGACACGTGGTCGACACTCGGATGGTTGCTCCTGCCGATGGTCGTCCCAGCGTCGCTGGCATGGGCGATGCGACGACCGATCAGTTCCGTTGCCATCGAGCACGCCGTGGTCAAGGGCATCTGGACCGGTCGGGTTGCGCAGGTCTGTGCGGCCGCGACGACCATCAAGGGGTTCGCTGCTGAGTCAGCAGTCGCCGATCACATCGCCGAGTTGACGGAACGCCGCCAGGTCTTGGCGCAACGTCAGCGCGGCCAATCATCGATCCTTCGGGGATCGGTACTGTTCACCGCGGCGGCGGGACAACAACTGATCCTGTTGGTGGCGGCGATCGCCGTACGCAATGGCGAATGGACAACGGCATCGGTGGTCGTCGCGATTGCGGTGTCCGAGGCCATCAGCAACATGCCGTTGCCGGGCTTCGTGGCCGTGGCACTGGTCCAAGAAGCACCAGCCGTCCGAGCCAAGTTGAATCGGATGGCGCAACTGGTTCCTCTCGGCGTCGATTTTGACCTCTCAGCACCCCCCGTCGACTTTGTGCTGCCACCGGATCGACCACAGCGCGTTCCCACACCGCGGCCCCAACGCTCGACACTCGATTCGTTGGAGTTGGACGATGTCGGCGTGACCTTCGACGACGGCACACCAGCTCTCTGCGGGATCACGCTGTCAGTCCGTCGCGGCGAGCTCATGGTGGTGACTGGTCCGGTCGGATCCGGTAAGACCACATTGCTCCGGGTGCTAGCGGGTCTGATTCCCATCGATCACGGCGAGATCCGTTGGAACGGCGAAGTGATCGATGATCCGTCGTTGTTCCTTCGTCCACCGAACTGCGCGTACGTATCGCAGACACCGCGTCTCGTTTCCGGCAGCGTCCAAGAGAATGTGTCGCTCGACCACGAACTCGATGTCGAGGCGGCGCTCGCACTCGCGGAGTTGACCGACGAGGTCGCTGGCTGGGGCGGCGGATCCGCTGTCGTCGGCCATCGAGGCATGCGTCTGTCAGGCGGGCAGGCACAGCGATTGGCGACGGCTCGGGCGTTGGCGACCAACTCCGAGCTGCTGGTCCTCGACGATCTCAGCAGCGCGCTCGACCCGGTGACAGAACGGCAGGTGTGGGCCTCGCTCCGAGCGGCGGGTCACACGGTCATCGCCGCGTCGCACCAACCCGCCGCGTTCGCAGCGGCAGATCGAATTCTGTATCTCGACGGCGGCGAGCTCAGAGCGCTCGACGACTCACCCGACCGACAGACACATCAAGTCTGACCTGACCCGCATCGGGGGCCTGCACCGATGCCAACGAGCGTCGCTCAGCCAACATCCGGCAGGGTCGAACTCCGGCCACATCTCCGAACTGCGCGTGGATGCGCACCCATACGGTGCGTATCCACGCGCAGTTCGATCAGGCGTCGGCGGGTGGTGCGAAGTAGCTCGGCCGACTGACCCACGAATCGGAGACGAACATCACCCCGGGTCGTCGGACGAACAGCTCGCTCAGCGCCGCGATCACCCCGTCGGCCTGCTCGTCGGGGGTCACCGCAAAGAGCATGGTGAGTCCGTCGACATCGTTGAACAACATGCGTCCTTCGTGCCAGCCGTTGTGGCCCAGACCGGACACGTTCGCCAAAACGGTCAGACCCGTGACCCCTGCCGCCGTGAACAGGTCGCGGACCAGAGCGAGATCGTCGCCCCCGACCACCACGTCGATCCGGGTCATCTTGGTGAGGGAACTCCGCTTCATGCGACGACCTCTGAGCTTTCTGTGTGAAGAGTTTTCTGGCCGGGCTTCTCGAACGTCACGGGATCGTTCCCACGGGACGCCGACAGCCACTCGCCGGTCCTCGATCGTCGCGCCCAGCTCCCGGTGTCGTCATCTCGAGCGACCGCCGTCACCCAACCATTCCCGAACAGGCGAGTGAGCACGGGGTTTCTCGCAAGGACCGACTCCAGCAGCGATGTCGGCGCCTCCACCACCAGCAACAGCCGCATCGGCTCGTGCACATCGATGCCCCTGTTCGACACCGACTCGACTGGCAACCCCGAACGAAGGTCTCCCCCCGAACCCTCCAACACGCCAAGATCTCCGATCACGTTGTGGAGGGGCTTCACCCCGGCTCCGAATGTCCCCCGCTCCACCGTCGAAGCGAAGTACTGCGAGCTGATCCAGTGCGCCACGACCATGGGGCCGGTGAGAAGTGCTTCAAGTACCGTGCCCGAACCATCCTCGGCGGCCTCGTAGGAATGTAGAAACACCCGCCGCCCGAGATCGACACCGGACGTCAGTGTTCGAGGACCCACGACGAACGCTGCGTTGTTCGCCAGACCCCACTCGGGAACTACCTGCGCCCAATCGTCCGCCCGAGCACGGATGCTTCGCAGGCTCGAGGTTCGGGTCCGTCGTCGCCGTGAGCCCAGCGGTTGAACCAGCGTGGTGGAGCGCTCCAGGGCGAGCGCTCCACCAGCGCGGTCGAGCGCCAATTTGAGCGCCGCGAGTTCTGCGCGATGCGATTCCGGTACGTCATCGACATCCAGGAGGATGATCTCATCGGTTGTGGTGTGGTGCTCCCCCGCCACGAAGTAGGTGTCGCCGAAGTCCGTTCCGTGTGCAGCCAGCGCCGCCCGTACCGACGGTCGATTGAGCAGCGACGCCGCCGTGCGTGCGTTGTCCCCACCGGCCCGACCGCCGCACGCCCCGCAATCCAACGCCGACCGAAAGGGATTGTTGATGTGGTGGCTGCCGTGGCCACACAGGAGCACCAGCCGACCGAATCCGCGCCGCTGGCCCAGGGTTGTGACGATCACATGCGCGGTCGCAATTTGATCCGCCAGATCCATCCCAGTTCCGTTGCCCTGTCGATCGAGTCCCATGCGGGTCACGATCGGCGGCACACTTCGCCGGCGGACCGATCGTCGAAACGAGCCGTACAGGCGCGGGGAGGCCGTGGCCAACATCGCCAGCGGACCGAGCACCCACCCGGCGGTCTCCGCCAGGCTGAACTTCGTCGCCGAGTTCGCCTTCGCTTCCTTCCAGGCGTCCGTGAGCGAGTCCGCCATGTTCAGACCCTCCGCATGCCGCTCGGTCTGGTCGCCGATCGGCACCTCAGCAATGACCGTTCGCGGGTTGAGGATCACCGGGCATGAGGCTTGGGCGGCGCCGGCATCGAGCGGTTCCACCGCGACCGGCAACCCGAAGAATCCCGCGTAACCAACGGTCTCGACGGACTCTCCCAATTCGGATTCGAGATGTCGACGGAGCCCCTCAGACCGCGGATCGATACAGAAAACGGCGGTGAAGGTTGGCCGCGCATCAGTGTCGACGGGTATCGCCGAGGGCCTCGGGGGGTCATCCAACGAGGCGAGCAGCCCGAGCCGATAGTTGGTTTCGTAGGCGTCCTGCCAGATTTCGAATCGAGCAGCCATCGGCACAAGATCAAGAACCCGGCGAACGGCAGCCAACGTCGGCAACGAGACCGCGTCGGGCGCTTCAGGGCCCGCAATGACGAGCGCGTCCAACACCCGACGCGCCCGTTCCTCACCGTCCGGCATGGGAGCAACTGGGGCACCAGCGCTCGCTGCCTGATCCGCGACACGCCGTAACAGACCCTCCTCGACCGCTGCCGCCTCGACTGCGAGTCGCAGTGCGAGGAAGTCCACGAGTCGGTCCGGCCCGTTGGCTCCCGGACCGGTGAGCGCCCCGGCCCAACCCGCCAAGCGGCAGAGATGTCGTTGGAAGTACTCGATCTGGTCGTGTTGCTCGACTGCGAGCAGGACGAGGAGTTCGAGCAGCGCGTCGTCGGCTCGTGCGGGGAGCGCCGAGACGAATCGCTGGGCATCCGATCCCGCTAACCGCGCAAGACCCGGATCGCGACCAGCGAGTCCCCGCCATGCTTGGTACAACCCGCCATCTCGGTTCGGCATCGACCACGGCGCCGTGTCATCAAGGAACGATGCCATCCACCTCGCGACATAGGCATCGATGCCGTCTGCCAGAGATGAACCGGTGGCATGGTCGACCCATTCGGCTCGCGTGATCGGAACCAGTCGCGCCTCATCGATCGATGGCCCGACCAGGAGATCAAGTCGCACCAGATCCACCGGATCGATGGCATAACCGGCGATCCGCACAGTGCCCCCGGTGCGGAGTTGGGGGAAGCGTTCCGCGATGGCGTCGATGAGGTCCGCATCAGAAATACGACCGGCCAAATGCAACTCGCGCCAACGTTGTTCGGTCATCGACATCGTCACCCCGCGGAGCCGCCGAGCAGCGTTCACGGCCAATTCAACGGGGAGGTCTTCGAGGCCCGTCAACGGGTTGACGGCGACGAATCGCTGCACCGGCCACACTGGGGGGAGGATCCGTGCGGCAATCCCGACCCGCGCATGGATCCGACCGCGACGCTCATTGTCCGTCGATGTGTTCATGACGTTCATCCTTCGACCGGACCGAGGTCAGCGGGGCTGGGCGACGGGCCGTGTCGCGACGGCCCGGATCGCCGAGGTCAGCGCACCTGACCCACAGTGTGTCGACGAGGCGACCAGGTCGCTTCCCCCACAACATGATCCATCCGGCAACGCACACGGCGAGCACCAGCGCCGCGCTCGTCTCGACGAACGCGCCGCCCGCGATGTCGCCGTTGATACTCCCGACGGAACCACCGACCCGCAACGCCGCTTCGATCGCGTCGACCGCAAAGAGCCACATCGTCACGCTCACGATGAGCCCAACGGCCGCCAGGGCGGTGCGGGTAACACCATGACTCCGACGTCCCCACACGATCGCCGATTGGAGAACGAGGGCCGACAGCAACGCGAGCGGAAGCCAGCCAGCGTCGTGGCGGAGTATGTCGGGCTCCACGATGAGGACGACCCCGGTCATCAACAGCGCCGCGACTCCCACCGGCACCGCAATTGCGGCGACCGAGGGATTCGGCAGCTTCCGTCCAGCTCCCTGGCGTCGCTGCTCGGTATGAGCGACTGTCGAGCCACTTTCGAGGAACAGGTAGGCCTTGAACATTCCGTGTGCGATCAGGTGAACGACGGCCGGGCCCAGCAATCCGAGGCCGCACTGGACCGTCATGAACCCCATCTGGGCGATCGTTGACCAGATGAGCGCCCCCTTGACGTCCGCCCGGGTTCTCATCACGGCAACGCCGATGATCACCGAGCAGATCCCGAGCACGAGGACGGTCGCCTGCACGATCCAGGACGTCGAGACGACCGGTGCGGATCGAATCAACAGAATGCCGCCGCCGTTGACCACTCCCGCGTGCAGGAGCGCCGACACCGGGGTCGGCGTATCTACTGAACGACGAAGCCAACCATGGAATGGAACCAAGGCGCCTCGTGTGCTGGCAGCGACGGCGAGCAGCAGGCCGGCGCTGATCGTGAGCAGCACGTGGTTCGGTCGTGACGCAAAGCCGTCCGCCGCACGGGCACCTTCTGCAGAGCTCAGAATCCACGCGGCGCCGATCATCGCGACGTCTCCGATGAGGAACGTTCGTTGCGCTGAACGGCTCGCGGCGCGTCCGCCTGCTCGACCGTCATGTCGCAGGACCAACGTTGTGGCGGCGCTCACCGCCAACCAGGCCACGGTCATCGCCCACCAGGACGCTGCCAACGCAACACCGACCGTCGCCGCGCCGACGAGGGCGGCCGCTGGGAAGAACCGCTCGCCATGCGGTTCGGCCGCCAGCGAGCGGCGAGCAAAGGCGTGAACAAGCAAGGTCATCGCGCACACGAACACCCCCAGTGCCGACCCGAATCGATCCGCATTCAGGATGGGCAAGCTGCCGAGGTGCACGGCCACTGGTGAATCACCAGCGAGGACGAAGAGCGCCGAACACGCCACGAGCCCACCCGACACCGACGCCATCGGAAGGAAGACCTGTGCGGGGCTCGACACACGGGAAGACATTCGCCCTATCGTAACTTACGATTTTTAATTCGTCAATTATTCTTCGGTAGTTGCAGTGGTCATGTCATCCCGACCGAACCGTCCGATCCGCCACCCTCGCCGCGTCAGCCTGCCGATCGGCGAGCCGTTCCAAATCGGCGGTCAGGCGTTGCCCATCAAGGTCTCCGGCGCTCGCCAGAATTCGCGCAGCCAGCAGCCCGGCATTGCGACCGTTGTCGATGGCGACGGTTGCCACCGGAACACCCCGCGGCATCTGCACGATCGACAACAACGAATCGAGACCCTGAAGATGACGGAGCGCGACCGGCACGCCGATCACGGGCAACGTGGTCACCGCCGCCAACATCCCCGGGAGGTGCGCCGCTCCCCCAGCGCCGGCGATGATCACGCGTAACCCCCGAGCCGCCGCGGCTCGTCCGTAGGCGATCATGTCGTCGGGAGTCCGGTGGGCAGAGACCACTCGAATCTCGGTTGGCACGCCCAGCTCAGCCAATGCCTCGACTGCCGGGCGCATCACCTCGAGGTCCGAATCACTCCCCATGACAATGCCAACGACCGCGCGCATCATCAATGTGTCAGCACGCTGATGCGCCAGAACCGTGGTAACCGCCAAGGAGTCGCCCAGCGCGGTGACATGGCCGATCTTGCGCCCGGTTCGCGGGGTCTTGTGATAGTCGTGGACGAACTCGACGTCCGATGGTGGGTCATCGAGCACACGCGGGTACGGCTCCTCCGACGACGCGATCAGGTTGACCATCGTGGCGGCGGGAACGACAAGATCACACGACCCCAGCGCCATGCCCGCCACCGCCCGTAGGTGATTCTCGAATTGTGATGTGCGGCAGGCCTCGATGGTGAGGTGTCCGCTGTTGTGGGGGCGCGGCGCCACCTCGTTCACGAGGAGCTGACCATTGACGACGAACATCTCCACGGCCATCACCCCGACCGCTCCAATCACCTCGGCCACCCGTCGCGCGAGCTGGTCCGCGGCCATGACCAGTGCCTCGTCGAGTCCGGTCGGCATGCTGACTTCGCGGCAGATGCCGTCGGTCTGGGTGGTATCGACCAACGGATAGGTGTCGATCTCGCCGGTCCGCCCCCGGACGGTCAGTACGGCGATTTCGGCATCGAGTTCGAGGTGAGGTTCCACCACCATCAACGTCCCGATGTCATCGAGCAGTTGCTCCGCCTCGCTCCGTCCCGACACCACGAACACGCCCCGCCCGTCATAGCCACCCCGTGGCAGCTTCATCACCAACGGCCACCCGAATTCGGCCGCGAACTCGGCGATCGCGTCGAGACCGTCAACGATCGCAAAGGGGGGAACAGCAATGCCCAACTCGGCGAAACGCTGTCGCTGATACGCCTTGTCCGAGAACGCCAGGACCGATGAACTGGGGAACACCACATGACCGGCTGCCTCGACTGCGTCGATGGCCGCAACGGTTGCATCGTCGACCGGCTCATGGTCGAAGGTGACGACATCGACCTGCTCCGCGAATGACAGGAGCGTCGCAGTATCCAGCCGGTCGGCTCGCTCGACGGCCACGCCGAGCCCCGCAACGCTCTCGTCGTTGGTTCGGGCCAGCACCCGGGTCGTCATGCCCATGTCGACCGCCGCCTCAACCATCATCATGGCGAGCTGACCACCCCCGACAATGCCCACTGACGGGATCCCGACGGAAGGGATCACGATCTGATCTCAGGTGGTGGCGCCATAACTGCCTTCAGGAGTACACCGACACGATGGCTGGACTCCACCGGGTGTCGCAGCCGTAATTTGTCATTCACCGTATAGCTGTTTCTTCGACCCACGCGCTCCCGCGTGAGATACCCCTCATCGATCAGGTCCGCGATGATCTTCTGCGTTGACCGTTCGGTGATGCCAACCCGTTCGGCGATTTCCCATCCCCGGAGATCTGGATCTTCCGACAGGCAGACCAGCACGTGGCCGTGGTTCGACAGAAACGTCCAGGACGGACGATCCTCGGGATCGCTTGCAGCGGCTCTGCTCACCTATGAAGACTATCTCATGATATCGACTGCGTCAGTGAGTCTCGTTCTTCGGGTTATCAGGTTCCGAAGACTGAGCGGATCTTTGCGCCAGCGTCGTTGGCGCGGGACCTGAACGTCTCGAGGTCGATCTTGTCGCGTGCCCCGGCCTCGACCGCGGCCAGCTGGTCGAGCAGCGCGCTTCGATCGGCGGCGACGATCCACGGCGCCTCATCGAGGAGGGTCTGAAGTTGCGTACGATCCCCTGCCAGCGGCGACAGAACTCCGGCCGAAATGCTGTCGCCGCCGCCGCCGATCGCCTGCTCATATTCGATGTCGAGCCGCTCGATACCCGTCGCAACGTCGGCAGCCGAACTGCGCACTGACACCACACGATCCTGGATGGACGGCACCTGTTGGCGCCCGACCGCCCAGCCGATTCCCAGCCCGACCACGAGCGCAGCGACCGCAGCGATCACGGTGCGGCGAGTTCGGCGACCAGAGGAAACATAGAGGGCCATCAGCGAGAGCTTCCTACGAGATAGGTGACGTCAGCCCCGGCGTAGGGGTTGGCGGCCGCGTTGAGCGTCGCCAGTTCAATGACGTGTCGATCGTCGATGATCCACACGGTCGGACGCAAGGTGACCGGTCCGCGGAAGCGGGTCAGCCGCTCGATGGTTTCACCCAAATCTGCTTCGGAGGACATTTCTCCTGCGACCGACACCACGTCATCGCCATATCGGTCGAGCACATCAAGCGTTGCGCCATCATGCACCAGCCAGTAGCGACCCGTTGCCAAGACTGGCTGATCGGGGAAGCGGTCGACCATGTCGTGATGGCTCAGCTCCGATCGCCCCGGCAGGGCCCCCGACATCAGCCCGACCGCGCCCGTAGCAACGGCCCGCATGGTGCTCCGTTCCGGAACCTCCTCGACGCGCACCTCGATGCTGGTCGGGCTGGCACCAGCGTTCAGCACCTCGCGTTCGACCTCGTCAATCATCGCGGCGATCACGTCCGGGTGCAGACCGTCGGTCGTTCGTTCCCGCTCGGCTCGCAGTAACGACAGCGCATCCCCGATGGACGAGATGACCTCGGCGTGATCAGGAATCACGAGGTCCCAACCGAGCATCGTCGCCACGTACCGTGCCAACCCGCCGGCTCCGCCGCCAACGCCCACCAACGAGGGCTCCTCCAGTTCAGACGACTTCGCAACCGTCAACGCCAACTCGCAGATCGCCTCACCTGATGCGGTCAGCATGTGGGTCGCGATCGTGTGAGCATCGAGACGCATCATCTCGGCGGCAACTTCGAATGCCGCCAGCGAGGCAGCGGGCGGCGCGTGGCAGTAGTCACCAGCAACCGTGATTCCGAGAGCGTTGGCAGCGCAGGTATTGGTGAGCGCAATGCGTCGACCGTCCGCCAACCGCAGAGTCAGGTAGTCAGCCGGATCCCCGGGGAGCGCCGCGACCAGTTCCGCTATCGCTCCATCGAGTTCGGCGACGTCGAGATAGCTGGCGTATGCCAAGCCCGCAATATGCGCCGACCTCGGCCCCACGCCGTACACCCGACCATGTCGAACCCGGAGCATCGATCCACCAGCGACTCCGACGACACGCACGTCGACGGAGCGCAGGGCCGTGGCATGTGAGGCGACGCGCACGTAGGACAGCGAGGGCCGACCGTTGCGGATGGCCGCGATGTTGGTGGAGGTCCCGCCGATCTCGACAACGATGGCGTCGGTCACGCCGGTGTACCGCAACGCCCCTGCGACCGACGCTGAGGGACCGGAATACAGCGTTCGCACCGGGGCCGCACTGAACCCCTGCAGGTCCGTTGCCCCACCGTCGCTTCGCATCACCATGATCGGGGCCTCGATCCCGGCGGCCTTCACGCCACGTTGGACGAATTCCGCGGTGGTCATGGCGATCGGCAGGATCGACGCGTTCAACGCCGCTGTCACGGCACGGAGTTCCAAGCCGTAGAGACCACTCAGCTCGGTCGAGGTACACACGGGGAGCCCGAGTTCACGTGCCATCTCCGCCACCGTTGTCTCGTTGGTGTCGTCGTCGGGGGAGAAGGCTTCGGCCACACAGACCGCTGAGACTCCTGCGTCGACGAACCCGACGAGCGCTCGACGAATGTCTTCGACCGGCAGCCCATCGGTGACATCGAAGAACGAGTGTTTGACGGGAAGCCGTCGGCCGGGCGACAACTCGACATTTCCCAATCGGGTGCGTTTCTCGACAGCTTTGAGATCGGGTCGGCGGCCGAGACCGACCATTCCCACGGTCCCGACGTCGCCCTCGAGCAAGGCGTTCACGGCCTGGGTGGTCGAGTGGGTGACGAGATCGATCTGATCTGCGCCCACTTGATCGGCGAGCTGCTTCACTGCCTCGACCACGCCGACCGCGACACCGTCGTCGGCGGAATGCGAGGTGGGCACCACACTCGATGCCACGATCTCGCGGGTCAGGAGATCCACGGCGACCGCTTTGGTGAAGGTTCCCCCGACATCGACACCAACGCGTACGCCCATGAGTTCGCGCCCCGGGTCAGACGGCGACAGGTGTGAGCACCGGCGACGGACGAGGGGCCGAGCGGCGTGGTTTGATCACGAAGACCCACAACGCTCCCGACAGGTACACCGACGACAGCGCCGCTTGCGCCATCAACGACGGCAGCGTGGGCCAGATGCCGGTGGCCTGGGCCAAGAAGATCGGCAGATTGGGTCCGCCGACCCGCCGATAGTCGATGACATCGGCGCTCTGCAGGGTGTGCATCGCGTTGCCGAGGAAGGTCACCGAGGTCGCCATCACCAGCGCTACCGCCGTATTCATGAACGTGCGGACGGGGATCTTGCGGCCGAGGCGGAAGACCACGAACGCCACGCCGGCCAAGGCAACACATGCCAGCCCGACGCCCAGCAGGATGTACGCGCCGAGACCCTGGCCGAACGTCAACAACGATTGATAGAACAGCGCGGTCTCGAAGCCCTCGCGGTAGACGGCCGTGAAGCCGACCGCCACCAGCGATGCCGTGGATCCGATCGACACCGCACTCCACAGCCGTGCCCGCACGAACTCCATCCATCGCTTGTTGTCGAGTCGTGCAATGAGCCAGAACGACACGTAGAAGAGAACGGCGACCGCCACGAGCGCCGTGATGGCTTCCAGCACCTCGCGGCCGACCGGCAGCAAGGCGAAGAGCGCCGGCATCATGACGACAGTGATGGCCGATGCCACTGCCGCCAGTCCGACCCCGACCAGGATCGGCTTGATGTACCGCGTGCTCTTGGCGGCTTCGAGGTACCCGAGCAGCACGGACAGCAACAGCACGACTTCGAATCCCTCGCGGAACAGGATGAGGAACGACTGACCGGCAACGATGGCTGGCGCTCCGACGCCGGCTTCGGTGAGTTTCCGTTCGGCATCGTCGAGCATCGATCGCAGCACGATGATCTGGTCACGGATTTCGCCGGTGGGCTTGCCATCCTTGATGAGCTGGCGGATCTCGGCGAACTTGGATTCGCAGTCGATGGTCAGTTTGTTGTCGGCGACGCGGAGTGGAATCTCCACCTGTTCGAAATGGGAGAGGTATCCGGTCTTGGCTTCAGCGAGCGCACGATCCGCCTCACCGTTCTTCATCAACTCCAGCGTGTCGTCCACCGACCGACGTGTTTCGCCGAGCAACTTGATGGCCTGGTCCCTCGAGACGTCGAAGTTGCCCGATGCGCCAGCGGTGCCGCCGAAGGTCATCCACCCAACGGCGATCAGCAACACCATCGCCAGGAGGCGCCCGATCCTGCTCATGGATTCGCCGCGAGATACGCCGTGGCCCCGGTGGTCAGGTCGACCATCCCGCTGGTGATGCGGTCCGGGCGGTTCTCTTGGACGCCGAGCTTGATGGCGCCCAACCCGTCCTCCATCTGCAG
>JBBRSC010000002.1:0-37834 GCA_038245795.1 Acidimicrobiales bacterium
ACGGTGCTGTTCCTCGATGAGATACATCGGTTCACGCGCACGCAACAGGACGCGCTGCTGCCATCGGTGGAGAGTGGCCTGCTGTCGCTCATCGGCGCGACCACCGAATCCCCGTGGGCCACGCTGGTCGGACCACTTCTCAGCCGCTGCACGGTGATCCGACTCGAACCACTGACCGCCGATGCCATGGGTGTCGTCATTGCCCGCGCAGCCGCGCAGAGTTCGGTGTCGATCACCGACGAAGCGCTCGGCGTGCTGATCAATGTCAGCGACGGTGATGCCCGCAAGGCCCTGACCACTCTGGAGATGGCCATTGCGCTCGGGAGTCACGACCCCGGCGAGATCGACGTTGCGCTGATCAGCGAGGGGCTTGCAGCTGGGGACCTCCGCTACGGGACCGGAGTCCACTACGACTCGGCGTCAGCGTTCATCAAATGGATGCGGCACAGCGATCCAGTGCAAGCCGTTGCGTGGATGGTCCACATGCTCGACGGCGGCGAAGACCCTCGCTTCGTGGCGCGACGCATGGTGATTTTCGCCTCGGAAGACATCGGCCCAGCCGATCCCCGGGCGCTGTTGATTGCCGATGCGGCCGCCCGGGCGGTCGAGTCCGTCGGGATGCCCGAGGCTCGCTACGTTCTCGGCCAGGCCGCCGGATATCTGGCCCGGGCACCGAAGTCTCGTGCCGTTCCCGACGACCTCGAGGCCGCCGGGTCCACCGAACGCACCCTTCCACCGGAGATGATGAAGCTATGAGTGCATCCGACCTGGCCGCCGTCATCTGCGCAGCAGTTGCTCTGGTCTCAATCGCAGCGCTCGTGGTCGTGGTGGCACGGGTCGAACGGTCGGCGAAGGTCCTGGCCACCATCACGGAACAGATGCGGATCGAACTGGCGGCGGCCGCGGCCGCCGTCGAACGGACCGAGCGAGCGGCAGCGACGGCGACTGATCAGGTCGACCGCCTCGACTCGTTGATCCGGACCGCCGGGTCAGTCACCCACACAGCCGACGCTGCCACGCAGGCCGCCTTTCGGGTGCTGGCCAATCCCATGATCAAGACAGCGGCGGTCGCAAGCGGAACCCGTGGTGCTGCCCGCCGGCTCCGTGGTCGCCGACTCGACCGCGACGAGACCCAGGATCGGCGAGGCGCCTGATGTTCAAACGCGTGATCTGGTTCTCGACGGGCGCCGCAGCGGGAGCGTCGGGCATGGTCTGGGCCCAACGCAAAGTGAAGGCGCAATTGGACAAGGCCACCCCAGCGCGCCTGGTTGAGGTGGCACGCGAAGGGGCCGCCGGCGCCACCAACGCCGTCCGCGGATTTGTCGGCGACGTGATGGGTGAGGGCCGGACTGCCGCACGCGACCGAGAGGCGACGTTGCGCGTCCGGTACCGCGTCCCACCGCCACGGTCGTGAACGCGGGCTGAGAGACAGCCGGGCCCTGAGGAGGCCCGAGGCCCGCCGAGTAGTCTGAGAAGTCCATGCGTGCCAACGAACTCCGCTCGGCCTTCTGCGGCTTTTTCGCCGAGCGAGGCCACACCGTCGTCCCTTCCGCGAGCCTGATCCCCCACGATCCGACGGTGCTGTTCACCATTGCGGGAATGGTGCCGTTCAAGCCGTACTTCGTTGGCGAAGAAATTCCGCCGTTCAAGCGCGCAACCTCGGTGCAGAAGTGCGTTCGCGCGGGCGGGAAACAGAACGACATCGACGAGGTCGGGCGGACCTCGCGACACCTCACCTTCTTCGAGATGCTTGGAAACTTCAGCTTCGGTGACTACTTCAAAGCTGAAGCCATTCCGTTCGCTTGGGAGTTCTTCACCGAGATCCTGAAGCTCGACCCCGACCGCCTGTGGGTCACCGTCCACATCAGTGACGACGAAGCCGAGACCATCTGGCGTGACGTGATCGGTCTACCGCCAGAGCGGATCCAGCGGCTCGACGACGACAACTTCTGGCGGATGGGCGACGTCGGTCCGTGCGGGCCGTCCTCGGAGATCTTCTGGGACAAAGGCGAGATCTACGGCGCAGACGGCGGACCGGCGCACGGCGGCGAGGAACGCTTCGTCGAGATCTGGAACCTCGTGTTCATGCAGTACGAACAGCTGCCAGACGGGACCATGATCCCCTTGCCCAAGCCGTCGATCGATACCGGCTCGGGACTCGAACGAGTGTTGTCGGTGGTGCAGGGCGTGGATTCGGTGTGGGAACTCGATGAGATGCGCAGCCTCATCGCCCTCGTCGAGCAGCGGTCAGCGGTTGCGTACGGGGCTGCGGAACGCACCGACATCAGTCTGCGGATCGTTGCGGAACATGCCCGCACCGTCACCTTCCTGATCTCCGATGGGGTCTTTCCGTCCAACGAGGATCGCGGGTACGTGCTTCGACGCATTCTTCGGCGGGCAGTTCGTCATGCGTATCTCCTCGGCATCGAGTCGATCGTGTTGGCTGACATGGTGGACGCTGTCGTCGGCATCATGGGCGCCGATTATCCCGACATCGTGAAGAACCATGAGTTCGTCCGCAACGTCGTCTACCGCGAAGAAGAACGATTCCGTGAGACCCTCCGTTCGGGCTCCTCCATCCTCGACAACGAACTGGATTCCTTGAATCCATCCGGCACCCTCAGCGGCGCCGTGGCGTTCCAACTCCATGACACCTACGGATTCCCACTCGAGTTGACCGAAGAGATCGCCAAGGAGCGTGGCCTGTCAGTCAACCGGGCGAGCTTCGACGAACACATGGGCGAGCAACGAACGCGTGCCCGCGACGCCCGCAAGGCAACCGCCGCCGCTGGTGACATGCGCGGGTTCATCGAGGTCATGGAAGAACACGGCGCCACCGTGTTCGTCGGTCGCGAGTTGAACGAAGCAACCGGCACCATTCTCGCGCTCGTCGGTAACGACATTGTCGCCGATATCACCCCGTTCTACGCCGAGTCCGGTGGGCAGGTCGGCGACACTGGCGTCATCACCACCGCCACTGGCTCGGCAAGCATCGTCGACACTGTCTACGGCAGCCCCGGGTTGGTCCGTCACGTTGTCGGCGAGGTGTCCGGCGAGATCGAGGCGGGCCAGACGGCCACGCTCACGATCGACGCGGAACGACGGGCCGCAATCCGGCGCAATCACACCGCCACCCACATCCTGCATTGGGCACTACGAACCGTGCTCGGTGAACACGTCAAGCAACAGGGCTCGATGGTCGGCCCTGATCGGCTGCGGTTCGACTTCAGCCACTATCAGGCGGTCACACCCGAGGAGATCCGCGCGATCGAGGATCTCGCCAATCACGCGATTCTGGCCAACGAACCGGTCCGGCACTACGAGACGTCGAAGGCCGAAGCGCTGGAAGCCGGAGCGATCGCGTTCTTCGGTGACAAGTACGGCGACGTGGTGCGGGTTCTCGAGGCCGGATCCGTCTCCGTGGAATTGTGTGGCGGCACCCACGTCTCGGCGCTCGGTGACATCGGCCCGACCAAGATCATCTCCGAAGGCTCGATCGGATCGAACATGCGCCGTATCGAAGCGCTGACGGGACTGGGTCCGATCGATCGACTCCGCGAGGAAGAATCCAAGCTGGCCGCCGCAGCGTCGTTGCTCGGCGTGCCACCCGACGATCTCAACGGCGGCATCGCGAAGCGATTGGCTGAGCTGTCGACCTTGCGGGACGAGGTCACCGCACTCCGTCGTCAGGTGGCACAGTCATCGGCTGGATCGCTGGTGGATCAGGCTGTGGACGGGGTGGTCGTTGCGCGAGTATCAGCGGCCACGAGAGACGAAGTCCGCGACCTTGCCGTCGGGCTGCGTGACAAGCCGGGAATCCGAGCGGTGGTACTGGGCGCCTCGCCAGGGGGCAAAGGTGTGGCGCTCGTGTCGGCGGTCAGTGCCGACTCGGGCCTCAACGCCGGCGAGCTGATTGCGGCGGCGTTGCCCTTGGTTGGTGGTGGTGGCGGCAAGGGCGCCGAGGTTGCAACTGCCGGAGGCAAGAACCCCGACGGTCTCGATGCTGCTCTTGAACAGATCCGCGCGTCGTTGCTCGGATCCTGAGTCGATCATGACGTCGGCCCGAGCGCTCGGGATCGATCTCGGATCGAAACGGATCGGCGTCGCCATCTCGAATACCGATCGGACGGTCGCGACGCCGCTCCAGACCGTCCAGCGATCGCGTGACACAGCGGCGACCCATCGTGTGTTGGTCGAGTTGGCAGTCGAGTGGGAGGCCGGACTCGTGGTGATCGGCGTTCCCTATTCGCTCGACGGATCGGTCGGTCCGTCCGCCAGCGGAGTACTTGTTGAGATCGAGGAACTACGTGCCACCTTCGCGGTACCCGTGGAGACCTACGATGAGCGGCTGACCACCGTCACTGCGCAGCGGTCCATTCAGGAGATGGGCCTCGCACCCTCGGCGCGCAGAGATGTGGTCGACCAGATTGCCGCTGCGGTGCTCCTCCAAGGATGGTTGGACCACTCCAGAAACGACACAGCACCCTCCCAGGACCGCCCATGAAGCCAACCGATGACATCGATGACCACGCCGTACATCGCCGCCCCGGCGACGACGTCAGCGACAATGTTGTCGAATCAGACGATGAGTACGTTGACGTTCGCCCCCCGTCGAAGTTGGGTCAACGAGCGGTCTACGGGATCCTGGCGGTGGTGGTAACACTGGCCATCGTTGGTGGTTTCACCATGATCTGGGCCATGCGCCAGATCGACCCGCCGGGAGCACAGGGCGAACGGATCGGAACGATTCAGATCGAGAAGGGCTCGACGATCTCGTCGGTCGCCGATCTCCTCGAATCGAAAGGGGTCGTGACCTCGGCGGCCGTGTTCCGGACGTACGCCAAATTGTGGGGAATTGGCGGCACGCTGAAGTTCGGCGACTACACCGGGTTCCGATTGAACTCGTCGATGGCCGAAGCTGCCGCGACGCTCCGCGACGGTCCCGTGAAACCCGACGAGACCCCTGTCACCATCCCGCCCGGCGTCCGCTTGGTTGATGCGTTGGAATTCATCTCCAAGGCCTTTCCTGCGCTCACGACGCAGGTCCTGACCGACACGTTGTTGTCGGGTCGAGTGACGTCGAAGTATCTGTTGGCTGCCCCCAAGGCGTTGGTCGATTGGGAGGGCCTCCTGGCTCCCGATTCGTACCAGTTCCTGAAGAACACGTCGGCCGACAAAATCCTCCAAAAGCTTGCCGATCAGCAGGCCAAGGTCATGGACGGCCTTGGCTATCAGCGGGCCGATGCGCTGGCTGGGCACAGCGCGATTGATCTGGTGAAGATCGCGTCGTTGGTCGAGAAGGAAGCCGGCGATCCGGTCGACGAGCGCGGCAAGATTGCCCGGGTGGTCAACAATCGTCTGGCTGTCAACGAGCCGCTCGGCATCGATGCGGCGGTGCTGTACGGCCTCAATCGCCGTGGCGGAGGGCTCAGTAAAGACGATCTGGCAGTCAATACGCCGTACAACAACCGGCTCAACACCGGCCTGCCGCCGACCCCGATCTCGCTCCCCGGTAAGGCGGCGTTGCAGGCAGCGATTCAACCGACTGAGGGCGATTGGCGTTACTACGTGCTGGTGACCAAAAACCCGTCGACGCACTTGTTCACCGCCAACTACGACGAGTTTGTCAACGCCAAGAAGAAGGCCGTGGCCGAGGGAATCTTCTGACGTCGGCGATGCGACCGATCTCGGCGTCCACGCGGCTGGCGTGCGTGATTGGTTCACCGATTCGGCACTCGTTGTCCCCGGCCATCATGAACGCCGCCTTCGAGGCGACGGGACTCGACTGGGTCTTCACCGCCTTCGATGTCGCCGACGGCGGTGCAGCTGGCGCCGTTGCCGCCATGCGGACCCTCGGGTTCGGAGGGATGTTGGTCACCATGCCCCACAAGGCCAGCTGCGCCCTCGCCGTCGACGAACTCACCCCGGTCGCCCAGCGGTTCGGCGCCGTGAACTGCATCTCGTGGGAGGCGGATCGGCTCGTCGGGGACTCGACCGATGGCGACGGGTTGATCCGCGGCGCAGCGTCGGATCATGGAATCGTCGTGTCCGGTGCGCGGGTCGGCGTGCTCGGAGCAGGTGGAGCAGCACGATCCATCATCGAGGCGATGAGCCGGCACGGTGCTGCCGATGTGTTGGTCGTGAACCGAACAGAAGCGAAGGCCCGCATCGCCGCTGAACTCGCTGGCCCGGTAGGTCGCGTCGCGAACGCCGAGGAGTTGTCCACATGCGACATCGTCATCAATGCAACGTCGATCGGCATGGCTGATGTCGGGACTGAACTTGCCGAGATGCCGTGTGATCCAGCCCTCATCCGTGCGGGCCAGGTGATCATCGACATCGTGTATCACCCCCTCGAAACTCCGTGGTTGCGGTCTGCGCGGTCGACCGGCGCGGTTGGAATCGACGGCCTCAGCATGCTGATCGGCCAAGCGTGTGTAGCGTTCGAGCGCTGGACGGGGGTCGACGCCCCCCAAGCAGAAATGCGCGCGGGAGCCGAGCGCCAACTCGCCATGCCTGGGGACTGACGGCGCCTTCAGGATGGGATTGCGGAAAACCGTTCATTCCTGACGAATCTGTGCCGATGGATGGAGGACACAGGCCCAGACCCCGGAAGGACTCCCCGTGGCGCTCCAAGGAACTATCGATTCGTTCGCCCTCAATGATGTACTCCGCTTGCTCTCGAGCTCGCGTAAGACGGGCCGGCTCGTGGTCAACGGGGAGCGCGGATCATCCAGCCTGTGGCTGTCGGTCGGCGACCTCGTCGGCGGCGCCACCACCGGGGACCCGGCCGCGACCGAGCTGATCGACATCGTCTTCGACGTGCTCCGCTACGAAGCCGGATCGTTCATCTTCGAGTCTGACGCCGTCTGTCCGAGCCCCATCGACCCAGCCCCGGTCGGTGCGGTCTTGGACCAGGCCGAAGCCTTCCTTGCTGAGTGGCGCGACATCATCGCCGTCGTTCCCTCCGTCAACTCGTGGATCACGCTGGCTCCGACACTTCCCCATCCCGAGGTCGTTGTCGATCAGGCCTGCTGGACGTCGGTCGTCGCCGTGGGCGGCGGCATCACCGTCGCCGACCTGGGAGCGCTCTTCCGCCTCGGAGAGCTTCCGGTCTGTCGTCTCGTTCGTGCCCTGGCGCACGCAGGTTTCATTCAGGTGGGCGTGGCACAGCGGGTCGAGGCCCCCGTGCCGACACCCGAACCCCTCGCCGAGCCGGTAGGAGATCCTGCCCCAGAGGCGGCGTCGATCGACGCAGAGCTGCCGACCCGACAGAAGGCCGGGGACGAGGATGTCTTTGGTGAATTCGACCCGTTCGGTGGCGGGGAAGCCGACGAGGGCCTCGCTGGGATGGCACTTCCCAGCCTGACGATCACCGGCCTGACCGACGATCCGTTCGCCCCCGAGAGCTTTCCGACACCAGAAAGCGCAACGGATGGTGGATCATGGGACGCATGGGTGAACGACGACGAGCTCGAGGACGATGCCGACATCACCGCCGGGCTGTCGATGCTGAGTCCGCAAGCCGCCAAGGCCATTGCGGCCGCCGACTCCGATGATGGCGTCGATTCCGGCAGCTCCTCAGGGTTCCTCGGCAAGAGCTGAGCGGCCGGACCCCATGGATCTTGACGTCCTGATGCCCGAACGCGCCACGACGTCGGTTGAGCAGGTTCGCCTGCTGCTGGTGTCAGCCGGCGAGGCGGAACCAGCGTGGTTCGAGTTGGCAGCGCCCGCTATTGAACAGCTTGGCGATGCCGACGGCCTCGAGATCCTTGACGCCACGGTGGGTTGGCTGCGGCTCGGAGATGAGACTGAGGCCATCGTGTCGTCGTTGTTCGTGGTGACCGGCGCAACGCTGTTCGTCGCACCCCAGGACGTCGAGCTGGACATGAATCACATCTCGCTCCCCGATGTGGTGTCCATTGACCTGATCGACGGACTGGATCTTCCGCTCGAAGCCATCGAAGTACGTCTCGCCAATGACTGGACGGTCCTGTTGGGTTGGCCCGAACGGTTCTGCGAGAGCGTCGTCGGTGTGCTGCAGTCAGTGGCAGGGACGCCCCTCGAAGATGGTGTCGCCACGGGCGGGGACGAGACCGAGCTGCAGGCGGGAACTGGTTCGATTCTCGACACTCATCCGGACGTGATCGACGCCTTCTTCGGCACCGGTGATTCCCCGGACACCCCCTCCGGGGTGACCTTCTCGGCATCGTCAGGACCCGATGACGCGTCGTCGGAGCGGGGGATCCAACGACAGGCCTCTGGGGTGTTCACTTTTCGTGACAGCGTCCTCCTGGTCGATTCTGCGACCTCGGCGCGCCGGAAAAAGAAACTGACGCTCGTAGCTGATGCGGCGGGTCTCTCGGCAGTCGCGAACGGGTTCGGTCACTGGTCGACGACGATCGGGGTCGCGGACATCACCAAGGTGGTGATCGCCGGAGACGACGAGGTGATGTACACGCACTCACTGAAGATTTCCGAGCACTCGACGGCCCTGATCGTCGAGCGATCGGACAGCATGGTGGCGTTCGAAATCCCCGACATGGCGCCCAATACGCTGCGCGCCATGGTCGGTTCCCTCATCGAGACATGGTTGGGACCTCAAGCGGAATCGATCGACCCGAAGCCAATCGACCACCAGGCATTCGCCGGCGGTTGGTAGTTTCGAACGGTGCTCATCCGTTCCGTTGCCTTCGTGGGGATGCCCGGTGTCGGAAAGTCGACCGTTGCCCGGATGGTTGGCCGACAGCTCGCGGTCGAGGTGATCGATCTCGACACCGAGATCGAGCGAGCCCAGCAGCAATCCATCGCCGAGATCTTTGCGGCTGCGGGCGAGACCGGCTTTCGTCAGATCGAGACATCGGCGCTGCGGGCCGCGCTCCGCACCCAGCCGGTTGCCATCATCTCGTGCGGGGGCGGCATCGTCAGCCGGAGCGAGAACCGACTGCTGCTTCGGGACAGCTCGTGTTGCGTCTGGATGACGGTCAATCACGATGCTCTGGCGGCAAGGGTGCACGCCAGTCACACCCAACGGCCGTTGCTCGACGGAGATGTCGACGGACAACTTCTGCGGCTGTCCACCGAGCGCGAACCTTGGTTCGTGGAAACGGCCGAGATCACCATCGACGCCTCGGTCGGCACCGCGTGGGACGTTACCGATGCTGTTGTCGCCGCATTGGCCTCGGCCGTGCCGCCGGTACTCGATGGCGCCAGCCTGGCGGCCGTGACCCACGGAAACGCCGCGCCAGCGAGCGTCGAGCGGGGCACCTGATGATCACGGTCGATGTTCTCCTGGGGGAGCGGTCCTATCCGGTGTTGATTGGGGACGGAGCGGTTGATGAGCTCGCCGCGGTGTTACCGACCGGCACCCGACGGGTCGCGATCATCACCCAAGAGATCATCGGGATCGATGTCGACGCTGGCGTCGAGTCGGTCGTGTTCAACGTCGGGGTCGGCGAGGAACACAAGAACCTGGCGACCGTCGAACGTCTCTGTTCCGAGTTCGCGGCGGCGGGTATCACCCGTGCCGACTGCGTGATCGGCGTGGGCGGCGGCATGGTCACCGATATCGCAGGATTCGTCGCGTCGGTGTATCACCGGGGCCTGCCCGCCGTGCACGTCTCGACCACGCTGCTGGGACAGATCGACGCTGCCATCGGGGGCAAGACGGGTGTCAACCTTCCAGAGGGCAAGAACCTCGTGGGCACCTACTGGCAACCGGCGGCCGTGCTCTGCGACACGAGCCACCTGGCAACGCTGCCACCCCGGGAACTCCGGTGTGGGCTGGGCGAGCTCGCCAAATACCATTGGCTGGGTGGTGGACGACTTGATGAACTCGACCTCGACGCGCGGGTCGCGGCTTGCGTTCGGATCAAGGCCGAGGTGGTGGCATCCGATGAACGCGAGGGCGGGCGCCGGGCGATCCTGAACTACGGCCACACACTGGCCCACGCGCTCGAGACGGCCGGAACGTACGACCTCCGACACGGCGAGGCGGTGGCGATCGGCTTGATCTACGCCGCGGAGGTCGCCCACCGGATCGGCCGTATCTCCGCCGAGGATGTCGCCGAGCACCGGCGCGTGGTGGTGGGCTACGACCTACCAACGACGATCCCTGATGGCCTCGAGGACGCTGACCTGTTGGCGTTATTCTCGAAGGACAAGAAGGCGACCCGTGATGTCACCTTCGTTCTCGATGGGCCCGACGGTGTCGAGATCGTGACCGGGATCGATCCTCAGGTGCTCACCGCGGCACTGTCTGCCGTGCGTTGAGCCCCGGGTGGTTCGCCGCGACGTAGCCTGAGCCCGTGGCATCGATCCTCCTGCTCTCCGGTCCGAATCTGAATCTCCTGGGTACCCGTGAACCCGAGTTCTACGGCCACGAGACCCTCGAAGATCATGTTGCCACGGCCACCCGTGTCGCGGGCGAGGCGGGTCACACGTTGGTGGCGCTGCAGTCGAACTACGAAGGCGTTCTCGTCGACGCAGTCCACGCGGCGCGCTCTGACCACGACGGAATCATCATCAACGGCGCCGCCTTCTCGCACTCGTCGTGGGCGCTACACGACGCGCTCGCCGCCTATGACGGCCCGATCATCGAACTGCACATCTCCAACCCCGACGCGCGCGAGCCGTGGCGACGTACCTCGGTGCTCGCGCCGGTGGCGACCGGATCGATCTCGGGTTTCAAAGGCGACGGCTACCGACTGGCGGTCGACGCGATGTCCGTCCTCTTGGCAGGGACCACCCGATGAGCGCAACATCCGCGATGGACGTTTCCGGACGTCTTGGTCGGCTTCGGGCGGCACTGTTCGATGCAGGGCCCGAGCGCGAGCTCGACGGGCTGCTGGTGAGCCACCTCACCAACATCCGCTACCTGACGGGCTTCACCGGGAGTGCTGGAGTGCTCCTGGTGACCGCAGATGCCGCGACGATGCTGACCGACGGGCGCTACACCATCCAGGCGGCCGATCAGCTGGCGTCAGCGGGTGTCGAAGCGGACCTCGTGATCGAGAACGCGGAGCCGATCAAGCGGCTTGGGTCGTTGGTGGCGAACGCCGGGATACTCCACCTCGGCGCCGAAGCGCAGCACGTGACCTGGGCCACCTTGACGGCCTGGCAGGACGGGTTCGACGGCGTGGATCTTGTGCCGACCTCGGATGCCGTGGAGGCGCTTCGGATCGTCAAGGACGCTGGAGAGCTGGCGATCATGCGCCGAGCAGCATCGATTGCCGACGATGCACTGGCCGAGGTGCGATCGATGCTGAGGGACCGGCCGACGGAACGACGGTTCGGACTCGAACTCGACACCGCCATGCGTCGACTCGGAGCGGACGACGTCAGCTTCGAGACGATCGTCGCCTCTGGTCCCAACGCCGCAAGGCCCCATCATCGTCCCAGCGATCGAACCATCGTCCGCGGCGATCTCGTCATCCTGGATTTCGGGGCGCTCGTCGACGGCTACCACTCCGACATGAGCCGCACGTTCTGCATCGGCGAACCAACCGAGACCCAGGCCCGCATGCTCCAGGTGGTCGGCGACGCGCAAGCTGCGGGGGCGGCGCTCGTCGGCCCGGGCATTGCGGCCCGCGAGATCGACCGGGCGTGTCGCGATCTGATCGCCGAGGCCGGTTGGGCGGAGGCATTCACCCACGGGACAGGTCACGGAGTCGGGCTGGACATCCACGAGGCCCCGAGGGTCGGGCGCACCTCGGATGCTACGCTCGTCCCCGGTCATGTCGTCACCGTGGAGCCCGGGGTCTACCTCGAAGAACACGGTGGGGTGCGGATCGAGGACACGCTTGTTGTGTCGATCGATGGTGCCGAGGTCCTGACCCGATCACCCAAACACACGACGGTCTGAGCGCGACCGCACACGCCGCGGAGGCACCATGGCCCAGATCTCGACCGCCGACTTCAAGAACGGTATGACGATCGAGCTCGACAATGACCTCTTCCAGATCGTCGAGTTCCAGCATGTGAAACCGGGGAAGGGTGGTGCATTCGTACGCACGACCCTGAAGAACTCTCGGACCGGCGCCGTCCTCGATCGCACCTTCCGTTCGGGCGAACGGATGGAACGCGCCATCATCGACAAGCGAGAGATGCAGTTTCTCTACAACGACGGTGAGAGCTACGTCTTCATGGACAACGAGACCTACGACCAGATGAATGTGCCGCCGGTGCGCCTCGGCGACGCGACGAACTACATCGTGGACTCCTCGATGGTGGTTCTCATGATGTACGGCGACGAGATCATCGGTGTGGATCTGCCTGCGTCGGTGGAACTGAACATCGCGGAGACCGAACCCGGCGTCCAAGGGGATCGTGTGTCAGGTGCCAAGAAGCCGGCCACGCTCGAAACGGGCCTCGTCGTGTCGGTACCGCTGTTCATCAGCCCGGGTGAACGCATCAAAGTCGACACCCGGTCCGGCGAATTCATCTCCCGCGCCTGATGTCCAACCCTCCCTTCGGTGGTGGACGCCGGGACGCCCGGGAGCGGGCGTTGCACCTGCTCTACGAAGCCGACCAACGCGACATCGAAGGCGACGAGGTGGTCGAGGGACAGACGCTTCCACCCGATGAATACGCGCAGGAACTCGTGCGCGGCGTTCGTCGTCTCCGCACCGAGATCGACGCGTCGATCTCCAAGCACAGCACGGGCTGGACGCTTGATCGCCTAGCGCACATGGATCGGTTGGTGCTCGAAGTTGCCATCTACGAACTCCTGGAACAGGCAGCGGTGCCCACTGCGGTCGTGCTGAACGAAGCGGTCGACCTGGCCCACGAGTACGGCACCGACGATTCCGGCAAGTTCGTCAACGGTGTGTTGTCGTCGATCTCGCGGGAGATCCGCGGCGACGGCTGAATAGAACCGTTCTGGCTACGAAATCCCCGTGAACACGCGGGGATTTTGCAGCCAGAGTGCTTGTTGGGGGGTGCTACCCTCGGCGGCTGACCGTCAAGGGGGTTCTGTGAGGCTCCCACGGACAGCGAGGTGCCCCACATGGCCGACCGTGAACGCAAAGGATCCCCGCCCTATGGCGGAGCGTTCGTTTCCCACTCCCGAGTGATGGACCGACCCGACATGGAACGGGCGATCCGGCGAATGGCCCACGAGATCCTCGAACGCAACCACGGGCTCGACGGGGTCGAACTGTTGGGACTGCAGACTGGCGGGGTTCCGTTGGCGGGGGCCCTGGGCGACGACCTCGCAGAGATCGAAGGCACGCAGTTGGCGGTCGGGACCCTTGACGTCGCGTTCTACCGCGACGACATTGGCCTGCGTCCCGTCCTGCCCGAAGAAGTGACCAACATCCCCTTCGACGTCGACGGCAAGGTCATCGTGCTGGTCGACGACGTGCTGTTCACGGGTCGGACCATCCGCGCAGCGCTCGATGCGCTGGCTGACTACGGGCGGCCGCGTGCGGTGCAACTCGCCGTCATGGTCGACCGTGGACACCGCGAGCTGCCGATCCGCCCCGACTACGTGGGCAAGAACCTCCCGACCCGTCGGGACGAGCTGGTGAACGTTCACAACGACGGGGTCGATCTCGGCGAGATGATCAAGTGAAAGATCTGCTTGCCATCGCCGATCTCGGTCGGCCCGGTATCGAAGGACTCCTTGACCTGACCGATCGCTTTGTCGAGGTGAACCAGCGGGCCATTCCCAAGGTGCCGGCGCTCCGTGGAAAGACCGTGGTGTCGTTGTTCTACGAGGACTCGACCCGCACTCGGCTGAGTTTCGAGACTGCTGCCAAGCGCCTCGGTGCCGACACCATGACGTTCTCGGTGTCGAGTAGCTCCGTCAAGAAGGGGGAGTCGCTCCGCGACACCGTTCAGACCATCGATGCCTTTGGGGTCGACGCGTTCGTGGTGCGCCATCAGTCGTCGGGGGTTCCCGCCCAGATTGCCCAATGGACCGAATCCTCGGTGGTCAACGGTGGCGACGGATGGCATCAACACCCCACCCAAGCGCTGCTCGATTCGTTCACGATCCGGCAACATCTCGGAACACTCGATGGTCGCACGATCGCCATCGTCGGTGACATCAAACACTCCCGTGTGGCGCGCAGCAACATCGAAGCATTCACGGCCCTCGGGGCCGAGGTGATCCTCGTGGCGCCGCCGACGTTGCTTCCGCCCATGATCGAATCGTGGCCGGTACGGGTCACACATTCCCTCGACGAGGTGCTCGGAGAGATCGATGTCTGCTACCTGCTGCGGATGCAGCTCGAACGAATGACCGAGGGCCTCGTGCCGTCCCTCCGCGAATACCACCGACTGTTCGGGCTCACCGAGGACCGTGCCGCCCGACTTCCCAAAGACGCGTTGATCATGCATCCGGGCCCCATGAATCGTGGCGTGGAAATCGACCAGGCCGTCGCCGACTCACCCAATTCGGTGATCACCCAGCAGGTTGCCAACGGCGTTGCTGTCCGGATGGCGGTGCTGTTCCGCCTGCTCGGTTCGACCACGCAACTCGACGCACTGAAAGAGGACCTGTGACCACCACCCATGACGACCGTGACATGGTGATCAAGGGCGGCACCGTGATCGATCAGCGCGGCGAACGGGTTGCCGATGTGGTGATCTCTGGCGGACGGATCGCGGCCATCGGTCCCGATCTCAATGCATCGGTCGTGATCGATGCGGGGGGATGTGTGGTCGCTCCTGGTCTGGTGGATCTGCATTCCCATCTGCGCCAGCCAGGCAAGGAGGAGGCCGAGACGATCGAATCCGGATCACGGGCAGCGGCGCTCGGTGGCTACTCAGCGGTGGTTGCCATGCCGAACACCACGCCAACGATCGATTGCGCTGCGGTGGTGCGCGAGGTGCAGGCCTTGGCGGTCACTGCGTTGTGTCAGATCGAAGTCTCGGGGGCCATCACCGTCGGGAGGGCCGGCGAGCAGCTGGCGCCGATGGCCGAGATGGTAGACCTCGGCGTGAGGATCTTCACCGACGACGGCACGGGCGTGCAGGACGCGCAACTCATGCGTCGAGCGTTCGAGTACGCCGGTGGTATCGGCGTGACGTTGGCGCAGCACTGCGAGGTCTCGGCGCTGAGCCAGGGCACGTGCATGCACGAGGGCGAATGGTCGGCGCGTCTCGGGCTGGCCGGCCAACCGTCTGAGGCCGAGGAACTGATGGTCATGCGTGACATCGCACTGGCGCGGCTGACGGGAGCCCGGATCCACTTCCAGCACCTGTCCACCGCCGGGTCGGTGGCAATGGTCGCCGCCGCAAAAGCCGGTGGACTGCGCGTGACCGCCGAAGCGGCCCCCCACCACTTCACCCTGACCGACGAGCGGTGCTCGACCTACGACGCCGTGTACAAGGTGCACCCCCCGTTGCGGACCGCGGGCGACGTCGAAGCCGTGAAGGAAGGTTTCCGTACAGACGCGATCGATGCCATTGCCACCGACCATGCGCCTCATGTTGCCCACGAGAAGGAGCGCCCATTCGATCAGGCACCGCCTGGCATGCTCGGCCTGGAGTACGCGTTGGCATTGGCGTTGACCGAGTTGGACATGGACCTCGCCGACGTCTTGGCGCTGCTGTCGTGGCGTCCAGCGGCCATCGCCGGTATCGCCGAGGATCACGGCGGACTCCTGGAGCCGGGACGGACCGCGAACCTCTGCATCATCGATCCGGCCGCGCTCTGGACCATCGATGCTTCGGGCGGGGCATCGCTCAGCTCCAATGTTCCCTACGTCGGGCGTCAGGTGCGGGGGCGGGTGCGCCACACGTTCCGCGCGGGCGAGCCGGTGGTCCTCGATGGCGTTGCGCAACGCTGAAACGACGCTCCGTTGCGCCTCCCAACCAGCGCATATCCGAGCTCGAGGATTGGAGCCGAAACCACACTGGGTGTGGCTTCGACCCCACTCCTCTTCATGTCTGAGGTGCAGAGCGTTCTCGGCGTCGGGGCGGACTATCCGTAGACCTGGAAGCGGTAGCCGCCCGTGACGTCTTTGGCTCCAACCGACAACCGACCATTGATGACCTGACATTCGATGAGCGACCCCGAGAAGACTGAGCTGTTGTTCTGCAGCTGGATCCTCGGTGTGCTCCATCCGAGCACTGGATCGAGGTTGCTGACGCTGAGCCCGTTCCAGCGGGTGCCTACCAAGACGCCGTTCAGCGCCTCACCAGCGACGACAACCGGCATTCCTCGGACGATAGCCACGCACTGGCTGTTGTAGATGTTGCCCTCAAGGATGTTCCGCAACGCGGTCGGAAGCAGCTGGCCGGTTCCCGGAATGACCCGGCCGGTACCCATCACTCGTTGGGCAGTCCCGATCCACCGGCCGGCGGTCCATCGTTGGGCCCAGGTCTCCTCATTGTTCGAGCCGCCGATGAGGACGTGGAAGAGGCTGCCTCGGTTCCACGACACCCACACGTCGTTGCCGCTGGTCGAAGCTGACATGCCACGTGCCAGCTCGCCGCTGGCGCCCGGAGCGAAGTCCTCCGTGAACCATCCTCCGGCGGGCGTGTACACAGCGTGGCGGCCAGTAGACGCCGAGGTGGTGGAGTTCGTCTTGACGGAGAACACATGGATTTCCTGCGATGGCGTGGTGATACTCGCCCGTGGGCAGAACGACATGTCTTGGCTGTTGGGTCGATCCGGATCGCCCGCTGAATCGACGATGGCCGTGGCCCACGACGAGATGTTCGGCGCCGTAGCGTTCGGCCACATGGCGACGATCCCGTAGTCGTGGCTCGTCCACCGTGCGTAGCCCAGGAAGAGCATCGGGCCGCCGTAGACATCGGCGATCACCGGGCACCCAAACAGATCTGCCGAGAAGGCGCGCATCGGCGGATTGTCCCAGAAGAAGTTCTGGCCCCCGTCGTAGCTCGTGCCGAATCTCCACGTTCCGTCGTTGCTTCCGATGACCAAGTAGACCATCATCCCGATTCGTCGCGCCGTGAGGTGATTCGGTTGGGAGACACCCGGCGACAGCGCGGTCCCGGGAATCTCCTGGGATCCGCTCGACGAGAGTCTCACCACTCGATTCTCGGTTCCGGTTCCGGGCCGCGACAAGAAGACCACGTGATCACCGTTCCAATCGATCGACGCAGACAGGTCTGCCCGGTCGATTCCGCGGAGAGACGGAGCGGGCCGCGTGGCGCCGATGGGGGTGACGACGGGCTGGATCTGTGGGCCCGCCGAGGCGGGAGAAGCTGGCGCGACCAATCCAACAGCGACGGCAACCGCCAGCGTTGATACACGGGTAACGACCCGCGTCGACCGGATGGTGGACATGATGACTCCTTTGTCGAAGCGGACCGTTGCCGCCCTCAGGGAGTCAGACGAGCGGGTGAGGCAATCGGTTCGCCCTGCTAGGTTGTCCTCCTGACCGTGAAGCGGGTCCAGAGAGGCTCGAACGGACAGAGAGGACACCTACGTTGGCCCACACGAGCCGCCCACTGACGCCCCCTGGAGGGGGCGTTTTTCATGTCCGGAACCAAGTGGACCGCACGTCATGAGCGTCGTCTCCCCGGGTCTGTTGGTTCTCGCCGATGGCGAGGAATTCGAAGGCGACCTCTTCGGCGCACTGCCAGCCGACGCTGCGGTCGGCGAAGTCGTCTTCAACACCGTGATGTCCGGCTATCAGGAGGTCATCAGCGACCCGTCCTATGCCGGTCAGATCATCACGTTCACCAGTACCCAGATTGGCAACTACGGAGTCACGCCAGCCGACGATGAGTCCGACCGAACCCACTGCCGAGGCATCATCATTCGGGAACTCTCGCGAACCCACTCGAATTGGCGGGCGACAGGCGACCTGAACAGCTTTCTCGTCGAACACGGGGTCGCCGGTCTCGCTGGTATCGACACTCGGCGACTCACCCGTCATCTCCGAGATCGCGGAGCCATGCCCGGAGCGTTCGGCCCCGACGCGGCAGTCGTCCGGTCAGTTGCGGCGCAAGCGACCACCACCGATGGGATCGACCTGGTTGCCACGGTGACCGGCACCCATCGAACGGTGTCGTCGACCAACCCCGAGGCGCAGCGACGGATCGTGGCCATCGATTGCGGCATCAAAACAACCATCGTTCGCCATCTCGCCGGTCTTGGAACCGTCGAGATGGTGCCAGCCTCGATGAGTGCCGACGACGTTCTGGCCCTCCAGCCGGACGGGGTCTTTCTGTCGAACGGTCCCGGCGACACAGCGGCGGTCGGCTACGTGGTCGAAACGGTTCGCAACCTGCTCGGGCGGGTCCCCATCTTCGGTATCTGCATGGGTCACCAGATGCTCGGCCAAGCACTCGGCGCGTCCACCTTCAAGCTGCCGTTCGGCCATCACGGTGGGAATCATCCGGTGCGCGACCTCGTCACCGACAAGGTTGAGATCACGAGCCAGAACCACAACTACTGCGTCGACCTCGAGGGTGTCGCCGACGTTGCGGTCACGCACATCAATCTCAATGACGGCACGCTCGAAGGCTTCGAGAGCACCGCGCACCCGGCGTTCGGGATCCAATACCACCCCGAAGCTGGACCGGGACCACACGACAGTCAGTATCTCTTCGATCGCTTCGCCAACCTGATGGATGCCCACTGATGCCCAAGCGCACTGACATTTCGTCCATCCTCATCATCGGCTCCGGCCCGATCGTCATCGGTCAAGCCTGCGAGTTCGACTACTCAGGCACCCAGGCCTGTCGCGTGCTCAAGGACGAGGGCTACCGCGTCGTGCTGGCCAACTCGAATCCGGCGACGATCATGACCGACCCGGATTTCGCGGATGCCACCTACATCGAGCCCCTCACGGCTGACGTGCTCGAACGGATCATCGAACGCGAACGCCCCGACGCGCTGCTTCCCACGTTGGGCGGCCAGACGGCGCTCAATCTCTCGATGGAGCTCGCCGAATCCGGCGTGCTGGCGAAGTACGGCGTCGAGATGATCGGCGCCAATGCCGAGGCCATCGCGACCGCTGAGGATCGTGAGCGATTCAAGGTGGCGATGATCGAGATCGGCCTCGACGTGCCGCCGTCGGGCACTGCCCACAACATGGTCGAGGCCCGGGCGATCATCGAACGGATCGGGCTTCCCGTCGTGATTCGCCCCGCCTACATTCTGGGCGGCAAGGGCACGGGTATTGCTTCGGACTCTGAGGAATTCGAGCGGATGGCCGCAATCGGTCTTGACGCCAGCCCGATCTCCGAGATTCTCGTGGAATCATCCATCGCGGGCTGGAAAGAGTTCGAACTCGAGGTCATGCGCGACCACGCCGACAACTGCGTGATCATCTGCTCGATCGAGAACGTCGACCCCATGGGTGTCCATACCGGCGACTCCATCACGGTGGCACCCATCCAGACCCTCACCGATGTCGAGTACCAGATCATGCGCGACGCGGCCTTCGCTTGCATCCGGCGGGTCGGCGTCGAAACCGGTGGTTCGAACGTTCAGTTCGCCGTGGAGCCCGGCACGGGCCGGATGGTGGTCATCGAGATGAATCCTCGGGTGAGTCGATCGTCGGCGTTGGCGTCGAAGGCCACGGGATTCCCGATCGCCAAGATCGCCGCGCGTCTCGCCGTGGGGTACACGTTGGACGAGATCCCCAATGACATCACCGCCATCCGCAGTGCGACGGGCGAGATTGTACGGAGCACCCCGGCCAGCTTCGAGCCGACGATCGACTACGTCGTCGTGAAGATTCCCCGTTGGGCGTTCGAGAAGTTCTCGGGCACCACCGGGATCCTCGGCACCCAGATGCAGTCGGTCGGCGAAGCCATGGCAATCGGCCGCACGTTCACCGAAGCGCTCCAGAAGGCGCTGCGATCCCTCGAGCATGGTCGGAGCGGGTTGAACGCTGATCGCGCCGAGATCACGTGGGACCAGATGCCCGACGCTGCGGTGCTCGTCGAGTGTGGTCGCGCGACGCCTGATCGGATCTTCGCCGTGGAGTCAGCGCTCCGGCGCGGCCTCGGTATGGAAGCGGTCTACGACTCGTCGCGTATCGATCCGTGGTTCCTTGATCAGATGCTGCGCATCTCCGAAGCCCGACTCGACCTCGCGGGTCGAACCATGGAATCGATGGACCGTCGATCGTGGCGTGATGTCAAGCGGCTCGGGTTCGGCGACTCCCAACTCGGCTATCTCTGGGGTGAGAACGAGCTCGCGGTCCGAGCGGCTCGCCTGGCCGCCGGCGTCGAGGTGACCTACAAGACGGTAGACACCTGCTCGGCCGAGTTCGAGGCTGAGACGCCGTATCACTACGGAACCTACGAGGACACAACAGAGGTGGGGTCGTCGTCGCGGGACAAGGTCATCATCTTGGGCTCGGGTCCCAACAGGATCGGTCAGGGCATCGAGTTCGACTACTGCTGCGTGCACGCCTGCTTCTCGCTCGCTGAGGCCGGGTTCGAGACCATCATGGTCAACTGCAATCCCGAAACCGTGTCGACCGACTATGACACCTCAGATCGTCTGTACTTCGAACCGCTGACCCTCGAGGGCGTGCTGAACGTCATCGATGCCGAGCAACATTCCGCTGCACAGGGCGGAGGTCGCCTCCTCGGGGTGATTGTGTCGCTCGGCGGCCAGACGCCGCTGAAGCTCGCAGGTGACATTCCCATCGATCTAGTGCTGGGAACGAGCGCCGAATCCATCGACCTCGCCGAAGATCGTGACCGTTGGAATGCGCTGTGCGACCAACTCTAGATCCCCCAACCTGCTGGCGGCACCGCTACCACCTTGGAGGCGGCTCAGGCCATTACCGACGTCATCGGCTTCCCTGCACTCGTGCGCCCGAGTTACGTCCTGGGCGGTCGCGCCATGGAGATCGTGTACGACGCCGATGGTCTCGCCGAGGCAATGGCCAACCTGGCTGGACTCGGCGGATTAGGCCGTGAAGGCGGCCTGTCACTGGAGCGGCCCGTCCTCGTCGATCGATTCCTCGAAGACGCCACCGAGGTCGATGTCGACGCCATCCGCGACCACACGGGAGACTGCATCATCGGGGCGGTCATGGAACACGTTGAAGAAGCCGGCGTGCATTCTGGTGATTCCGCCTGCATGATCCCCCCGCTCGGATTGAGCCCCGCCACCGTTGCGGTGATCGAGACCCATGTCCGATCAATCGCCGAGGCGCTCGACGTGCGGGGTCTGATCAACGTCCAGTTCGCCGTGAAGAAGTCACCGGCGCATCCCGAGGCGGCGGAGGTCTTCGTGATCGAAGCGAACCCGCGGGCGAGCCGCACCGTTCCCTTCGTGGCCAAAGCCACCGGAGTTCCGCTGGTGAAGATCGCAGCACGGGTCATGTGTGGGGCGACGCTCGCCGAACTTCGGGTCGAGGGCCTGTTGTGTCCGCCGGTCCCCGGCGACCACGTGTCGGTCAAAGAGGCAGTCCTTCCGTTCTCCCGGTTCCCGGATGCTGACGCGTTGTTGGGTCCCGAGATGCGGTCGACGGGTGAGGTCATGGGCATCGACCTCACCTTGGGCCAGGCGTTCGCCAAGGCGCAGTTGGCAGCGGGGGATCGGTTGCCGAGCGAGGGCACGGTGTTCATGTCCCTCGCCGACCGTGACAAGCGAACCGGGGTGAAAGCGGCGGCCATCTTCGCCGAACTTGGCTTTGAGATCGTGGCAACAGCGGGGACGGCGCGGGTGTTGCGCGAGAACGGCATCCAGGTGTCGACCGTGGTGGCGAAGTTGTCGGAAGCGGCAGATTCCTCGTCGGGCGACGGCGTCGACGCCGTCGATCTGATCGCGGCCGGGAAAGTTCAGCTGGTGGTGAACTCCCCGCGTGGTCGCGGTCCGCGCGCTGACGGTTCCCACATTCGTTCCGCCGCAGGGCAGCATCACGTGCCGTTGCTGACGACCGCCTCGGCTGCGTTGGCGGCCGCCAACGGCATTACCGAGACCCTGCGCCATCCGCTCACGGTGCGTCCGCTGCAGGAGTACCACGCTGGCGTCTACAGCGACGCAGCGGGCAATGCCGTCTCGTGAGTCGTCGTACCCGACCCGTGGGCGCCGATCACTCTCGCGCCACCGGACGTCCGACGGGCGCATCGTCGCAGGCATCGGTCGACTTGTCGGTTGCGGTCGGATCAGTGCGGTTGCGCAACCCGGTGATGACCGCAGCGGGGACTGCGGGACACGGCACTGAGTTCGCTCCGTATATCGACCTGGGTCGGCTCGGTGCGGTGGTGGTCAAATCGTTGTCGTCGGATCCATGGCTGGGCAATCCAGCGCCCCGCGTCGTTCCGACCGCCGAGGGGATGCTGAATTCGGTGGGGCTGCAAGGCCCCGGGATCGAGGCGTGGGCGAAGAACGACCTGCCCGCGCTGGTGGCGTCGGGTGCCACCATCGTGGTGTCCATCTGGGGTCGAACGGTGGCGGAATACGCCGAGGTTGCCAGGAGAATCGGATCTCTGAACGCTCCGATCGCGGCGGTCGAAGTCAACCTGTCCTGCCCGAATCTCTCTGGCAAAAAGATGTTCGCCCACGATCCGGAGAGCGCTGCGGCGGTCATCGCCGAAGCGGCAAGTGCCGGGCTGCCCCTGTGGGCGAAGCTCAGCCCGAATACTGATCGCCTCGTCGATGTCGCGCGTGCGGTCGCCGAAGCGGGTGCCGAGGCCGTGACACTCGTGAACACGCTCCTTGGAATGGCGATCGATGTCGAGACCCGCCGACCACGACTCGGTGCCGGTGGCGGCGGGTTGTCCGGTGCGGCAATACATCCCGTTGCGGTCCGCGCTGTCTACGATTGTCGGGCTGTGTGTCCTGACCTCCCCATCGTCGGTGTCGGTGGGATCAGATCAGGACGCGATGCGATCGAGTTGATGTTGGCCGGGGCGAATGCCGTTCAGGTCGGGACGGCGTCGTTCGCCGATCCGCGAGCGGTCGAGCGGGTGCTCGACGAGATCGAAGAGTGGTGTGCTGGTCACGGCGTACACGCCGTGACAGAACTGACTGGAGGAGCACATGAGTGACGCAGAGGTGCCAGATGAGATCCGACGTAAGTTGGCGCTGGCCTTGGATACCGACGACCTGGTCGAGGCGCATCGCTTGGCGGTCACGCTGCGCCCTTGGTTCGGTGTGGCGAAGATCGGCCTGGAGTTGTTCAGCGCCAGCGGCCCTGATGCCATTGGCTCGCTTCGCGATCTCGGCTACCAGGTGTTCCTGGATCTGAAGTTGTTCGACATACCCACGACGGTCAATCGATCGACTCGTGTCCTCGGCGCGCTCGGGGTCGAGTATCTGACGCTGCATGCCCACGGCGGGGTGGACATGTTGAAGGCCGGTGTCGAGGGTCTGTATCACGGTGCGGATGCCGCAGGGCTCGACACCCCGGTGGCGTTGGCCGTAACGGTGCTGACGAGCGATGACACAGCTCCTCCGCACATCGTTCCCAATCGTGTTCGGGTGGCGCTCGAGGGCGGATGCGGCGGCCTGATCTTGGCGGCATCCGATCTTCAGACGGCACACGAGTTGGCACCCCGGATGCGTCGGGTGGTCCCCGGTATCCGGCTCAATGGTGCTCCGACCCATGATCAGATGCGATCTGCCACTCCCCAGGAGGCGGCCGCCAATGGTGCGGATCTGTTGGTGATCGGCCGAGCGGTGACCGAAGCCGAGGATCCCACGGCAGCTGCCGCGCAGATCGCCTCAGCAATTTCGGGCTGACCAGTGGATCAGCAGGCGATGGATCGCGAGGAGGCGTTGGCGTGGGTGAAGGCCGCCCGCTCGATGCGCCACGTCGTCATCGACCGAATCCGCGAGGGCGAGCGCTCGCTCGACGACGTCCTGGATGCCGCCATGACCGATCCGCTCGTGGGAATGATCCGAGTGCTGCCCGTAGCCGAAGCGCTCCCCGGGTGGGGCAAGGTGACGGCTCGTCGGGCACTTGACGCGGCGGGCATCGACCACGACACGCCACTGGCATCGTGCGATCGCGCTGCCGTGACGGCTGCCCTGCTGTTGCCGACATGATCATCGTGATCTGCGGCCCCGGCGGCGTCGGCAAAGGCACCGTCGTGCGCGAGCTCGTGGCGCGCGACCCGAGATTGTGGTTGTCGCGAAGCTGGACCACGCGTGCCCCACGTCCGGGCGAGGCAGACGATGCCTACGTGTTCGCAACTCCGGCCGAGTTCGCTGCCCACGTCGACGAAGGCGGATTCCTCGAGCATGTCCAATTCCTCGACTATCAGCAGGGGAGCCCCCTCCCGAACCCACCCGAGGGGTGTGACGCGCTGTTCGAGATCGATGTCTACGGTGCGGAGCAGATCGACGAACGCTACGACGGCTCGTTGCTGATCTTCATTGATGCGCCGTCGCGCGATGCGCAGCGGAAGCGGTTGATCGGACGTGGCGACAGCCCTGATCGAGTGGAGCAACGGCTGGCGAAATCGTCGGAGGAAGCGGCGGTCGCCCAGAAGCTGTCCATGGTCACCGTCATCAACGACGAGCTTTCCTCGTGTGTCGCGGAGATCGCCGCCATCATCGACGAGCGCCGAACCTCCACAGACTGAGCGAACCGCGCACGCTGGACCACCCCCGGGGTGGTCCAGCGTGCGCGGTTCGACCCAAGGGCGTCAGGCGTCGGGCAGCAGGCCGTCGATGAGGCCCTTGGCCTTGTCGGCGACGGCGTCCACCTTGCCAGCGTGCTCTTCGCCGACCTTGTCGCCGATGAAGTCGGCTGCCTTGTCGATTCCATCCTTGAGCTGGTCCTCGTGGCCATCCACGAGTCCGGCAACTTTGTCCTTGGCATCATCGAGCAATCCCATGCGGGCTCCTTCGTCGGGCACCATCCGATCACAGTCGTCGGCGCGATCGGCAGACTACAACGGACTTTGGCGAAAGGCATCGGTGCCGTCCGGTGGCGTGATCCTCACCCCGATCCCTCCGGGCGAGGTGCCCTCTGCTACGGTTGAGGGCCGTTCCAGCCAGCCCTGGAACACAACCTTGGAGCCTCAATGACTGATCGTCACACCATGATGGAACCCCGTGTCGAGAACCTTCTCGACCGTACCGGGTCGAAGTTCACACTCGTCGCCTTGGCGAGCCGTCGTGCCCGTGACATCAACAGCTACTACAGCCAGCTCGGCGACGGGCTCGGCGTGGTGGCACCGCCGCAGGTGACGTCAAAGGCGTCGAAGTCGCTGTCGATCGCCTTCGAGGAGATTGCGGCCGACAAGATCGTCAAGATCGACCTCCCCACCGCTGACGAGCTGGCCGCTGCAGAGGCACAGGCTGCGGCTGACGCTGCCGCCGCCAAGACTGACTGATCTCACCGATCATGTTGGCCGGGCGCCGGATCGTTCTCGGCGTATCGGGCGGGATTGCCGCCTACAAAGCCGTTGAGGTCTGTCGTCGACTTGTTGATGCCGGAGCCCACGTCATCCCCGTGATGACCGAGGGGGCCACCCGATTCGTCGGTGAGGTCACGTTCTCAGCGCTTGCGTCCGAGCCGGTCCGTACGTCGCTCTGGCACGACTCGGATGACCCCATTCCGCACACCACGCTCGGCCAACAGGCTGATCTTGTGTTGGTGGCGCCGGCGACAGCCCGGCTGCTGTCCGCCTACGCGCACGGCTACAGCCACGACCTTCTCACCAACATCCTGATTGCCACCAGGGCGCCGGTGATCGTGTGCCCGGCCATGCACACCGAGATGTGGGAACACCCTGCCGTGCAGGACAATCTGGGTCTGCTCCGCTCTCGGGGAGTGATCGTCGTCAGCCCGGAGTCCGGGCGCCTGGCGGGCGGCGACATGGGGCACGGCCGATTGGCCTCACCAGAACGCATCATGTCGCAGGTTGAGGCAACGCTCGCTGGCAACGACTCGTCGGCCGGTGACGCCGGATCGACCCCGTCCGATCTCCGCGGTGTGAGCGTGGTGGTCTCGGCCGGTGGAACCCGGGAACCCATCGATCCGGTGCGTTTCATCGGAAATCGGTCGTCGGGCAAGCAGGGCCACGCCATCGCAGAGGCCGCCGCTCGTCGAGGTGCAACCGTCACCCTCGTCACCACGACGGCGTTGCCCGTCAGCGAAGGAATCACGCGCATCGGTGTCGACACCGCCGCCGAGATGGGCGCCGCCATGGCCTCGATCGGGCCCTCGGCCGACATCGTGGTGATGGCTGCTGCGGTCGCCGATTTCCGCCCGGTGACCGTCGCTGAGAACAAGATCAAGAAGGCCGGCGGCACTCCGGATGTCGTGCTGGAGCCGACGACTGATATTCTCGCCGCGCTCGGGTCTGTCAAGGGAGACGGACAGACGTTGGTTGGCTTTGCGGCCGAAACCAACGATCTGGCCGACAACGTCGCAGACAAGCTGAGACGCAAAGGAGCCGACATCATTGTCGGCAACGATGTGTCGGCGCCCGGTGTCGGGTTCGAGCACGACACCAACGAAGTCATGATCCTGTGTGCATCCGGATACCGGGTCGACATCGCATTCACTACCAAAGAAGCAATCGCAACCGCGCTGCTCGACGTCATCGTCGATCAGCGCCGCCACCTGCCCGGCGGACCTGGCAGTACAACTGAGGAACCCACATCATGAGCAATTGGACCTTCACGTCAGAATCCGTGACCGAGGGACACCCCGACAAGATGGCCGATCAGATTTCTGATGCGGTTCTCGATGCGATTCTCGCTGAGGACCCCGCCGCCCGGGTGGCATGCGAGACCATGGTGACCACCGGGCTGTGCATCGTGGCCGGTGAGATCACGACGACCGCCTATGTCGACATCCCCACGATCGCCCGCGAGACCATCAAGGGCATCGGTTACGACCGCGAGAGCTTCGGCTACGACGGCAACACGTGTGGCGTGATGGTGGCGCTCGACGAGCAGTCACCCGACATTGCCCAGGGTGTCGACGACTCCGAAGAAGTTCGGGCTGGTACCGCGGGTGAAGAAGATGCGCTCGACAAGCAGGGCGCTGGCGACCAGGGGATGATGTTCGGGTACGCCTGCAACGAGACCGACGTCCTGATGCCGTTGCCGATCCACCTGGCGCACCGTCTGGCCGAGCGTCTCGCTGAGGTTCGCAAGTCAGGCACCGTTCCGTATCTCCGGCCGGACGGCAAGACGCAGGTCACCTTCGAATACGAAGGGAACACCCCGGTCCGCCTCAAGACGGTGCTCATCTCGACGCAGCACAACGACGGGGTCGATCGTGACACCGAGATCCGTCCGGACCTCATCGAGCACGTCATCCGTCCGGTCATTCCCGAGGCCTTCGCCGATGACAAGTACGAGGTCTACGTCAATCCGACCGGCAACTTCGTGATCGGCGGACCGGTCGGGGACTGTGGGCTCACCGGCCGCAAGATCATCGTCGACACCTACGGCGGCATGGCTCGCCACGGTGGTGGAGCGTTCTCGGGCAAGGACCCGTCCAAGGTCGACCGTTCTGCCGCCTACGCCGCTCGCTGGGTTGCCAAGAACGTGGTCGCCTCCGGTGCCGCCACACGTTGCGAGGTCCAGGTCGCCTATGCGATTGGCATGGCCCATCCGGTCTCCATCCTCGTCGAGACCTTCGGGACCGCCTCCGTCGACCCCATCAAGGTCGAACTGGCCGTGAAGGACGTCTTCGACCTTCGCCCCGCCGCCATCTCCCGCGATCTCGATCTTCGTCGCCCGGTCTTCAAGAAGACCGCCGCGTACGGGCATTTCGGTCGCACCGGGGACGGGTTCACGTGGGAGCTCAACAGCCGGGTCGATCAGTTGAAGTCGGCTCTCGGTCTGTGATCGATCGCCACAGCTGATCCCGGTCGCGTCGACCTCGATCGGACACCACGCGGTGCAGGTCGGGGAGCGGGTCGTCCGGATCCTTCCCGACGTTCCCGCGATTGACCGGACCTTCGACTACGTCGTCCCTGCGCGCCTTGGCGGCGGGGTGGCTGTCGAGGTGGGAACCATGGTC
Source organism: Acidimicrobiales bacterium (assembly GCA_038245795.1). Classification (GTDB taxonomy): domain Bacteria; phylum Actinomycetota; class Acidimicrobiia; order Acidimicrobiales; family Microtrichaceae; genus JBBRSC01. The sequence goes on from JBBRSC010000002.1 coordinate 27,888, forward strand.
CGGATTCCGTTGGCCGGGCGCCGTGTCGGAGGTTGGATCGTCGAACTCGACGTGACACCACCCGAGGGCATCCGGCTCTCGGCGATCACCAAGATGGTCGGCGTCGGTCCGAGCGTCGACATGATCGAGCTGTGTCGATGGGCGGCATGGCGATGGTCGGGACGAGTTGCGACGTTTCTGCGGATGGCGTCGCCCGAGCGAGTCGTCGCCCGCCTCGGAGCCGGTCGAAGTGGGGGCTCACCCCACTCGTCGGGGTTCGCTCCTTCCGAACCCCTCCCGGAACTGTTCGGCCAGCAACGCGTCGTCGTCAGGCTTTCGCCGACCACCGATCCACTGGAGGTGATCCGCCAAGGTGCACGATTGGGTCCGTTGCTCATCATCACTCCGTCCGCAGCTCTGGCGGGGACGCTGGCGCGGCGAATGCGGACCGAGGGGATCAGGACGGCCCTCCACCCCCATGAGTGGGCCAGCGCGGCGGGCGGGGGCGTGTCCGTGATCGGTGCGCGGAGCGCGGCGTTCGCTCCGATGCGTGATCTGGCCGGAGTGATCATCATTGACGAACACGACGAGCGGCTCCAGGCGGAGGGCTCACCAACATGGCACGCCCGGGACGTGGCGTTGGAACGGGCGCGGCGGGCGCGGGTGCCCGCCGTGATGACGTCGCCGTGTCCAACGGTGGAGGCCGTGCAGCGTTCGCCGCTCATTACGCTCGACCGCGGCGTCGAGCGTCGTGGTTGGCCGATCGTGGATGTGGTGGACCGTCGAGATGACGAACCGGGGCGCGGCGGGCTGTACTCCGAGCAGCTCGTGGCGGCGCTCCACAGCGATGGCACGGTGTTGTGCGTGTTGAACCGTGTGGGTCGGGCGCAACTCCTCGCCTGCGCAGCGTGCGGGGTCATCACGTCGTGCGAGAGATGCGACGGCCCGATGTCGTTGTCGGAGGACAGGGCGCTGTGGTGTCGTCGGTGTGAACTCGACCGCCCGATGGTCTGCCAGGCTTGCGGCGCGACGAAGCTGAAGAACCTCCGTGTGGGGGTGACCCGCGCTCGGGAGGAACTCGAGGCATTGGTGCGCGAACCAGTGGGTGAGATCACCGCCACGACCACCATCAACGCTGGCGCACGGGTACTGGTGGGAACGGAAGCGCTCTTGCATCGGGTCGACTCGGCCAGCGTGGTGGCCTTCCTCGAATTCGATCAGGAGTTGTTCGCTCCTCGCTACCGGGCCGCCGAGCAGGCTTTGGCGATGTTGGCGCGCGCTGCCCGTCTCGTGGACGGCCGATCTGGTCGGCTGGTCATCCAGACCCGCGCTCCCGATCATGAGGTCATCCGTGCGGCCGTGCACGCCAACCCGTCTGAGGTCCTGGATCATGAGCGTGCCCGACGGGAGATCATCCAATTCCCACCAGCGGTGACGTTGGCTGAGATCGGCGGCGAGGCAGCCCCGGCGTTCGTTGAGCTGCTCGTGGCTGGCCCCCCCGGTCTCCCTGACGGTGCAACCGTGCTCCATCCCGACGATGGGACATGGTTGATCTCATCGAAGGATCGTCGACAGCTCCTCGATGCGCTGTCGGCCGTGAGCCGTCCACCGGGACGACTGCGATTGCGTATCGATCCGTTACGTCTCCGCTGACCGGGCTCACCCAGGCGATGGAGGTTCGGAGTGCCTCAGGTGGTGCGGGGATCGGGCGTCAGCGCAGCGTCGGCGTCGGATCGCCACTGTTGACGCGACCACTCGTAACAGGCGACGGCGGCCGCGATCGAGACGTTCAGCGATCCGATCTTTCCGAGCTGAGGGATGTACACCGCGGCATCGCAGACCTGCAGCGCCGCGGCTGACATGCCGTGGTCCTCGTTGCCCAGCACGAAGCAGACATCGCCGGTGAGGTCGGCGTCGAAGATGGGCGTGGACATGTCCGCCAACTCAATGGCGATGGTTCGGTAGCCCGCTGCCTGCGCCGCCGAAATGATGGCTGGCCCGTCGGGCACCCGCTCGATGTCGAAGAACCGCTCCGACCCCAACGCGGTCTTTCCGACCTTCGGGTTCTCGGGCCCGGTTCCCCGCGCGGTCAACCACACCGTCTCGGCGCGATATGCGGCCGCAGTGCGAAGGATGCCGCCGACATTGAATGGGCCCTGTACCGAATCCAACCCGAGGGCCAGACGTGACGTGCTCTTGCGTCGCCACTCTCGGTGGAGCCGTTTCAGATCGGTGGAGCCCAGTTGCTTCATGGTGTGCGAACCTCCAGGATTCGATAGGTGCGGCGCGACACCATTCGATTCGCAGACCATCCCTGCTCGTTCATCCACTCGAGCAGGCTGTCGGCGCCGAGATGTTTCTGAACGACGAGGAGCGCGCGTCCCCCGGGCGCAAGCCGCATGATCCACGACGTCAACAACTGGCGGAGAGCGACCTTGCCGATGCGGATCGGAGGGTTCGACCAGATCTCGTCGAACCTCAGGCCGGTCGGAACCCCGTCTGGGGCGCACACGGTCACCCGCTCCGTTACGCCCGCGGTCGAGGCGTTGAGTGCACACAGCTCCCGCGCCCGTTCGTTGGTGTCGACCGCCCAGATGTGGGCCTGGGGGGCACGATGGGCGAGCGCCAACGCAATGGGCCCGTAGCCGCAACCGACGTCGGCGATCGTCCGAACATCGGGACCCGGCGAGCCACCTTCGGAGAGCAGGATCTTGGTACCGACGTCGATGCCATCAGCGCTGAAGACGCCGCCGGCGGTCGTCAGGGTGAGGCTCAGGTCCGCCAAGAAGAGTTCCACCGTTCCGAACGCTCCAGTGCCGCCGGGGTGGGCGTCGAAGTAGTGCGATGTGGCGGGATTCACAGCCCTCAGGCGGCCGTCGTTGCGGTCGCTGGGTTCGTCGGGCACGTCCGCGACGGTAGCCTGACACCATGTCGTTGCACTCCATCCGCATCGTCGGCGACCCCGTTCTCAAAGTGCGGGCGACCGAAGTCACCGACATTGACGGCGCGCTCGTGAACCTGGTCGATGACATGTTGACGATCATGTACGACGCCCCCGGAATCGGGTTGGCGGCCCCGCAGGTCGGCATCAGTCAGCGCTTCTTCGTGTACGACCTCGACGATGATCCGCAGGCGCTCTTCAACCCGGTGATCACCGGAACCGACGGGGAGTGGTCCTACTCGGAGGGGTGCCTCTCGATCCCCGGGCAGTATTTCGAGATCGTGCGACCGAAGCAGGTCGAGGTGACCGGCATCGACATCGACGGGAACCAAGTGTCGTTCGAGGCCGATGAGTTGTTCGCACGGTTGATTCAACACGAGCTCGACCACCTCAACGGGGTCCTGATGCTCGAACACCTCGACGCCGACCAGCTCAAGGAAGCCAAGAAGGGCATCCGCGAGATGCACATGGCACCTGAGCCGGAGCCTGAAACCCTCGTGCGACGCGGCTTCTTCTCTCGATGAGCGGCGAGCCGGTGCTCTCTGCTGAGTCAGTTCCTTCCCGTCCTCGTATCGCCTATTTCGGAACACCCGAGGTCGCCGTTGCGCCGCTCCTAGCTCTGATTGATGCAGGCCACGATGTGGCGCTCGTTGTGTCGGCCCCTGACAAGCGTCGCGGCCGTGGATCGATGGTGTCGGCATCGCCGGTCAAGGCGGCCGCAGTCCGCGCTGGTCTGGCGGTATCGGACCGGCCCGACGACGCAATCGGCCACGGGATCGATCTCGGTGTGGTGGTCGCATATGGCTCGCTGATTCGACCCCACCTTTTGGCAGAAATACCCTTCGTGAACATTCACGTGTCCAACCTCCCGCGCTGGCGCGGCGCAGCGCCTGTCGAGCGGGCGATCCTGGCGGGTGACGTGACGGCCGCAGTGTGCGTCATGGCGTTGGAGGCGGGTCTCGATACCGGTGGGATCTATGGGTCTGTGACGACACCGATCGACGCCAAGACCGCCCAGGAGTTGCGTGACGAACTGGTCAGTCGCGGCACCGAGTTGTTGCTGGATCTGATCGCCCACGGGTTCGGCCCACCCGTCCCCCAAGAGGGCGATCCGTCGTATGCCGCGAAGATCGACAACGTCGATCGCCAGATCGACTGGTCGGCGTCAGCCGTGCATGTTGATCGGCTTGTACGGATCGGCGGAGCGTGGACGACCGCTGGGGGTCGACGCCTGAAGGTGCACGAGGTCGCAATCGGCGACCATGATGGCGGCCCGGCAACGATGCCGGGACAGATTGGTGGCACCTCGGTGTCGACCGGCGGGGGAGTCATCGAGTTGATCAGTGTGCAGCCGGAGGGAAAGCCGCCGATGGATGCCACGGCGTGGCGTCGGGGCGCTCGTGTCGTCGACGGTGACCGACTCGGCGCGCCGATGGCACCTGGGCTGACCGCACCTGGGCTGACCGCATCTGGTCCGACGGCGAGCGCAGCTTCGGGAGACGGCAATGGTTGAGCAGGACATCGGAGTTGCGACCCGCCGGACCGCCATCGAAGCATTGGTGCGAATTGAACGCGACGATGCGTTCGCCAACTTGGCGCTCGGGCCCATCCTTGAACGTTCGAAGCTCGATCAGCGCGATCGACGTCTTGTGACCGAGCTGGTCTACGGCACGATCCGTCGCTGGCGGGCCTGCGGGTATCTGGTGGATCGCTTTCTCAGCTCCCGACCACCGCTCGAGGCGCGGGCTGCGCTGCATCTCGGTGCCTATCAACTCCAGTTCACCGAGATCGCCGATCATGCGGCGGTGTCGACGACCGTCTCGGGAACCCCGCAGCGCTATCGCGGGCTGGTGAACGCAGTGCTCCGCAAGGTTGCCTCGACACCAGTGGTCTGGCCCGATGTCGCAACAGAGCTCTCGTTTCCGGATTGGATCGTGGAGCTCATGATCGCTGAGCACGGAGAGGCCGACGGACTCGCGGCATTGGGATCGATGAACGAGCCGCCCGACGTGAACATGCGCGAGGACGGCTACACCCAGGACCTTGCGTCGCAGTGGGTCGGCGACGTCATCGACGCCCAACCGGGGGAACTCATCGCCGACCTGTGTGCCGCGCCCGGCGGCAAGGCCACCGCGATGGCCGCCAACGGAGCGCAGGTGGTGGCCATCGACAAGCGAATGGCTCGGGCCGTCACGATGGCTCGCAATGTTGAACGTCTCGAGTCGGAGGGCATGACGATCGCCGTCGGCGACGGCACGGCTCCACCGTTGCGTCGCGGGATCTTCGACAAGGTGCTGGTCGACGCGCCGTGCTCAGGGCTCGGGGTATTGCGCCGCCGACCCGATGCTCGCTGGCGGGCGCGTCCGGAGGGGATCACCGAGTTGTCCGTCATCCAACGGGATCTCCTCGACGCGGCAGTGAATCTCGTGAAGCCCGGCGGAACCCTCGTCTACAGCGTCTGTACCCTCACCTGCGCCGAGACGATCGAGCAGTTCGAGGCAATGACCGAACGTCACCCGGCCCTGGAGCCCCTTCGGATCGATGATCCACGTTGGCGTCCCCACGGCGACGGCGTGCTGCTGCTGCCTCAGGATGCCGATACCGACGGGATGTCCATGGCCATGTGGCGGATACCATCGAACCCGTGACGGAACGTAGCGAGATCAGCGGCCCACAGGAACTTCGAGCCAAGGTACTGACGGTGTCCGACGGGGTTATGGCAGGAACCCGCGATGACGTCTCGGGCCGGGCCGTCGTGCAGCAGCTCACCGACGCCGGTTTCACGGTGCTCGAACATCGAACGACGGCTGACGGGGCTGAGCGGGTGGCCAATGCGCTGTCCCACATGGCGTATTCATTCAACGGAGTGATCGTCACCACCGGTGGTACGGGCTTCGGCCAGCGGGACAAGACACCCGAAGGCACGCGCCGCGTCCTGGATCGGCGGGCATCGGGGTTGGCCGAGGCGATGCGTGCTGCGAACCCGTTGGGCCGGCTGTCCCGTGGGGTTGCGGGGACGCGCGGGAGATGCCTCATCCTCAACGTTGCCGGTTCCCCGAAGGGTGCCGTGGAGATGTTGGGTGCCGTCCTCGACATTGTTCCGCACGCGCTCCAATTGATGTCCGGCGAGCCGGCGCCACACCCGAACTGAGTCGCAGTGGTCGTTTTTGGAACGGCCGCTGGAGATTCGACCGGCTATCGCAGTAGGATCTGATCGATGGGTACACCCGCCACGTCCGACTCGACATCTTTCGATGCTCGCGACCGCGAGTGCATGGCACGCGCCATCGATGCCGCTCATCGGGTCCGCTGCATCACGTCGCCGAACCCGTGGGTCGGGTGTGTCATCCAGAGCACCGATGGCGCCCTCTTCGAAGGCGCCACCCAGGACCCGGGGCGGGGCCACGCTGAGACCGTCGCCTTGGCGGCGGCGGGCGACGCCGCCCGGGGAGCTACCGCCTACGTCACCCTGGAACCGTGCGCCCACACGGGTCGTACCGCACCGTGCGCCGACGCCTTGATCGACGCCGGCATCGCCCGGGTGGTGGTCGGGATCGTCGATCCCGATACCCGGGTCAGCGGCCGCGGAATCGATCGATTGCGCCATGCCGGGGTCACCGTCGAGGTGGGTCTGTACGCCGATCGGGTGACCACCCAACTCGCTCCGTACATCACCCATCGCACGACCGGTCGACCATATGTCGTGCTGAAGCTGGCGTCATCGCTCGACGGTGGAACTGCGGCACCCGACGGCACTAGCCAATGGATCACGTGTCCCGAAGCTCGAGCAGACTGCCATCGCCTACGGGCCGAGAGCGATGCCATCGTCATCGGCGCGGGGACGGTTCGCCATGACGATCCGTCGTTGACGGTGCGCGATTACCGTCCGCCGGTCATGCCGTCGAGCGGGACGTGTGACCCGATCCGGGTGGTGCTCGGCACGGCCGGACCCGATGCTCGTGTCCAACCATGTCGCGAGATGGACGGCGATCTCACGCAGGTACTCAAAGAGCTCGGTGAGGACGGTGTGCTGCAGATCCTGGTCGAAGGCGGCGCGGCCGTGGCCAGCGCATTTCACCGGGCCGGCCTGGTCGACCGCTACGTGATCTATGTGGCGCCAGCACTGTGGGGTGGCGGCGACGCCCGAGGCCTCTTCACCGGACCTGGTGGCTACTCGATCGACGATCTGTGGCGCGGGACGTTCACCGCGGTCGAGAAGGTCGGAACCGACCTGCGTTTGGAGATGACCGCCGCTCGACCCACTGCGGAGCAGCGCTGATGTTCACGGGAATCGTCGAGGAACTCGGCCAGGTGATCTCACGCGACGGCGCCAAACTTCGACTGGCCGCCAACGTTGTGCTGGCCGAGGCCAAGATCGGCGACTCAACGGCAGTCAACGGGTGTTGTCTGACCATCGTTGCCTTCGACTCCGCCGCGGGATGGTGGGAAGCCGACGTCAGCGATGAGACATATCGCCGGACCACACTCGGCGCGCTGCAGCCCGGCGACCCCGTCAATATGGAGCGTCCGGTGCGCCTGATGGATCGCCTCGGTGGCCATCTCGTTCAGGGCCACGTGGATGCTGTCGGCACGGTGTTGGTGGCGGTGCCCGATCTTCGCGTCCAGGCACCCGCCGGGTTGTTGCGATACGTCGTGGAGAAGGGTTCGATCACCGTTGATGGGGTCAGCCTGACGGTGGTCGATGTCAACGACGAGAGTTTTTCGATGGCGATCATTCCCCATACCGCTGAGGTCACGACGCTGGGTGGGCGATTGGCGGGTGCAGGTGTGAACCTCGAGGTGGACGTGATGGCGAAGTACGCCGAGAAGTTGTTGGGCGGATACCTCGAGGCATCGAGCACGCCCGACGGGCAGAGTGATATCGAAGGAGTTCGAGATGTTTGAGAACGACACGACACAGAACGGGACCACTGCCATCGGAACTGAGACCGATGACCCGCGTACCGGCTTCGCGTCGATCGAGGATGCCGTTGCAGCCATCGCGCGCGGCGAGATCGTAGTGGTCGTCGACGACGAGGATCGTGAGAACGAAGGCGATCTCATCATGGCGGCCGAGCACGCCACGCCCGAGAAGATCGCCTTCTTCCTTCATCACACGTCGGGCTATATCTGCGCCACGTTGACCGCCGATCGCGCACGAGAACTCGACCTTCCGCACATGGTGGTGACCAACACCGAATCGATGCGCACTGCGTTCCTGGTCACCGTCGACTACCGCCACGGAACCAGTACTGGTATCTCGGCCCATGATCGGTCCGCCACCATCAAAGCGCTCGTCGATCCGTCGACCCGCCCCGGCGACCTCGCTCGCCCCGGCCATATCGCCCCGCTCGAAGCTCGAGAAGGCGGGGTCCTGAAGCGGGCCGGCCATACTGAAGCGTCGATTGATCTGGCGCGCATGGCGGGGCTCTACCCGGCGGGCATCCTCTGTGAGATCGTCGACGAAAACAAGATGGACATGGCGCGGGTGCCGGAGTTGAAACGCTTCGCCGCCGAGCATCAGCTCTTGATGATCTCGATTGCGGATCTGGTGCGCTATCGGCGTCAGACGGAGAAGCTGGTACGTCGCATCTCGGAGGCTCGCATCCCCACGAAGTGGGGCGAGTTCACCTGCTACGTGTACGAGTCGGTGCTCGACGGCGAACAGCACGTTGCCATGGTGCGCGGCGCTGTCCAGGGCGAGCGCGACGTGTTGGTCCGGGTGCACTCCGAATGTCTGACCGGCGACGTGTTCGGTTCGTACCGTTGCGATTGCGGGGTTCAGCTCGATCAGGCGATGGAACGCATCGCCGAGGCCGGACTCGGCGCGTTGGTGTACCTCCGCGGCCATGAAGGTCGCGGGATCGGCCTCGGTCACAAGATCCGGGCCTACAGCCTCCAGGACGAGGGCATGGACACCATTGAGGCCAACGAGGCGCTTGGTCTGCCGGTCGACAGCCGCGAGTACGGCATCGGCGCCCAGATCCTCAATGACCTGGGTATCACCACGATGCAGCTCATCACCAACAATCCGTCCAAGTTCGGTGGGTTGGAAGGCTTCGGATTGGAGATCTCTGGGCGGGTCGCTATTCCGGTTCAGCCGAACGAGCACAACGAAAAGTATCTGCGCACCAAGAAGGACTCTATGGGTCACCTGATCGAGGGGTTGGACTGAGATGGCGGGCGCGAATCTTCGTTCCGACATCAACCCGGGCCCGACCCTCGTCGGGGCGGGTCTGCGATTGGGAGTGGTGTGTGGGCGCTTCAACGACGTCATCACGTTGCGATTGCTCGAAGGTGTCGAGCGGGGCGCTACGGCGGTCGGTGTGTCCATCGACGACGTGATCGTGGAATGGGTGCCGGGCAGCTTCGAGGTACCGTTCGCAGCGAAGCAGATGGCGCTGTCTGGTCGCTTCGACGCGGTTGTCTGCCTCGGCGCGGTGATCCGCGGCGAGACGAGTCACTACGAGTTCGTGGCTGGCGAATGCGCCCGTGGCATTCAGGACGTTCAGTTGGAGACGGGCGTGCCGGTGATGTTCGGTGTCCTGACGACCGAGAACGATGATCAGGCCATGGCGCGCTCCGAAGGTCCTGGTGGGCACAACGTGGGCGAGGATTGCGCGAAGACCGCCGTGGAGATGGCCATGTTGGCGCGGCGCTACCGCTGATCAGTCCTGCGCGATGTCCGTCACGATCGACAACGCCGACGACCCACGGGTGGCTGACTATCGGCGGTTGAACGATGGACCGTTCCGACGAGGACTCGAGGCGCCCATGCCGTTCTCGCCCGGGATCTTCGTCGCCGAAGGATGGCTGGTGCTGGAACGGGCTCTGGCTGCCCGCTCCGACCTCCGGTCGATCTTGGTCGATGAGCGGCGTGAGGAGCGGCTGGCCGAGATACTCGCCGCCGTTCGTGGGAGAACACCTGACGTGCTGGTTGCGTCGCCCGAGACGATCGAGAAGATCGTCGGCTTCGACCTTCATCGGGGGGTGGTCGCTATCGGCCAGCGGCGACGAGCACTCGACC
>JBBRSC010000003.1:0-33304 GCA_038245795.1 Acidimicrobiales bacterium
CCAGCTGGGCACGGAGCCACCGCCGACGCTGCGGTTCGAGGTCGCCGTCGTCGCCCCGGTCGATGCGGCCGATCAGCTCGACCACTTGGTGGCGCAGGGTGGCCGCGTCGGTGGGCGCTTCGTTACGAACGTTCGCCCGCAGCTCCTCAGGCCCGTAGTAGGCATCGACGGCGTCGGGGTGGATCTCGCCGAGACGCAATCCCACCCGCAGATAGTCGTCGACGAAGCGCTGGGCCTCCGACTGAGTGGCTGACATCGACATGCGTTCGTCAGACGAGAGTCGAGCGGAACAACGCCACGGTGTCGTCGAAGCAGCTCGCCGACAGGGCTGCGTCGTACACGTCGGGTCGTGTGTCATTGAAGAAGGCGTGCTGTGCGCCGTCGTGAACCGTCAGGGTCGCGTCGATCCCGAGTTCGGTCAACGTGGCCTCGAGTGCTGCGACCTTCTCGGGTGGGAACATCCCGTCCTCGCTCGCGAAATGGCCGCGGATCACGGCGGTGATCGCAGCCCAGTCGGGCACCGGATCGAGGAACGGAATCACGCCGTAGTAGGGGGCGCAGGCGCCGACGACATCGGGTCGGGTGGTGGCAGCCATGAGCGCGAGCGCACCGCCCATGCAGTAGCCGACGATGCCGACTCGATCGCCGGTCACCTCGTCGGATCCAGCCAGATAGTCCGCCGCCGAGCTGATGTCCTTGGCTGCTTGGCCGAGGTTCAGCGACATCATCAGCTTGCCGGCCTCGTCCGGTTCGGTGGTCGTCGCTCCCCGATAGAGGTCTGGTGCCAGTGTTGAGAAGCCTGCCGCCGCGAAGCGATCGACGATGCTTCGCACGTGGTCGTTCAGTCCCCACCATTCCTGGATGACGATGACGCCGGGCGCCCCGCCGGGAACGGGAGCGAAGTAGCCCGTGCAATCGGATCCGTTGGCAGCAAATGTCACGTCGTGGCCCATCGCCGCAACCTACTCCGCCGGCCGTGAGTTTCGGACGAGACAGGCGTTCAGTACTGGACGTCGAGTTTCGAGTGGTCCCAGCTGACCATCCGCTCGACCTTCAGCTTCACGCAGACCCGTTTGCGGGCGGCGATGTCGGCGGCGAACTCGAGATCGCCAGGGTTGGCGAACGTCTCGTAGCGGCTGAGCACCGCCTTGCAGGACTCGACAACCGTCGGCTCGTCCTCGCTGATCTCGACGGCGCCGACCAGTTCGACACCGCGGAGTTGGTTGTACTGATCGCCCGACTCGACGAGGGCGGTGAACCGTCCCGTGCGACGGAAGTTCTGGACCTTCTGGGATTTGCCGAAGGTTTCGATCACGATGTCGCCGTTGTCGAACCCGATCCCTGGGTCGAAAACGTTGCTGTCATCGAGAAATCCGTACCACATGGCCACCAAGTGGACATCGCCGCTGGGTCCCACGGATGCCAACTGGAGTGTCCGGCGGCCGCCGAGGAACTCGGACATCTCCGGTTCGGTCATCTTGATCATGTCGCGGCGGCTGGGCATGGGCTCGTTCCTTGGGTGGTTTTCGGTGTCTTAGGTGATGTCGGCTTTGAACAGCTCGGGTGCGATGGGGCAGTCGCATCGACGGATCATCTCGTCGACTGATTCGAGACCCGTCGGTCCCACACACTGATCGATCAACGACAATGACACGATTTCGTCGTCGGCGTCCCACGGTTCATCTGCCAGGTCGAGGCGTCCCACGAGCGCCTCCCAGATGCGGGCGGGCAACACCCGACCCACGCCAACGACCAGCCACACGGGCACGCCTGCCGAGTGCGCAACGGCTGCTGCAGCTCGGGTTCCCGCCACGCCCAGAAAGGCGTCGGTGCCGACAGCGCTTGCTTCGATGATGACGAGATCCGCTGCGGCGCAGGCGGCGCCGAGACCGCTGAGTGGCACTTCGACGGCATCGACATCGCGGGTCGACAGATGGCGACAGAAGCTGCCTGCCTCACCCAATACATCGATGACCAGCACTTCGACATCGCCACGACGGACCAGAGCGGAGGCCACCACGGTCTGCCAGCCGGCTACCGCGATCGTCGCGTCGTCGGGGAGAGCCGCCGCCAGCGAACGAGAGGTCCTGTCACTCTCGATCTCATCGACAGCCGAACGGGCCTCGGCTACGACATCGGTGGCGCACAGCAGCCTTGACGTCAGCCACCAGATGGCACCGCTCGTGAGCTGCCGAGACACGATGCGACGACACGCCGTGACCAGACCGGAGTGGTCATCCCGGAACGACAGCAACGCCGACGCCGTCTCGGCGACCAACAGATCCTGCGGCGCCCCCGACGATCGGGCGACGTATCGAAGGCGTTCGATGGGATGCACGCCGACAAGCTACCGCTGGACCCCTTGGCCCGCCGCCCCGCCCCGACCCGTTCACCAGTCTCACTTCATCGGCCAGCCGCCGATGCACTACGTTCTCAGCCCGTGGCGAACCTCTCTCCCGATGTCGAGATGCACCCCGTCGGCGGTCGCAGCCGAACCGTGGCCGAGCAGCTGAAACTGTTCCACCTGGCGGCTGTCGTGCTCGACCCATTCACCTACGAGAGTTCATGGCTACTGGGCACCGCCGGACGGATTCTCGAAACCTTCTCGGGCGCCGACTGCCGCACCGCGATGATTCTCACCAGCGACGCCGCGGGAGCCACTGAGTTCGTGGGGCCGTGGGCTGATTCGTTGATGATCTTCGCTGATCCGGATCGCGAGTTCACCAAGGCGTTGGGGCTCAGGGAGCTTCCGGCATTTGTGCACATTGCGATGGATCTTTCGGTCGTCGGGAAGGCCGAGGGTTGGGACCCCGAGACGTGGCGGCCCATTGCCGAGAACCTGGCCGACATGATGTCGTGGTCGCGCCCACAGATTCCGATCGCTGGCGATCCTGTGCCGTTCGAGGGCACCGCAGCTCTCGTCTGACCCAGCGCGCTCAGGTGATCGGGTGGGCCTCGAAGAACGTCCACATGAGTTCGTTGGCGTCGATTGATGTCGTCGTGCGACCCACGACCGAAGCGGCTCCTGCCAGGAACTTCGAACCCGGCCACGTATGGCCTCCGCCTTCGATCACATAGAGCTGCGCCTCAGCTCCGACCGGGCATCCGCCCCAGCGTTTGAGCACCACGTCGTCGGTGACTCGTTCGTCGGCCGGGCCGCCAGTGCATCCATTGCGTTTCGCCCACCCACTGACCGCGTCGATCACCGGAAGAAACTTGATCTTGCCGAAGACCGCTGTGGCGGTGTCGCTACCGGGTAGCGACTGTGCACCCTCGCCGGAGATCCCGTCGAAGCCGACGAAGGTGTCTGCTGTTCCATGGAAGGACACGACCGGAACGGGCCGCTCGGTGGTCGTGCAATCGTCGAACACCAGCGTTCCAGCCACCGGGGCGGCCGCCGCGATTCGCGAGCTCAGGACACACGCCAAACGGGAGGTCATGAAGGCGCCGTTGCTGAGACCAGTCACAAACACCCGGTGCTGATCAATGCACATTGATGCCTCCATCGAATCGAGCAAGGCCCTGATGAAACCGACGTCGTCGACGACACCCTCGGCTTGGGTGGCGTTCCAGAACTTCGGCGAGCCGGTGCCGTCGGGCGTGAGGGTGATGAAGCCCTTGGTGTTGCCGAACTCGCCGAGCTTCGAGGTCAGCGCATGGATGACGGCACCCTCGACGTACCCGTGGAGGTCGATCACGAGCGGCATCGGTGTCGCCGACGAGTAGGACGTCGGGACGTGGCGGATGAAGGTTCGATCAATCCCTCCAGCGGGCATGGTCTCAGTCGCTTGGCCAGCCGCGGGCGCCGCCACGGACGACGCGCACCCGGCGCTGGGCTGAGCGGGGACGTCGGCGGGATCGATGCTCGTCGACGGCACCTCCGCCGCAATTGGCGACGTCGGAAGCGGCGCGGTCGGACCGTTGGCGGTCGAGGTCTTCTCAGTTCCGGAGCAGCCCGACAGGGCAACCGCCAAGGCGACCATGACGGCAGCGAACCGAACGAGATGGGTCCTCGTGGGCATGGGGTGCCTCCCGTGTCGATGAGCGATCATCGGGCGGTCCAGCCGCCGTCGACGGTCAGAATGTGGCCACACACGTAGCTCGACGCTGGTCCCGCCAGAAACAGCAACGCCCCGTCGAGTTCGGCGAGTTCGCCGCCACGCCCAAGCGGGCAGTTGCGTTCCAGGTACGCGAGCCCGGAACCCTCTTCGAACATGTCGTCTTGGGTCATTTCAGTGGGGAACCAGCCGGGCGCAATGGCATTGACCCGCACCCCTTTGCGGGCCCACTGCACACCGAGTTCGCGGGTCAGGTTGATGACCGCACCCTTCGAGGCGCAATAGCTGGCCTGCTTGATCGGCGCGCCAGCGACCAGCCCGAGGATCGACGCGATGTTGATGATGGAACCGCTTCGCGCCTCGAGCATGTGTCGAGCGGCCTGCTGGGTCAAACAGAAGAGTCCGGTCAGGTTGACGTCGATGGTTGCCCGGAACTGTTCCATCGGCTCGGACTCGGCAGGCGCTGTGGTGCCCGCGCCAGCGTTGTTGACCAACACGTCAACGGCACCGAACCGTTCGATGGCCGTGGCAACCAACGAAGCCGTCGACGACTCGTCAGTCACGTCGCACGCCACGGGTACGAGGGATTCGCCCAGCTCGTTCGCCAACGACTCCAATCGATCGATCCGGCGGGCTCCAGCGATCACGGTCGCGCCAGCAGCGACCAGCACGCGGGAAAATCGATCGCCGAGCCCACTGGACGCACCGGTGACGATGGCCACCTGCCCGTCGAGTCGGAACAACGCAGGAATATCAACGGGAGTCGAGTCGGCCACGGCGCGCAATGTAGTCCGACGTGCATATCCTCGGGCCATGAAGATTCGTGTCGGCTTCGGCTTGGGGGCCCGCACTGGCGTCGATGACCAGGCCCGCTTCCGATTGATGATCGACGAGCTGGAGCGGCTGCGGTTCGATTCGCTGTGGGTATCGGAGCGCCTGACATCACCCGGACCTGACCCAATTGTGGCGATGTCCATGGCGGCAGCACGCACAGAGCGCTTGAAGTTCGGCATGAGCGTGATGGTGCTTCCTGGACGAAATCCCGTGGTCACCGCGAAGGAGTTGGCGTCGTTGGATGTCCTGTCCGGCGGTCGGCTGTTGCCGGCGTTCGGACTCGGCGCCGTGAACGCCGCGGAGCACCAAGCGTTCGGGGTCGACCGAAGTGAGCGGGCAGCAATCTTCAACGAGTCGTTGGGGTTGATGCGCCGACTCTGGACCGAGGATCACGTCACCCACGAGGGCGCACGGTTCTCGATCGTCGATGTCACCGTCCGGCCGAAACCTCTCCAAGATCCGCTGGAGGTCTGGCTGGGCGGAATCGCGCCGTCGGAGCTGCGCCGTGTCGGGCGCCTGGCGGATGGGTGGATCCCGAGTTTCGTCACACCTGCCGATGTCGAGGCGGGCATCGTTGATATCGAACGCCACGCCCACGAACACGAGCGGGCGCTCGACCCGGAGCACTACGGCGTGTTGATTCCGTACGCGAATCAGCCGATCGACGATGCCGTGTTGGCCTTCATCGGAGCGCGCCGACCGGAGCTCGATCCGCACGAGTTGGTGGCGTCCTCACTCGACGAGTTGGTGGCGATGATCCAACGGTTCATCGCGGTCGGCGCCTCGAAGTTCGTAGCCGTGCCCTTCGCTCCATTAGGGGACATCACCGACGAGCTGGTCGCCCTGTCCGGCGCTGTGCGGCCGCTCGAAAACTGATCAGACCGACGCATCGTCGATCGAAGCGACGTCGGTCGAAGCATCCTCACTCGGCAGGGCGTCGAGCACGGACGCCGGATCAGCCCACGCGGAGATGGCGGCGATCAGCCCTGCGGTGGCGACTGGGATCCACTGTTCATCATTCGCGAGCTCGCCGATCTCCAACCATCTGAGCACCGCCGTCACGAGATGATCGATGGCGGTTGCGGTGGCCCAACGACGCAGCTCGCCGTCGACGATCATCGGGCCGATCAGTTCGTCGGCGAGGGCGATCTGCAGGCTTCTTAAGTCTTCAGCGAAGCTGGCGAAGTCAGTCTCGCGGGCGGCGTGAACGAACAGCAGTCGGAACGCGTCGGGGTGTTCTCGGCCGACGCGCAGCAGGGTTCGAGTCGGAGCCTCGTAGCGATCCTCTCGGGCCCGCTCCTCGGCCCACACCTCGCCCAGTCGGCTGGAGACTTGTTCGAGTACGCACCGGTAGAGGTGGTCTTTCGATTCGAAGTGTCGGTAGACGATGAGCTTGGTGATGCCGGCCGCTTTGGCCACATCGTCGACGGACGTGGCGGCGTAGCCCTGATGGGCGAAGGCGACGGCCGCTGAGCGAAGCAACTGAGCGCGGCGCTCGTCTCGACGGAGCAGCGGGCGGGCAGTCGACACGTCTACGGAACCTACTCGGAAGCGCAGTGAGCTCCTCCCGCGGCGAAAGAATCTCTGCCGATGAGGGGTTCCAAAGTGTACACCCGTCAGTTACAGTGATGGTCTGCCGGACATCAAGGGGGAACCATGGATGACGTTGCCATTCAGGACGCGACCACGACCGATCAACTGGTCTTCGACAACGCCGAGCTGTTGTCCACCCACCTTGACCTCGAGCCGATGATCGCCGAGGGCATCCGCTGCCACGGCGGCTTCGACTCCAACGGGACCTACGTGTCACCGCGAACCCTCAACCGAACGCCCGCGATCGACGCCTGGCAGGCCCAACACCAGAAAACCAGTGGTGCTCCCCTCGTTGATATTGGCCTCGACACCTTCGGGGCGCACTACCCCAATGTCGAACAGTCGAAGATCCTCCTCCGAGCGGGCATCCGCGATCCGTTCATCGCCACGCTCACCCGTGTCGGGACCGTCGAAGGCTTCGGCTCCTTCCTTCGCGCGTCAACCGTGCCCGACATCCAACGATTCTTCGACGACGACATCTCCGCCACCGCCATCGGACATCTCGACAAGGGCCTCATCGAAGCGCACGCCCGCGACGAAGCCGGCCACCCCGAAGCTGCCGAGGCCGGCCACAACACCATGTGGTTCATCGCACGAGACATCGCCTTCGAACATCCGATGACCGACGATCTGACCAGCGAAATGCTCTTCCGCATGGGCATCACACCGGCCGCCGGTGTGGCCCCCGACTTCGCGGCGCTCCGCGCCAACGCCATCGCCAACCGCGTCCTGCCAGTCGACATCGACTTCGATCTCGAGTCGCTCCTGAACCGCATGGTGCGGCTCCTCCTCATCGAGATCTCCGCGTTCCACACCTTCACGTGGGCCGAGACACTGTTGTCTGACGACAACTTGGTGGCGGGCGAAGGTCGAGCCGCCGCCATGGTCAACCACATCCGAGCAGACGAGACCCCGCATGTCCGCTACCTGACCACCGTGCTGTCCGAGATCCGAGAACACACCATTGTCGGCGCCGACGGACACAAGCATCCGGGCGCCGACGTCATCGACGCGCTGTGGGCGCCGGCAGTGGCCCAGAGCCGCGGCGAAGGACGTTCCGGCCTGCTCGATCTCACGTGGGCGGAGATCGTACGATCACTCGACGGCAGGAGTGGCGCCGACGATCTGCTGGCCGAGTTCGATGCCGCTGGCACGTCGCACCGGCAAACCAACGGCACCTGGATCGACCCGTCCGCCGGTGAGATTGCCTCGCTCGACGCAACTTCAATCGTTGGCACCCCCGTCGCCCCATGAGTTCGGCATGCGCCTGACTCGCCGACGGCACGTGGGTCGACCATCATGGCCGGATGGGGATGACGGACCTGGGGTTGAGCCACATCGCGCTGGGTGTATCGAACCTCGACGCGTCCATTGCGTTCTATCGGGAGTACGCCGACATGGAGGTGGTTCACCGACGTGCTGATCACACTGGCCGCGGTGTCGCCTGGATCTCCGATCTGACCCGACCGTTCGTGATCGTGCTGCTCGAGACCGACGCAACCAACCATCCGTTGGGCGGTTGGGCGCACCTCGGCGTGGGCTGCGCCAGTCGCGACGAGGTCGATCATCGCCTGACGCACGCCAGCGCCGCCGGGTTCGAGGTCATCGGACCATGCAATGACGGGCCGCCTGTGGGCTACTGGGGAATCATCTCCGACCCCGACGGCCATCAGCTCGAAGTCGCGTACGGCCAAGAGGTGCGGGTCATGGTCGAGAGCCTGCAACCGCCGTACGGTTCGGTCGACCGGACCACCACCAACTGAGCGCCAACCCGATCCACCCGGCAACCGAGGCTCCCAACCAACGGAGGTTCCACTGATCGACCAGCGCCAGCGCAACGATGGCCGACACCGCGATGCCTGAAAAACCACCGACGATCATTCGGCGTGATCCCGTCCCGGCACACATCGCTACGACGACGCCGGCGGCGACGCCAACGACCAGCGCCACCCCAGCGGACAGCAACGCCCGTCCCGGAGATTCGAACATCGACGAACCGGAGGTGACCGCCGCATCACCGACAGCGGTGACCCCCGTGCGAGCGAGGTCAGCCGCAGCCTGATCGCGGGCGGCCTGGAGTGAGGCGGAGACCGGTGGGCCGATGAACTCGAAGACCATCACACCGCACAAGGCACCGACCGTTCCCGCTGTTGCGCCTCGGAGCGCTCGCCGCAATGACGACGAGCCACCGCGCGCACTCACGCTGGCAGAATTTCGAGGGTGGCCGCCATGCCCATTTCGAGGTGGCCCTTCTCGTGGCACTGGATCAGAAACGTCGACGGCAACGCGAACTGGAAGGTGATTTCTCCGGTGTCGCCGGCATCGAGCGACAGGACATTGGGCAATCCCATGCCCGGGTGGGCCACGGCGCTCGGATGTCCGACCGATCGGCCTGGTGATTGCGCAGGAATGGACGCAGCGGGAGTCGTCGTCAGCGCCGGGCTCGAGGCATCCATTTGCTGCATCATCGCCATCGCTGCATCTTGGGCGGCCTGATCGCCGAATACTGCTTCGTGACGGACGGTTCCGGCGTTGTGGATTCTGAAGGTCACCGTTTCCCCAACGCGGACGGTGAGCCGATCGGGGCTGTAGGACATCTCGTTCATAGTGATCTCGATGGTCCGCAGCTTCAGCCCCGCCGGGCCGGCGGCCCTCGACTCGTTGGCGCACCCACCCGTGAGGAGGGAGAACGCGACGGCGACAACGAGGGTCATCATCGCTCGGGATCGTCTCATGACACGGAGCCCAACGACGGTCGATGGCACCTGAGCCAGCAGTGCATGGCGATGCCCGATGCCACGCCAGCGTTGATCGAGCGGGTCGATCCGTACTGCGTGATGTGCACCACGGCGTCCGCGGCGGCCATGGCGTTGTCGCTGAGGCCCGGGCCCTCCGACCCAAAGAGCAGTACTACCTGCTCGGGCAGGTTCGCCGACTCGATGGGGGTCGATCCATCCATCAGATCGACCGCCCAGATCGGCAAGGACTGTTGCTCACACCACGCCACGAATGTTCCGATGTCGACGTGATGATGGACGTCGAGGTAGCGGTCTGTCACCATGGCCCCCCGCCGGTTCCATTGACGGCGCCCGATGATGTGGACTCCTGCAGCGCCGAAGGCGTTGGCGTTCCGGACCACCGTCCCGATGTTCATGTCGTGGGTCCAGTTCTCGATGGCAACATGGAACGGGTGCGCTCGGGTCGAGAGGTCCGCACGGATCGCGTCGAGCGACCAGTACCGGTAACGATCGATGACATTACGACGATCTCCCTCGGCCAGGAGTTCCGGATCAAGGCGTGGATCCTCGGGCCACGGGAGCCTGTGAGGGCCCACTCCCACGACGCGTTCAGGCTCCTCCACAGCGCTAGGTTGCCAACATGTCGACAGGTGACGCCAGCGGGACACCGTCGAAGCCCGCCACCCCGGGCGCGTCAGCGGGAACACAGCATGTGGTGCTCCTCATCGCCCACGGCAGTCGAGCCGAGGAATCGAACAAGAACCATCGACGTCTCGTCGCCGAGGTGGCGGCCAGATCCGGAGCCGAGGTGCGGGCAGCATTCCTCGAATTGGCCGAGCCGTCGATCGGGGATGCTGTGGACGACGCGGTGACTAGCGGAGCAACGTCGATCCATCTGATTCCGCACTTTCTCGGCCCGGGCCGCCACACCACCCGTGACATTCCCGCCGCCATCGACGAGGCAACCCAGCGGCATCCGTCGGTGGTCATCACCGTCAGCGACCATCTCGGCACCCATCCGGCGCTGGTCGATCTGGTGCTCGATCTTCTCGCCACATGACGCATCGCCGCCGTGATGTCGTCATCGCCGTCTTCGTTGTTGCAAGCGTCGTGACCGGCTGCGCGAAGGACACCTCGGCGCCGTCTGCCGCCACGGGGGCCGCTGCGCCTCGGACCATCACCGCGCCCGGCAGCTACGGGACAATCCAACGAGCCGTCGACGACGCCCGTCCCGGCGACATGGTGATGATCGAGCCGGGTACCTACACCGAGTCGATCAGCGTGGAGACCAACAACATCACCATCCGCGGACGGGATCGGAACAGCACGATCTTCGACGGTGACAATCGCCTCGAGAATGGTGTGATGGTGTTGTCCGACGGGGTCGCCGTCGAGAACCTGACCGCTCGTCGGTTCCGCTCCAATGGGGTGCTGTTCACCGGCGACTACGCCAAAGGCCGAACCCTCGCGGGGTACCGAGCCAGCTACATCACCGCCGCCAACAACGGCCTCTACGGCATCTACGCCTTCAACGCCCAAGGCGGCGCCGTGGATCACATCTACGCCTCGGGTCACCCCGATGCCGGGATCTACATCGGTCAGTGTCAGCCGTGCAACGCGGTCATCAGCGACTCGACCGCCGAGTTCAATGCGTCGGGTTACCAGGGCACGAACGCCGGCGGAAATCTGGTCATCGTGTCGAACCTGTGGCGCCACAATCGCGTGGGGCTCGAGCCGAACTCGTCGGCCAAGGAGAAGCTTGCACCCCAAAGCGATACCGACATCGTCGGCAACGTGATCGTCGACAACTCCGAATCCAATTCGCCGAAAGCCACCGAGGCGTTCGGGGTGGGCGTAGCGATCGGCGGCGGAAGCTCGAATCGGATCGAACGAAACCTGATCACCGGCCACGTGTCAGCGGGTGTCGCCATCATCGATCAGCAGGGATATCTGGCCGACGGGAACCGGGTGCTCGGCAACACGCTGTCGGGAAACCGCACCGACCTGGTGATCTCCACTTCCGACGGAGCCACCCGCAACAACTGCTTTGCGTCCAACACGTTCACGACCTCAGCACCCGCCGACATCGAGTCCCGGTATGCCTGCGCCCCGGAGTCCCGTGGCGGTCGGGGCGATGCGCCGGCGGCCGTGGCGCCAGGGTCGGTTCCCTACCAGGACATCGCGCTCCCCGGTCCGCAACCAACGATGCCCGACGTCGACACCCGACCCGCAGACCCAGCCAAGATGGCGCAGCGCCCCGACCTCAACACGATCGCTACCCCCACGGCACCTCCAAAATGATCTCGACCAGGCGGGCGGTTCTGGCCGTTGTGGGGACGGTGATCGGCGTGCTGTCCTTGGTGGTCGGGTGCAGCTCCACGAAGGAGGCCAGCGGTCCGACCACGGCCGTCGGCTCGGCGGCCGGAACGCCGATCACCGCGGATGAGGCATCGAAGCTGGCGGATGCCCTGGTCAACAACCACACCGTGGGCGGCGCCCATGTGCACGCCACGATCCCCTTCGGCACTGCGACGTTTGAGCTCGACGGCGAGATCGACTGGGTGGGCCACGTCGGTCGACTCACCGCGACCTCCACTATCACGGGGCAACCGGCCCGCGCCCCGTTCGACATCGTCTTCAATCCCAACGTCACGTTCGAGACGGTTCCAGGGCTCGAGGAAGCGCTCGGCGCCAAGGGTCGTCCGGGCATCTCGTGGGTGGCGCGACCCCTCGACCCGGCATCGAGTCCGCTGCATCTGCCGTTGCGTCTCATCGACACGGCAGCATCGACGACCCGCGACAATCCGATCCTGTTGCAACAGGATGGCGTGACGGCGTTGGGACCAGACCTCGTCGGCGACGTGGCAACGCACCGGTTCGATCGCGGTCGAACGACCATCTGGCTCGGAGACACCGACGGGCTGACCCACCGAATCGATGCCGAGTTGCAGGCGACGAGATCCACGGCGACCTTCGTGTTCACGGACTTCGGGCCGCGGACCATCACCGTTCCCGCCGATGTCCAGATCGTCTCGGTCGACGAGATCTCCGAGCTGTACCGGACCCTCGTCGCCGCGCGCTGAGCCGACGGCGACACTGACCCGTGGCGAACCTGACCCGTGGCGAGACTGGGTGTCAGCTGGCCTGACGGGCGAGCATGCCGAGGTCACCGGGAGTCACGAGCGCAACTGACAGCGCGTGATCGATCAGGGCCTGGCGTCGGTCGGTCGCGACCCCATCCGGTCCACCGCGCAGTCCACGAACACCCTCGCGTGTGAGCTTGGCGCAGAGATGATCGAGCTTGCGGTTGTACTTCGTGATCGTCCATCCGAGCCGCGAGGCCAATGACTGATTGGTCGGCATGGAGTCAGAATCGATCAGTCGCATCTCACAGAGCGCCACGAGCAGGAGGTGTTGTTCCGACGACAACGGAACCACGCCGAAATCAATGGTCACCGTGCCGACTGCATCCATTGATTCCACGGTCTCATCGACACCGCTCGCGACGCGTGACCCGATCAATTCGTAGGTGGTCGGTCCGGCACCGAAATGGACACTGAACGCAGGCGACACCAGTGCCACCTGCTGGCCGGGGGAAATGGACAGCCGGGTTGCCGAACGCAGATCCCGGAGCTCGACGGTGATCCTTGTTCCCTGGTTTTGGAGCCACCACACGCCTTGGCGGTGAACGAAGCGGCCCACCACGCGGTGCAGATACGGATTGTCATCGACAACGATGTCGCCCCGCCGACCGAAGGTCAGGGTGTCCTCGGACGCGAGTTCGTGGTGCTCGCCGCAGAATTCGACTGTGAGGGTTGCGTTTTCGTCGGTCATGAACCTGATTCAGCTACGGGTTGATGGATTGGATGGTAGGCGCAACTGTGCCGTTCGTCACGATGAACTTCATCGATGTCACGGTCGGTGTCCCGGGGAAGAACACCTCTGTGGTGCGATAGGACACCGTCATGGCGTTCGGTGTGCATTCGACCAGCCCATAGCCGTTGCGGCGGAAGTCGACATAACGGAACGCCGGGCTCCACTGGCTGGTCACCAACTGCTCGAGTTGCGCCGCGGGACCGGTGCCCAACACATTGGGGCCGGAGGACGTGATCGATCCGCCGACGAATTCGTTGGCAACGAACGGAGACCGATCATCGTCGTAGTCGGCGCGCATCGTGGACTGCCAGAAGGTGTGGATGTCGCCGGTGAGGAATGCGACATTCGAGATGCGCTGATCGGCCAGGTGTCCCAACACATGATCGCGTTCGTCGAAGTAGGAGTCCCAGCTGTCGAGGTTGAGGTACACGCCGTTGTGACGGGTGAGCTGCGCGTTCAGTTGTCGAAGCTCCGGGGTGTCCAGGTCGAAGGGCCGCACCGGCGAGATCATCACCTGATTGCCGAGGAGCTTCCAACGGACCGACTCGGTCTGAGCACCCGACAACCCGTCGAGCAGCCAGCGCCGCTGATCTGCACCGAGGATGGATCGACCGGGGCGAGCTGCTTCAGCGATGTCACTCCCAACGCCAATGAAGGTGCTCCGACCAGCTCCCGCCTGCGGATCGCGGTATTGACGGGTGTCCAACATGAACAGTTCCGCCAGACGGCCCCAGCGGAGATTCCGAAAGATGCGCGTCCCCGAGATCGGCCAGACGGGCATGTACTCAAACCACGCACGGTAGGCGCTCTTGACCCGCTCCGGCTCCAGGGACATGTCGCGCGTCGAGTAGTTGTCCCGGAACTCGTGATCGTCCCAGATGGGCACGAACGGGTGAGCCGAGTGGGCTCGTTGCAGCGACGGGTCGCTCCGGTAGAGGCGGTATTTGGCACGGTAGCCGTCCAGGTCGAACGCTGTGCCAACGGTGTCGCGCCGGACGTCGCGGATCGAGAAGCCGCCGCTCTCGTAGATGTAGTCGCCGAGCCACAACACCGCGTCGACATCTTCGTCTGCGATCGATGACCAGGCGTTGTACCAACCGGTCTGCCAGTTCTGACAGCTCGCATAGGCCAATCGGAGGGCGGTGGGTTCGGAGCTCTCGCTCGGCAGCGTCCGGGCCCGACCAATGGGGCTCGGACGTTGTCCGGCGTCGGCCACGCTGAACCGGTACCAGTACGAACGGTCCGGTTCGAGACCACCGACGAGCACCTTCGCAGTGTGATCAGAGTCTGGGCCTACCGCAACTGTTCCGAAGGCAACAACATCCGACATGGTCGGCGAGGTGGACATGGTCCAGCTCACGTTGTTCACGCCGGCAACGAGCGTCGGCTCGATGCGGGTCCACAAGACGACCTCAGTGGAACTGTGGAGCCCAGATAACACGCCGAGCGTGAAGGACGTGCCGTTGCCGGGGGCCGCGTAGATCGGCGCGGAGTTGGTGCAGCCCGACAAGCCGGGGAGCAGCATCACTCCGCCAGCCGTCGCCGCGCCAGCACGCAAGAACGATCTGCGATCCATCTTCCAACTCCCCCGCCGGTTCCGCTTCTCCCGTCTGAAGGGTACATGCCCCGTTCCGCGTCATCGGAGGCGAGCTCGAGACGCGGAACGGGGCCGGGGGGTGCTCCTTGCGACTCCGCCGGTCAGGTGGCCGGGGTCACGTCGGGGTAAGGCGCGCCAGCGGTGACGGTGTAGAGCCCCTGCCAGATCCAGGCCCCGGCCTCGGCGGTCGCGTCGTCGTCGACACCGAGCCCACGAATGGTGAACTCACCCTTGGCAGATGCGTCGGAGTACGAGTAATTCGCGGGCTTGTCGTCGGAGTACAGCAACGGGGAGCCCGTGGCACGCCAGCGAGCGGTGGCCTCGAAGTTGGCCGACTTCGCTGTGGTCACGGCTTGGGCAGGAACCGGCGTGGCGCAACTCTTGCCAGCGGGCGTCTGGGTGACCGTGCCGACGAGCGACACGTCGTCGTCGATCATCGCCCGACCCTTGGCGTTGTTGACACGGATGTCGCCCTCGCCGACCGTAGAACGGTTCGACATCGACACGGTGAAAAGGGTGCTCGCCTTGCAGTACGACTGCGTGACGTCCACCTCGACCGAACGGAAGCGAGCGGAACCGACCGGTGTGTCATCGCCGATCGAGATCACGATCTCAGTGTTGCGACGATCGTGCATCTTGAACGTGGCGCTGGCCCACTCGGAGGTATGGACACCGGATGTCGGCGCCGGAATGGTTGTGGCACTTGCGGCACCTCCGGTCAGCGCCACGATGGCAGTGACCGCACCGAGGGCCGCGGCTGTCCGGCTTGCGTTCTTGAGCGACATGAATGTCTCCTTCTTTCGATGGATCCACCTGATCCGCCGCCTTCCAACTTGGCCGCGAGTCCCGGTTCGCTCAAGGGTTGTCACCGAGTGTTCACCGATCATTCGCTTCCGAGGTGTCAGACCGACACGTTGGGTTCGGATCCGTTGACGAAGCTGTGTTGAACCCCTTGTCGAGGAGATTCCGTGAGCGCTGTCATCAATGATGTTGTCGATCTGAGGCCCGCTGATCGCACGGTCCCCGTCCTCGGATCATCGGCGTCGTCGCTGAGCGCCCGAGGGGTCAGCGCGTGGTTCGGCAAGCACAAGGTGCTCGACCGGGTATCGCTCGAGATGCCCGCTCGGAGCGTGACGGCGCTCATTGGTCCGTCCGGCTGTGGCAAGTCGACCTTCCTACGAATCCTCAATCGCATGCATGAGCTGATCCCCGGAGCCCAACTTGGTGGCGAAGTGCAGCTCGATGGACTCGACATCTACGGGCCCGAACTTCGCATCACCGAGACTCGTCGCCGAATCGGGATGGTGTTCCAGAAGCCCAACCCGTTCCCTGCGATGTCGATCTCAGAGAATGTGCTCTCGGGACTGAAGCTGTCTGGCACCAAGATTCGTAACGGCGACGAGATTGTCGAGCGGTGCCTGACCCGCGCTGGCCTGTGGAACGAAGTCAGGAACCGACTCACCGAAAACGGTGGTGCCCTCTCCGGGGGTCAACAGCAACGGTTGTGTATTGCCCGCTCACTCGCTGTGGAGCCGAGCGTGTTGTTGATGGACGAACCATGCTCGGCGCTCGATCCGACGTCGACCCGTCGCATCGAAGAGACGATCGCCGAGATCAGCCACGACGTCACGATCGTCATCGTGACTCACAACATGCAGCAGGCTCAGCGCGTGTCGGAGACCTGCGCCTTCTTCCTCGCTGCGGAGAACACGCCCGGACACATCGTCGAAGCTGGTCCGACCGACGACATGTTCCGCAACCCTGTCGATCCCCGCACCCTCGACTACGTGTCAGGTCGCTTCGGCTGAGGCTGGGCGCTCGTCGGACTGCTTCACCAGGCGGGCAGGTGCCCCCATGGGCTGCGCCCAATCAGCCTGACGTCTGAGTCGTGAGCCAGACTCGGAACAGGTCCCCGGGTTCTTCGAGGACCTCGATGGTTGCACCCGGAGCGAGCGCCGAGAGCATCACTTCGCTGTCCCGGCTCCAGATTCGAACGTCAGCGCCTCCTGCCGGACACAGATTCCACTGATGCAAGCCGCGGTACAGCTCCATCTCTCCGACGTTCACGTGATGCAGCAGGCAGACGGTGCCACCCGGCACGGTCATCGCGACCATTTCGGTGATGGTCTTGGCAGGGTCTGACGAGTGGTCCAACGAGTTCGCGGCATGAGCCAGGTGGAAGGTCCGCTCGGGGAGGTGGCGTGAGAGCTCTTCCCCCATCATCGGAATTGATCTGACCGGACCAACAATTCCCAATTCGTCGAGCACCGAGTTGTACTCGCCCGCGAGCGGATCGATTGCCACTACCTCGACGTTCCGACCCGGCCAAATTGTTCCAACGGTGGTGAGCGGGCCCGAGCCCACATCCAGGATCCGAACCGGATCGACATCATCTGCGATCCGATTTCTGAATTCGTCCCACACTGCTCGCTCTTGCGCTCGGTCCCGCTGCACTTGGCCCGCCGGGCTTGGGTCACTGAGCACCGTTCGCCAGAAGTCGAGTTCTTCCCCGAGATTCTCAGTCCAGACGTCGTTGCCGTTCATTCCCGGACGCTACGACTGCGCAACGAATCGTCGGCGGACAACACCTGGCGGAGAGATGAAGTGAACGTGAAATCCCTCTCTCACCATCGCGCGCCATGGATTCTCAGCTATCCCGACAATCCGTCCCACGATTCAGGACTGGGCTCGCCTCGCCAAACGCTCCCTGGATCAATCGCCCTCACTTTCGTGGCAGCGGCACCAGCCCTGCTCGGCGGGCCATCGAGACGAACGAACTGATGGCCCGACGCAACGCATGCCTCCGCTACCTCGGGTGAAGTCAACACGCCCAGCTCAACGATGCGCTCGGCGTCGTAGATCGATCCCGTGTCAGCCATCGTCGACGGGTGACAACTCAACTCCGTCAGTGGCGCGATGCACTCCGACAACAACGCTGCCCACGCCGCAGCCGTGAGGGACTCGGGCACCGGCCTCGACTTCTGGTCCTGACCGTAAAACCCGCCGAGATAGGCGTGCGTCACCTCACGCAACGGCACGGCGAGCTGCGCTGCCATCGCTGCGATGATTCCGGACACAGCACCATCACGATGGATGTGTTGATGAGAATCGAGATGGGTCGGCGGTCCCCCGACGAGTCGTTCAAACCGCACCAACTGGTCGGCAACCTCGCGTGCTACCGCATCCGGATCGTCGGTATCGACGCGCTCGTAAGACGCCACCCACCCGTCGTCGCGGTACTCCCATTCTCCAAGATCGACATGCAGCCCGATCGCCAGACCGGGACACGCCAACATGACTTCATCGATACCGTCCACCGCTCTGCCGTGCACCATCAACGACGCGTTCGCCACCGGGCCCCAACGATGCGCCTCGATGATCCCGGCGTTGACCCCCAGACTCAGTCCGAGGTCATCAGCTGTGACCGTGATCATCGCCATGGGTCAAGCCTCTCACCATCCGAGCCGATCGGCCGAACCCCTCGCCTCGGCTGCCCAGTCGGTTCGACGTTCGATCGGCGGTCGCCATCCGCGACCCTCCGCACCCAACCACCGCAATGCCAGATGGAGCCGAGCCGCATCGAGTTGTCTCCGCATACCATCGTCGCAATTGAATCCTGCGGCATCGGCGTAGACGGCGAGGAAGCGATCGACGACGCCATCAGGCCAACCGACAACCAACGACGCCAGATCCAACAGCCGAGGGCCCACGCCGCACAGCTCCCAATCGAGCACGCACACCGGTCGATTCGGGTCGCTCGGGATCACGACATTTGATGCCGTGAGTTCGCCGTGAATCACCCCGCTTCGTCCAGAAAACATCAGGTCCACCAATTCATCCGACCGAACCCCGTTGCTCAGGATCGGAGCCATCGATCCCAACGACGAGGCCGCAACCGCGTCGCAGTACACCCCCGCGAGCGCGCCGCGAGTCCAGCGAACCGGATGGATATCGGGCAGATGATCGAGGGTGTCGGTCCATGCGTGGAAAATGCCGATCCAACGCGCGGCATCAAGCCAGCGATCCATGTCGCCGACCTCCGTCAGCGGCGCACCATCGACATGTTCGATGCGGATCCACCACCCCGCAGCAATCGGATCATCGCCAACTCCGGTCCCAGTACCGGTATCTGTACTGGCCGCGATCAATCGTGGCGTCCCAAGGGGCGCGTCGACCAGTAGCCGCTGGTATACGAGGATCTCCCGTTGCGGATCGTTGATCCAGTTCGGCCGAGCAAGGTGAGCTGCGGCGGTGAGGCGCGCCGGATTCAGATCTTTGTGGAGCACCGAGTAGCGACCCTCTGCGTCCCGGATTTCGTCGATGGGATGCGTGGTCGCAGCACGGTACGGCCGTGTGTGCGGCGAACTCATGACACCGCGTCCAGCAATGAGTCGCAAACCTTGATCGAGTCAGCGTGTTGCGAGGCCCAATTGCGCGCCGCGCGGCTGTGGTCGACAAGATCACGTTCGACGGCGGCGATCGCATCAGCGGCGCCCTGCGCATCGCAGAACACCAAGAGACCCGAACCCGTGATCAGTTCGCGAGGCGCGCCGGTGTCAGCAACGACTGCTGGCCGGCCAGCGGCGAGGTAGGCCAACGTCCGATCGCTGATCCAACCGGTCACGCCGACCACGTAGCCCTCCTTGGCGATGCCGATCTCGCCGGTGGAACCGGCAATGAACTGGCCGAATCCATGCGGGGTGGAGGCGACCGCTGGGTCGACCAGTTCCCATCGATGGGCCGCCAACGCGTCGTGGTCAGAGTGTTCGTCGGGATGGATGTCGAGGGCCAGAATGACTCGCTGTTCTGTGAGTTCGGGAAGCTTGAGCAGCTGACGCACGGCGTGTGCTTTCTGTCCCAGGCGTTGACCGTCGAGCTGAGGCGAGCCGTAACTCCGCCAGTTCGCCACCGTCGTCCAACGCCCGCTGACCGGCGGCGGAGCCGACGCCCACGCGGCGAGCCACACCGGCGGGACGGTGGTGATCCAGTCGATGCCGTTGGTCGGGATCGGGCAACCCAGCGTGCCGATCCGTATGCCCACCGTGATGTGCGCGTCGTACGGAAGGAGGTCGATCAGGCCGTCGCGGGCCCAACACTGAGTGAACCCCGGATCGATGTCGACAAAGACCCGGCGATGCGAACCACTGCCCAATCGTCCGGCACCGAGCAGTCCCTCTGTGCCGAGCACGCCCGACAGATCGAAGATCAGGTCGGCGCGGTCGATCGCCGTCGCTGCCTCGGTCAAAGCGCCCAGCGGTCCATTGCGTCGCACCGGCAGAAACTCGGCCGCCACGCCCATGTCTCGGAGCGCTGATCGCGTGGCGGAAAGCGTGTCGGCCAGCGCCGCGATCTCAATGGAATCCACGGGTTCGATCAGCGTGACGTCGTGTCCGAGCGCCTCGAAACCAAGCAGCCAGTTCGCGACCGCCCAGATCGCGCCGCCCTGGCCCCACGCTGATGCCACTCGTCCGCCGACGACAATTCGTGTCATGCGCGTACGCCCAACCGTTCCAGGAGCGGCGCCAGCGCGCGGGCGGGACAGAACCATTCCTCAGTGATCGCTCGGGCCGCGGCACCGTGGGACTGGGGATCGTCCATCACCTCGGCGATGGCGCGGGCAGCCGACTCGACCCCGTCGAACGACAGCAGGCCCATTCCCGATGGAAGGTCGCGCGACCAGCCGGTCTCCTGCACGATGGCAGGGCGCCCCGCGGCCAGATAGCGAACGGTTCGATCGCTGAACCAACCGGTCTCCAGCCCGACGTAGGCACCCTGAGCGACCGACCACTCGGTCGACGATGCGGTGACGAAATCGCGGAATGCCGCGGGAGAGGCCGACGGCAGGGTTGGGTCTGTGAGCACCCAGTCCGCCCGCACGAGTGACTCCCGGTCAGCCGCGTCGGCTGGATCGATGGCCAACGCCAGTTCCATCTGCGCCAAGGTCTGGCCAGGAAGCGTCAGATGGCGCCGGAACTCGTGGACCTTCACCCCGTACTGCGTTCCCGCCCAGTCGAGCGGCCCGTAGGACGGGCGCCATGAGGCCACCGTCGTGCATCGGAACGGATCAACAGGCACGGGCCCGACCGGCCAACGATCGAGGATCACCGGTTGGCGAACAGGTATCCACTCGAGGCCACCGGTCGGCACAACGCAGTCCGGAGATCCGATTCGGAGTCCGACCGTCGCGTAGCGATCGTGGTGACTGAGATCGATCAGACCACGTTCGGACCAGATCTGCGTGAACCCGGGATCGAGATCGACGTAGACGCGTTCGCCGCCAACCATGCCGAGCCATGACGCTGGCAACGTGCCCGAAATGTCGATGAGCACATCGGCCGCGATCAGGAGACCTCGGACGTGTTCGGTCGGTTCGGTCTGGCTGACCAAGTGCGAACGATCCGCCAACCCGAACCACGCAACGACCAGTTCGAACCAATCGATGGCTGGCTGGTGTGACGGATCATCGTCAGACGTCGCGAGATGTTCAACGAACGAGACACTGTGACCCAACTCGATGAACCCTTCGATCCAGCTGGCACGTACCCAGGCCTCACCGGCGTTGTGGGCGCGATTCGCGATTGCCCCGGATACGACGACGTTCACGATGCAACTGGTCTCACGGCGCAACGGCCTCGACGAACAGCGATTCGGCCTCGCGATTGTCGAGATCACAGATACCTTGACGGCCGGTCGGCGAATGGCCGATGGTCGTGTGATGTACGGCAACGAACCCGGCACGTTTCAGCAGGTCTTCGATCCACTCCCGGGTGAACAACGTCGACGACCACCCGTACCAGAGCAACTGACAAATCAGCTTGCCGCTCATGGTTGCTTCGTCGGAGTCGGGCACCGCGAAGTAGTCGGAGTCACCTCGTCGCCAGGCGGCAACACCCTTTTCGAGGTCCGGTAGCACCAGTCGCAGCACACCACCTGGCACGAGCGTCCGCCGCAACTCGATCAGCGTGGACACCAGTTCGGGGTAACGGATCATCGGGAGCGCATGGATGCTGGCGATGTAGTCAAAGGTGCCGTCCCCGACGGGAAGTCCCTCGGCAATGTCGCCGACGTGGTCCATGTCGGGCTCGTCGCGCAGGTCCGAGTTCCACCATCCGATTTCCGCGCGGCCTGCTCCCCAGTTCATCCGGCGCAGTCCATCGGCTTGGCTGGCGCGTTCGTCCGGTGTCATGAGCCCAACCTCTCCAACACCGACGTGAGGACAACATCGCTGTCGAAGTGTTCCTCGGCCAACGCCTTGGCCGCTTTGCGATGGCGCGACATGTTGGCGGTCACGTCCTTCACAGCCTCGACCGCCTCATCGGGGCTCGCGATCGCTACCAGCCCTTCTGTGCTGGGAAGCACCGATGAGAACCCGGTGTCGAGCGCGACGACGGGTCGACCCGACGCCAGATACGTGGCGCTGCGATCGCTGAACCAGCCTGTCCGCAACTTCACGTACAGCTCCTTTGCAACGCACAGCTCGAGTCCTGATCGGGCAACGAACTCCTGATATGAGGACAGATCGCCGGCAACGACGATCGGATCGACGATGTCCCAACCACCGGCTCGGAGGAGGTCGCGGTCCGCTCGATCTGAGTCCGGAAAGTTCATCGCGAGAGTGGAGCGTTGTCCCGCACGGATTGGAACGTCAGCAAACGGCCGGAAGGCGTGAGCTCGAAGCCCCAAGCGACGACCATCGATTTCGAGAGGAGCAAACGGTCCACGCCAGGTGGCAACCGAGGTCACGGTTCGCCGATCGTGATCCGTCACCGGCCAGCGATCAAGGACGACCGGCGGCAGGGTGGTGATCCAGCGACGACCGCCGGTCGGCACGTCACAGTCAGGGGTACCGATGTTCAGGCCAACCGTCACGTGATCGTCATGAGCATCGAACGGATGGGCGAGACCTTGCGCATCCCAGAGATGACCGAAGCCCGGATCAAGGTCCCAGAAGACCCGGCGTTCGGCGAGCGCCAACAGATCAGGGTCGTCAAGGAATCCCATCACATCGATCAGCACGGCGCCGCTCATCCGATCGGACATCTCGCTCCGCCCGATCCCCACGCACGATCCACCCGGCATGAGCAACGAGAACCGATCGCCGAGACCGATCGTGTCGAGACAGCCGCCGAGCCAGCTCACTGCGTCGGCGGCGTCAACCCGATGGCCGAGATCGTCGACGCCCATCTGGTCGTCCCAGCGATCCACGAACGTCACGTCGCATCCCAGACGGGAGAAACCCTCGAGCAGATGGAGGAACACGAAGGCGTGGCCCGGTCGTTTCACCCGATGCGCCAACGCTCCCGACACCACGACCCGGTCAGGGATTCGCGAGTTCGCCCGGGGGGTGCGGCTCATCCGACCGGCCGTTTTCGCGCAGCGACGTTCGCCGGTCGGACAGCGGGGTCCGACATGATCTCGGTGATCTGCTCATCCCACAGTGACTGATGGAGCCATGCGTTGTAGCGCCCGTACAGCACCCGCTCGGGCGTCGGGTAGCTCATTCCCTCCAAGTGGAACGCTGCGATCGACGGCTCGTACCAGATGTCGCCGCCGGCGGCTCTGATCCGCAGGCACAGATCGGAATCCTCGTAGTCACCTTGGAGATAGCCACCGGACAACCCACCCAGCCGCCGGTACTGATCGGTGTCCAACA
Source organism: Acidimicrobiales bacterium (assembly GCA_038245795.1). GTDB lineage: Bacteria > Actinomycetota > Acidimicrobiia > Acidimicrobiales > Microtrichaceae > JBBRSC01. The sequence continues at coordinate 23,350 of JBBRSC010000003.1, forward strand.
TGAGACACGCAGCGCTGGCCGCCGGAACGACTCGCGCCACGTTGGCGGGTTCGAAGGACCGGTGGATCCCCTTGAAGTAGTGCTCGTTGCGCCAGTGGGTCACGCCGGCTGGCCGGTCGAAGTACATTCCAGCGTGTTGCAGCGACTGGTCCTCGTAGACGAGCATCGGTGCGACCGCAGCAACCTTGGGCCGCGCGTAGAGCACGGATGACAGCGCCATGATCCAGCCGGGCTTCTCGGGAAAAACATCGCTGTTGCACAACAACAGATGTCGACCACGGGCGAGCGCCACCCCAGCGTTGTTCGCTCCTGCGAACCCGAGGTTCTCGTCGAGCACCACCAAACGAAATGGCACCCCGTACAGACGAAAGAGTCGCCCGGCCTCCGCTCGGAACGCGTCCGCCAACCTGGGATCATCGAGGACATAGATCAGCTCCACCTCGGACAACGTCATGTCGAGCGCGAATTGCGCCATTTGATGCTCGACGAAATCGGTTCGCCCGTACAGCGGGATCACCACCGAGACCGCGGCTCGACGAGGTGCCGGCCCCCACTCATCGACCGCCCTGACCACCGAAGAGCGATGTCGTCGCCGCTGCATGGCGGCGAAGGTTGGTGAGAGGTGCGCGGCGACCAGGCGATCGTCGTCCGACGGTTCCATTCCGAGGTCCCCGAGCAGAATCCGTCGTCCCTCGACGATGTCGGTCACCACCGGGGGTGCCTCGACCTCGGCCGCAAGGCCGTTGCGCTGATGCACTTCGACGATCCAGCCCGTAGTCCGACAACTCGGAGCCACCGTGGTGAGATGTGCGGCAAATCCCAGGTGGAGGGCGCTGCCCGTCGGGTAGCCGAGAAATTCCTCGACATCGGTTCGGTGAGGTCGATGCCACGAGGACAACTCGACCCGCTCCCCCTCTGGCGACACTGCGATGACACGCTCGATCTGGTCGTCGGGCACCCCGATCCAGCCTCTGAGGTACACCGTGTGCTCGTCACCCGCGACGACGGTTTCGATATGGAAGCCACCGCGGCGCTTCGTCCGGACGCTGACCGGCGGAAGCGGCGTTCGTAACGCCGCCCGGATGGTGGTCATCGACTCCGCCAGCGATTCTCCGGGCGCCGCACCAATCAGCGTTGCCTCGACGAGGAAGGACAGCGTTTCATCACGCTCAGCTGCCGTCATCGGCGCGAGATGTTCGAGGATGAGGTCGCTGAGGTGAACGGTGCGCTCGCCAAGATCATCGTCGTCGAGTGCGAACTCGCCCATCTGACCAACGAAGCGGAGCGTCAGGCCGATCATCCTCGACGGCCTCGCCGTTCCCAAGCGTAGGACGACAACGCTGAGCGAATCACGAATGCTGCTCGGCGAGAACTGCGCCATCCCGATGGCTTCGGAATCGGAGTCGTCGAGCGACACCGAGAGCTCTGGCCATCCGCCGTAGGGCCCGACGACCAACAGGACGTCGTCGCTCAGCCATGTGAGCGCGATCGGTGCCGGCGCAGTTGGTTCGATGACGGTCATCGGGTCACCCGACCCCGCGTCGAGCGGCGTCGAACCTCCGCAGGGACATCCATCTGGGTGCCGGCCCTCGGCCGTTTGTCGAGCTCGTCATAGAGCTGTTTCAGCCAGTCGATGTGTTCGGCCATTCCGTGCGTGGGAGAGATGACGTCGACCAATCGGTCCCACAACCCGGGCTCGGTCGCAGCGCGATCAATGGTGCGGGCCAGTGATCGCGGATCCCGCGCTCGGAAATAGAGCCCGTCGACATCGTCGGTGACCTTCTCTGCCATGCCCCCGATGTCGGAACAGATCACCGGACGACCGTGGGTGAACGCCTCCTGAATGACCAGTGGGGCGTTCTCCCACCAGATCGACGGCACCACGACCCAATCGATCTCCGCCATGAGTTCCGGCAACTGCTCGGGACGGTAGGGACCCACCATGGTCACGTCGGCACCGGTCATCGACAGGAGATCACCGATTCGCGCCCGGTAGTCATGGGTCTGGATGTCGAGGTTGGCACCGTGAACCCAGAGGTGCGGCGGGTGTAGCTGGGGTTCCGCCGGTGTGTCGAGTCCCAGTGCCGCAATGAGATCGCTCAGATCGCCATCGACACCCGGCGTGTCGGAACTGAGCAACGCCATCGCTTCCAAGAGCACATCGAGCCCCTTGAAACGGGTGATCTGTCCGAAGAAAGCGAAGCGATTCCGGGCGGGTCGTTCAGTCCGTGCCGCGATCGCTTCGGGAGCAAGGCGACCGTTCGGTTCGTGATGGATACGCGCCTTGTCGATTCCCCAGTCGATGAATCGGTCTCGTAGGAACGCGCTCGGCGTGACGAAGGCATCGACCAACTCGAACTGAGCCTTGATGAACCGCTCACGCAGGAAGAACTGTTGGGGAGTGATGTCCAGGAAGCACTCGTGACAGCGGCGGGGGCTGGCGTGATCGCAGAGTTCGTCATCGCCGAACGTACGGACCATCTGGCCCTGGTGATGACAGATGGCTGAGAACTCGTGCAGCGTGTACACGATCACGGCGTCCGGAAGGGTCGTTCGGATCTCGCGCAGCACGTCGTAGCCGACGAACATCGTGTGTTGAAGGTGGACGACATCGGGCCGAACAGCTTGGAGGAACTTACGGAGGTGGCCGGTATAGAAGTCCTTGTCAGTGATCGTGTGATTGATCCAGTCGTAGGAGTAGCCATCGGTGAACAACAGGTACTCATTGGGTTGGCGGTCGACGGGCGCCACGTAGGTCGAAAGATGCACACTTCCCGAACGATTGAGCGGAGCACCGCCTTTCGCCAGGAGCAGCGCATCGCCACCGTCGGCTTCCATGGCCCGGCGAAGTTCCAATGCGTAGTTCTCAGCACCGCCGGGTCTGGTCGTCGGATAGTTGTGGCTGATGATCAGCACGCGGCGGGTCATGTCGACTCCTGGTCGGGGGCGTGTGAGGCGGTGAGGTCGCTTCGGGACAGGTCGCTGAGCCATCCGGAGCCAGGGCGTTCGATGGAGCACCCTGAGCGGACAACGGCCCAGAAGGTCGGGTAGGTCTCGGCCCACCACGACATGGCAGTGGGGACGAGCACGAACTCGGCCCCGCGTTCGTATGCGGCCCGCAGCCGATCGATCGCGTCAGCGTCATCGGCGGGATGACCGTCGTAGATCCCGTGGGCATTCACCGGGAAGTGGTCATACCGACCGCCGGCCAGTTCCGGATCGCCACGTGAGATCACGACCACCCGTCGATGGGACCCGAGAACGGCATCGGACCAGCCCCTGAGTTCGCGGACCGATTCGTCATAGGCAGTCTGGTCGTTCACTGTCGCACTGCCACCCGTGATCGATCGACCTGTGGCCGAGACTTCGATGCCCGCCGACTCATCGCCCGTTGACATCGAAGTGGGCGACGCCAACGCCCAAATCGCACCGACGCCCTCGACGTCAGCCACGAGCGACCCACCCGCCAGATGGGAACCGAAGTCTGAGTAGTGACCTAACCACCAACGGGACGGCTCGGGCACCCCGACATGGGTCGCCCCACGTTCGATCGCTTCGTCGAGGTACCGGATGGCATCGTTGGAGTCCGACGGATGATGGCCGACCCAGCGACCGGTCACATCGGACGGGAAATGACGGAACGCGTCGATACCCGCGCCGAACGCATCGTCGCCGCGGGAGATCACGGCGATCGAACTGCCTGCCGGCACCGCTTCAATGATCAACTCCCTGAACAATCGGACCTGCTCGGTGTAGATCGCGTGGCGATTTCGAGCACGTTCCTCCACCGCAGCCAGACCACCGACCGAGGAGTCGCAATGATCTGTCACGTCCAATGTCGAGTGTTTGGCCGGGCCCACGGAGCCGTCCTCGACCGGCTTCACGGCCCGTTGGTGGCGCCTCATGTGGGCGTGGGCGAGCACCGCCACCAGTCGGCGGCCATCGGTGCTCGCGAGATCGATGCTCATGTCGCCACCAGGAAGATCGTGCCGGCCTCGACGTCGATCCGTATCGGGAAGTGCTCGCTCAGGTGGTCAGCGAATCCCCGGTAGTGGTCGAGCCACCAACGCGAGGTCCTGGGCACGACGAAGCAGCCGACCCCGTCGTGAACCGCGTCGTCGAGCAGGCGGATGGCGGCCTCGGAGTTGGCCGGGTGATGACCCATCGGGGCGCCGTTGGGATCGATCGGGAAATGTCGGACCGAGAGCGGCGCCATCGCAACGAGTTCGTCGTCGCCTTTGCTCACGATCGCCACCTCGACCATCGGGTCGACCTGCGCCACCAGCGCCCTGCGAAGCGCACTGACCATCTCGGTATACGCCGAGTCGACCGGACGCGAGTGCCCGGACCAACCCTCGCCCCACTTCGCTTCGAAGCGCGCCCGATTGGCACGGAAGAGCGCTCCGTGACGACCCTCGGAATACAGATCACCGAAGCTGCCTTCGCCGTGATGGTGCACGATCACGTCGTGGGCGACCCGGAGCCGGAGTCCGGCCCGACCGAGTCGCATGGCATAGTCGTCGTCTTCGAACATCCCGATGTCGAACTGCTCGTCGAGTGGTCCAACGGTCGACCAGGTGTCGGCCCTGAGGGCGACGCAGAACATGGTGAGATCGTCGGTGTCATGTCCGCCGCCCGGTGTCGACCGAGCCAAGTGGGTATCGAGATCGCGCAGCCCGTTCTCATCCACGTAGGACGTCGGGATCTGTGCAGACGTCGGGGCCGAGTTGGTTCGGGGGCACACCATGCCGATCGTGGGATCGTCCAGATGCGACAACAAACGCCTCGCCCAGCCCGGCGGGACGACACAGTCGTTGTTGAGGCTGACGAGTACCGGAGCGGTGGCGAGCGCAAATCCCTGGTTCACCGCTGGCGCGAAACCGCGATTCTGGCGGTTGCTCACCACGGTGATCGACGGCGTGGTCGCTGCGAGACCCTTGAGGTACTCGAGGGTCTCGTCGGTCGATCCGTTGTCCACCACAATGATCTCGAGATCGCGTGTATCAGGGTCATCGAGGAGCGACTCGAGACACCATCTGGTCAGGGCCAGGTGATTCCACGTGACAACCACGACTGAGGCGACAGGTACGGACGATGCGAGGGCGGGCAGGGTGTCCGGTGTGGGGGAATCGAGCAAGTGTTCCAGCACCCCATCGTCCAACCGCAACGGCCGACGGGACACCGGTGCCATTGGCATGCCGAGTCGAGCAGTGCGCGAGCGACTTGTCGGGGTCAGGCCGATTCGATCCAGCATCGGCCCGAGAACGCGATCACTGTAGAAGAACTCCATCGCGATCTCCCGAGCCGCTTGCTCGTGCGTCACGGGATCCGCCACTACCGACTCGACCGCTGAGCGGGCGTCGTCGAGCGTCCGGAACGACAGCAGGCCGGTTCCGGTTGGGAGCACCCGTTCGAAGCCTGTCGACTGGGTGATGACCGGTCGACCCGCTGCGAGGTACGTGGCGCTCCGATCGCTGAACCAACCGCTCTGCAATCGGACGTTCTGATCTTTCGCCGAGGTGAACTCCCCGAGCGAACCACTGATGTAGTCGCGGTAGGTATCGATGTTCGACGACACCGCCAACCCGTCGCGCACTCCCCAGCCGGCGGCCGTGAGGGCATCGCAGTCCTCTGGCTCAGCCCCGCTGAGCGCCAACTCGAACGAGCAGTCAACCAACGAGGCGAGCTCGAGAAACTTCGAGAACTCCTGTTCCTTGGACCATCCATAGCGCTCGCCATCGACCCAGACGTCACGCCAAGGTTGTCGCCAGTTGGCAACCGTTGTAAATCCTGCACCCGGCCGTGACGCCGACGGCATCCACCACTCCGACACGACCGGCTGACGGGTCGGCCAAAACGTATAGCGATCACTTCGAGGAAGTCCGCAGCCGGGCCGACCCCAGCACTCACCGAACGTGAAAAAGACCTCGTGAGCATCAAGAAACTCTCGGGTCGCGACCACCCCGTCGTGCAGTTCAATCTGGAGTTGAACAGGGTCGGTCTCGAGATAGACCAGGCGACCCACCGCTTCCGGAACAAGTTCTGGGTCAGTCCCGCCGTGGAGATTGACCACTGCGTCGGCGTTGTTCAGCACCGCCGTCAGCTCGTTCTCGGACATCCCGTGGATAGCTCCATCGTCGTGCAACGCTCGAAACGCCCAGCGGAACCCGAACCTGCGGGCGCAGTCGTCGAGAAAGGCGGCTGCGCGACCTGATCCGTCATCCGACTCGTGGTTCATGAACATCGAGGGTGTTCTGGCGTGGCTCTCGACGTAGACGACATCGCAGCCGAGCCGTTCGAGGCCACGAAGGTAGTGGAGTGTCTGCCACACCACGCCCGCGACCGGAATCTTGGTCATCATCCCCATCACGACGATACGGGGGGTCTTCAACGGATGGCTCCGTGCCAGCGGTCGTGGCGATGCATGTCCCGAGTGTGGATCGCCAATCAGTCGACGATGTGAGCGGAACCTGTCCGCCAGGTGAACGGGGGGAGAAGATCTCGCCAGCCCCGACCCGTCAGGCGTTATAAAGGCTGCCGTTGATTTCTGGGGTGACCATTTCTCGGAGTTCTGCGCTGCGGACATCGGTCATCTGCGCCGCCCAGAGTTCGCTGTACAGGCCCCCCGCTCGGACCAGGCGCTCGTGGGTCCCGGCCTCGACGACTTGGCCGTGGTCCATGACCAGGATCTTGTTGGCAGAACGGATCGTCGCCATGCGATGGGCGATCAGAATGGTGGTTCGGCCGATCATCAGACGCTCCAACGCCTCGAGGATGACGCCCTCGGTGCGACTGTCGATCGACGATGTCGGCTCGTCCAGAATCAGGATCGGAGCATCTTTCAGGAAGGCCCGGGCAATCGAGATCCGCTGACGCTCACCGCCCGAGATGCCCGAGCCGCGCTCACCGAGGATCGTTCCGTACCCCTGGGGCTGAGCCTCGATGAACTCATGGGCATTCGCGGCGCGAGCCGCACTGATCATCTCTTCATCAGTGGCGTCGAGATTCCCGTAACGAATGTTGTCGGCGATCGATCGTCCCCAGAGCAGCGGATCTTGCAACACCGTCGAAATTTGGCTGCGCAGCGAGTACAACGTCAGGTCCCTCAGGTCGTGGCCATCGATTGCCACAGATCCAACTGATGGGTCGACGATTCGGCTGATCAGACTCACGAGCGTCGACTTGCCTGCACCGGTCGGCCCGACAATTGCGACGACGTCGCCAGGGCTCACGTTGAACGTGACATCGCGGACAGCGGGAGCGCGGTCGGCGTAACTGAAGGTGACATCGGTAAAGGAGATCTGACCTCTCGACGGCGGAAGGTCCAGGGCCTCAGTTTTCTCCTGGATGTCAATGGGCGTGGCGAGCAACTTCAGCGTCGACTTCAGGTTGATGAACGATTCCTGAAGGTGAGCGATCTGATGGCTGATCGACTCGAGTGGTTGATAGATCGAGTGCAGGTACGACAACACGATGGTCAATTGACCGGTGCTGAGTTTCTGATTCACGACCAAGTACACGCCGTAGCCCAACACCGCAGCGTTGCCACACACGGTGACCAGATTGACGGCCAACATGAAGGTCACCTGTCGGATGGTGAGGCTGACGCGGGCATCAACAGCCATCTGACCGTTGTGGCGGAATACCGCATGTTCGAACTTTTCACGACAAAACGAGACGACCACTTTGATCATCGACATCGACTCGTGGACGATCGACATCGAGGCGCCCTCGATCTCGCGGGTCCGGGTGATGACGGGCTCGATGTTGCGGGTGTAATAGGTGGTCGAGAAGATGATGAGCGGCATGACCGAGATGGTCATGAGCCCGAGGGTCACGTTGAAGGCGAAGATGATGATGGTCATGCCGACGATCGTCAGCACACTCGATGCCAGCGGAATGAAGGCCGTGATGAGGCTGCCCATGTAGTGGGCGTGATAATTGATCTGGAAGATGAACGTTCCTGCGCGTTGCTGATCCAGGTACGGCAACGAGAGCCGCTGGCTGTGCCGGAAGAGCTTGCTGCGAAAATCCAGCACGGTTCGTTGCTCGAACTTCGCTTGCAGCGTTTCGCTCCAGGCAGTGAACCCGCTCGTCAGCACGGCCAGCAGAATCATGAAGCCGACGCCCACCGCAATGCGCCCCACCAGCGACCAGCTGCCCGTGAATGCGAAGGCGCCGGTCGGGGTGCGGCCGCCGATCACCTCATCGAGAAAGTACGCCAATGGGAGCGGTTGCGCGAGAGACAGGACGAACAGCACCACGGTGAGCAACGCCACCAGGAACAATTTGCCTCGGTGACCTCTGGTATACGGCCAGCCCGCCTTGAGGACCTCACGATGCCGCCACATGGACACCCCCGTTCACATCGTCAACCGTCGCCTCTTCCTCAGCGGTATTGCCGGCGGCGTTCTCCCATGGAAAGGAACGCTCGGGCAAGCGTTGCCATCCAACAAACGGCGCCAGGACTTCCCAGCCCTCGCCGGAGCACACGTCGATCACGAGCAGATCACCCGGCCGATCGGCAAAGTACGACAAGACCCGTTCGTGATGGCCGTGCCATTCCTCGATCCAGCCGTCGACATCGATATCCAATGCTGCGCCATGGACGTCGCCCTGTTCGCGCAGCCGCTGGTTGGTGTCGACATGTCGACGACGCGATTCGATCCACGGCTCGAGCGGACGGGTGCTCAGGATGAAGCGACTTCCGGGGTACTCGACGTCGAAACGATCGAAGCGATCCACTACCGCCGGCACATCGAAGAACGCATCGAGGTCATCGGCGTTGTGCAACGGCGGGAAATCGATGGCGATCGCCTCCTCGATGGCGTTGCGAAACAGCTCATCGCCGTGGTGGATCGAGCGAAATCCGAGATGCGATATCGCCGAGTGCAGACTCGATGTGGCAGTTTTCGTGAGACCGATCCCGAAGACTCTCGGCCGCCGATCATCAACCGCAGAGTCGGGGCTGAGTCGACGCAGCCGCACCCGACCCGGCACGGGGTACGGAACGATCTCACGGGCGTAGTAGGGCGGCGGCGCATCGAACCCGAGGCCCCATTTGGCCTCGTAGCGGCGCCGGTTCTCCTCGAAGATGTCATCCACTCCAGCCAGATGGCGGGCACTCGTTCGCCGCTCGTGACGGACGACGGCGTTGGGCGCCGGACTCAGGTCGACATCGGCCAACCATGCCCGGTGCCAATAGTCGGTGTCCTCGAAGAAGGCTGGAGCAAACTGCTCGTCGAACACGCCGAGCTCGTTCAAAAGGGTCGCTGAGGCCGCGAAACACCAACCGGCGGTGCCTGCCTGATCGGGTGCGACCGGACCGAGGCCGTCACCGTGATCGGTGTACGGAAACGCGATCCGACGGCCATCGAGCGCCGCGTGACACAGCGCCCGGTCCCATCCGGTCGTCACTTCACAATCGCTGTTGAGCACGACCACCACGTCGCCCCGAGCCTCAGCGATCCCCTGGTTCCACGCGGGTCCGACGCCGACATTGATCGGATTCCGGATCACCACGTCCGCAGGAAACTCGTGAGAGAACCTCGACGCATTTTCGATCACGATGATCTCGGTGGGAACTGTTGCCAATTCCATGACGCGCCGGATGGTGTCGATGGCGAGATCACGCAGCTCCGCTGTGACACTCCAGACAGGAATCACGACCGACACCGCCGGTTGGGTGACCAGACCATCGGCACGGGCTTCGGCCCAGAGGCCCGCGACAACGAAGGCGTCGCAGAGTTGATGCAGGATCGGATCCACCTCGTCGGGTAAGGCCACTGCGAGGTCGTCGCGCCACCCGTCAATGCGACCACGCAGCGCCGGCCATTCCCGCCACCGATGCACCGACCCGTAGACCGCCAACGCATCGTCGGCGCTCGGGTCCGAGGCGTGAAGCCTCCAGAGCCGCCACGCAGCGCGGCCCTTCTCGCGGCACCGTGCGAGCAGA
>JBBRSC010000004.1:0-30576 GCA_038245795.1 Acidimicrobiales bacterium
GACCTGGGTGATGGCACTGTGATGGTGTCGCGCCACCTCGTTGGCGGCGACGAGGAGTTCCACCTTGCGGGACTTGCCGATGTCCTCGGGAAGAATCTCGACGGACGGCGTCGAGCGACCGGACGGTGATGCCAGGGTCACCGCCCGACCCGTGCCGGCACCACCGCGAGCGGCGGCCGCAGCGATCTTCGCTGTCTCGATCAGGGCACGTTCGGACAGGTCAGCCGTGTGGGCGAACCCCACCGCTTCGCCAACCACCACGCGGATGCCGGCACCCCGGTCACGGCCGGACGTCAGCTCCTCGACCTTGCCATCGTCAAGCACAGCGCCCGTGGAACGCCGGTCCTCGGCGAAGACCTCGGCGAAGTCGGCACCGGTGGACAGCCCGGCGGCAAGGACTCGTTCGAGAACATCGGGTTCGATCATGTCGGATTCCTTCGTACAACTTGTCTGGTCGGTCATCCTGCCGACAGGCATCCGGTGACACCTCGACTCAGCGTTGGCCCAACGGCCACCGCACCCGTATCGTAACGTCGATGCGATTGGTTCCCGGCCTCACGGCAAAGGTCACACTGGAAGTCGGCGACGACGACACGGCCATTGCGTTGCGTTCGGGAGCGGTTCCTGTTCTGGCGACTCCGCGACTCCTGGCGCTGTGTGAAGAAGCCACCATGAACGCCATCAACGGCTCCCTCGAGGAGGGCTGCTCAACGGTGGGCGTTCGGGTCCAGATTGAGCATGTCTCCCCCACGGCGGTGGGCGGAATCGTCACTGCCGAGGCGCACCTCGACAAAGTCGAGGGCCGCAAGCTGATGTTCACCATCTCCGCCAAAGACGAGCGCGGACTAGTTGCCGCCGGCAAGGTGACGCGTGTGGTCGTCGAGATCGAGCGCTTCATGGAGAAGACCCGCTGACATCCGACCAGCCGGGCCCAGCTTCAACGCGCTCCGATTTCCCAAGAACCAGGACGGTCCTCGTTCCCTGGGTCGCTTCTTCTGTAATGCTGTTTCAACTTATTTCATTGCTTTTCAGTATTTCTCGTGTATTCTCTGCTGGTACGGGACGATCGAGTCCTCACACGACTGGAGACCACTCATGACCGAGTTCTATGGCGCCGATCCGACACAGATGGAGACGCTGGCATCGAAGTTCATCAGCGAAGCCGGGACGGTCGACATGCTCCGGACCCAGCTCACCAACGACGTTCACGGAATCATCGGGAGCGGATACGCCGGGCCCGCCGCTCGACGCTTTGGCGACGCATGGGACACTCAATTCTCACCGGTGCTGCAACAGCTCATGGATGCGTTGAATGACGCCTCCCGCGAGCTCACCCAGCGCCTCCAAGCCATGAGCTCAGCGGCGGGCTGACGCTCATCTTCGCCGTTCCGGGGGAGGACGTCGCCCCCCGATTCCTCCCCCGGAACGCTGCGACACCCCGACGACCATCACCGTTGTGACCTCCCCAGCGACTCCCTCCCCCCCGACGCCATCGAGCCCGGATGAACTCCGCCACCTCGCTTCGGCCTGCCGATCGATCGCTGTCGCGCTGATCGACAGTCGAGCCCAACTCGATGCACACCTCGCCACCGCCCGTTGGCAGGGTCCTGGCGCTGATCGCCTTCGTGCGGCGACGGTCGGCGATCAGCCCGCTGTCGATGCCCTCGCATACCAACTGGCGGGTATCGATCACGACCTCACGATCCATGCCGCCTGGGTGGAGCACCGATCGGCCCAGCTGCAGGCCAGCGAACGCCGGGTTCGAGCATGGATCGCCGCTCATCCGCCCATCCCGGGATCACCGGGACCCGACGCCAGCATGCTCAGCGTCCTCCCGTCGCCTGGGAGTGCGGAATGGGAGCGCCTCGAAACGCAGCTTCGACGACTCGGGCAGGTGCTGTGAGATCACGTCACGGATTCTCATGTTGATCGAACTGGATCCCGACTCGCTCCGCGACCTCGAGCGACGGCATCGGGAGGCCGGCGCCGCGATCCAACTGGCAGCGGCGGTCGCCCGCGCTGGATCCAGTCGGCTCCGCATCGACGTGACGGACCCGACCATCTCGAGAACGCAGCCGCTACAACATCTCGGAGCGTGCTTGATCGCTCTCGAACAACGCGCGGCGCTCCTGGCTGACCGGGCCAACGAACTGCGCACCCGCGCGCTCCTGATCGATCAGCTCGACGGACCGACCTCCACGATGATCGCCGGCGGGTTGGCACGGCGAGCCGTGGTGATGGCGTTCGACCTTCGGGCAATCGGTTCGACCGGACCGATTGCGAACAGCGGTGGGTCGATGTCGGCCGGGGCGCCAACATCGGTGCCCACGACGACCCTCGTCCCGTCGTGGTTCTCGCCGCCGATGCCTCTCGATGGGAATCCGGTCACCGTGCTGGCCGAAGGCGTCGGGTCGGCAGGGCGCCTAGTCGAGGGCATGGCAGGCCAGGGACTGAGCCTCCTCACTGAGTTCTTTGATGCAGCGGACGTGCTCCTGACGACCCTCGCAGCAGTGGTCGAAGCAACTTGGGCAGCGCTCGCTGAGGAACTCGGCTCGTTCGTCCAAGGCTGCCACCTCGCCTGGGACGCCCTTGATCAGATGCTCGACCGGCCGCTCTCGATCTACGTGCCGCAGTCCGATATCCGTTCCCCTCAGGGCGCTCCCATCGAGATGGCAGAGACCCTGATTCACGCCGAGGTGAGCGTGATCGGGACGATCAGCATCGACGGGTCCTACGAGATCGTCGAGTATCCCAACGGCGTAGTCGAGATCGAGTTCCGCGATCAACAGTCGATCGGAGGCCGAATCGGTGAAGGAGAGTCCGGCGAGGTGGGCGACGTCGGCGCATTCCTCGGCCACGACAACTCCGTCACGCTGCGGTTCAACTCTCGGGCCGAGGCGGACCGTTTCCTGGCAATGTTCCAACTCGAGCTCGTCCAACCCAGCATCGCTACGCTTGAGGTGTTGAACAATGGTCTGTCGACAGGGAGCGCTCTCACCGAATTGGCCACTCGGATCTATCAGGGATCGCCTGCCAGCAACATCCAATCAGTTCGGATCCAGGTCGAGGGCGAGGTCGCCGTCACGATTGGTATCGGTGCGGCGCAGGCCACAATGACCGCGTCGACCAACACCGGCTACGACCTGACCCAGCACCAACAAGTCCAACGGATCGAAGCTCGCATTGATGTCTCGGCCGACTTCAGCGACGGAGTAGCGAGCTTCGCCGTCGGTGGCATCGTTGAATCGGACTTCCAACTGCTCGGCACCCCCGGAAACGCGCTGTCAGCGACGCTCGACGTGGCGTTCGAAATCGACGGACGGGGCGGCGTCCAAGCGCTCGTCAGGACATTTCCGGAGCTTGCGAGCACGGCTGGCTTCAGAGCGGCCGTCGCTTCGGGCGCGGGGCTCCGCGTCACGGCCCATGTTGGCGTCGCCTTCGTTGCTGGCAGCAGTGCCAAGGCCACTGCCGACGACATGCTCGCTCACCCGGAGTCTGCGGCGTTGAACTCGGCAGCGCTCATGGCGTTGATCGCCACCGAGTCGATGACGTTCGACGTGTTCACGACGACCGTCGACACCGCCGATCTCGGTGCCAACATCGTCACACCCGATGGCTCACTCGGCGCGCAGATGACGAAGCACTCACGACTCAACGACCATCACCTCCAGCGAATGACCGGGACGCTCGGACAGCTCTTCTGTCGCTGACATTCATCCATGCGCACCGTGTTCGTCGATGGGCCGGTTCTTTGTGCGGTCAGTATCCGACCTGAATCACGCTGATGCCGGCAGGCGTGACGAGATGTCCTCTGCCCGCCCGCTGCGAGCCAACGTCCCAACGAGGCAATCGCAACCCGAGCGGGTCGCCATCGACCAACGGGTCCGGTGACATGACCAGGCCGTGGCGCGCTCCGATCAGACTCCGGACGATGGGCTGAAACGAGCCCGGCACCCGGTACGACGTCATGGACGCCGCCACCCAGACGTCATGATCACGTCCGAGCCGCACCAGCTTGTCGAGTTGAGGTGCCAACGATCCGTCGAGGATCTCATCGAGATCGTCCACGACCACCAGAGTCGGGGCGGTGGTCTCGCGTGCCGGGTCGAGAAGCGACAGATCATCGATGACGGCTTGGATGATGCCGCGACCCGCCTCCTCTCCCCGGCCGGTTCCCGACCAACCGTCCAATGACTCCAAGACTGACCGGCGACCGGCGATGAGATATCGCCGACTGGCATCCCGACCTTCCGCAAAGCTCCGAGTGACGGCGATCAGGGACGACGTGCGGCCGACAGCCGGCGGTCCGATCACCACAAAGGTGTTTGCTCGACCGAAGTCGGGGCCCGCCACGTCGCCCGATTCGTCCAGCCCGATGGCGACTGACGTCGAAGTGCTCGCCTCGGTCCCTCGCCCCAGAACATCGCTGATCGCGACTCGGGTCGGAAGGTCTTCGACCCTCGGTGGCCGTCGACCCTGCTGATCGCTACGTTCCCACCTTCCGTTCAGATAGGACGCGGCGGCACCGACGACGTCGGACAAGGCAAGGTTCGAGTCGGGAGGAGCCAGCTGGCCCTCGGTCGAGACGAGTTGTGCGACCTGTGCCGTCAGATCCGGCCCAAGCCCAACCCTGCCCGGCGGCAGTTCGACGCCGCGGAGATGCCGGGCACCCAACCACACGAGATCCTCGTCGGTCGCCATCGACATGACCAACGATCGCGGGACCGAGTTGACGACTGTCGACGGCACTGCGCCGCGCCGCTCGGCACCGATCATTGCGAAGATCCCGACGCCGGGACCGTCGGCGACAAGGCGATCGAACTGACCGCGGAGCGTGCCACCGAATTCGTCGGTCAGCGTCGAATGGAGGGCCCCATATCCATCGACCACCAGAACCAGTGAGGGCTCGTCCGCTGATCGGCTACTGAATCGTCGATCGAGTTCATGCGTGAGCATGGCGAGGAGCCGGCGGAGCCGCGCAACGTCGGCCACCGACACAACTGCGGGGCACTGTGGGAACATCGACAGCACCCCCAGATCGCCCCCGCTGGCATCGATCCCGAACACATGCAGCTCGCTCGGCGAGAACCGAGCACACAGACGCGCAATCCACGTTGCCAGCAGCGTCGTCACTCCCGCGCCTGACCGTCCGTAGATCATCACGGCACCATCAGCTGCAAGATCCTCGATCCACGGGATCTGCCGTTGTCTGGTTGGATCATCGACAACGCCGAGTTCGACGGCAAGCTCGGATCGACGACCGAACCGCGACCGGTCGTCCGGGCCGGTGCGATCCGCTCCCGTTTCACCCCATTCGACGGAGCTCGGAATCGAGATGGCGGTCGGAAGAGCGTCGAGCCACGGTCGATGTGGTGACGGTCGACCAGTGGACTCCCAGACCGCCGATGCAGCGTCGATCAGACGGGCGATGCCTGTAGGTGTCGACGCGGCGGTCGGAGAGTCGTCGGCCTGAAGGTCGGCACTGGCTGCGGTCGATGCGCTGTCGGCCGTGAGTTGACGCACAACGACCGCCCGATCCGTCCCCGGGACAACTGCGTCATCCACGAAACAGGCCTGGAGGCTCACGGACCGTCCGTCGACGCGAGCGATGAATCGCCCGGGGGTCGCCGCACTGATGTCGGCCGCATCGGCGGTTCCGAGCACCTCGCGGGCATCGGCTGACGAGGACACTCGAAGGCACACCCGCAGCTCGGTGTTGGCTTGAATGTCGGCCGACACCACGCCTTCGGGTCGCTGCGTTGCCATGATCAGATGGATGCCCACGTTGCGACCCCGAGACGCCACGTCGACGACCCCGTCGACAAAAGCTGGCAGGGCTTCCTTCAGAGCGCGGAACTCGTCGATCACCACCAGCAAGCGGGGCATGGCGATGTCCGGTCGATCCGCCCACAGCGCCGCGATGTCTTCGACTCCCGCCTCGCCGAGCACCCGTTGACGCCGCTCCAGTTCGGCATTCAGCGCCAACATCGATCGGTGTGTTTCCGCACGGTCCAGATGCGTCACCAGCCCAACGACGTGTGGGAGTCGAGCCAGTTCGGCGAACGCCGCGGATGCCTTGTAGTCGATGAGGATCATGTTGAGTCGCTCGGGCCCACTGAGCACCGCCGCCGACGACAGCCATGCCCTGAGGAGCGCGCTCTTGCC
This sequence comes from Acidimicrobiales bacterium, assembly GCA_038245795.1. Lineage (GTDB taxonomy): Bacteria > Actinomycetota > Acidimicrobiia > Acidimicrobiales > Microtrichaceae > JBBRSC01. The sequence goes on from JBBRSC010000004.1 coordinate 6,166, forward strand.
GGAACCGGTGGTCCCCGCCACCAGCGCATGCGGTCCGACCTCCGCTAGGTCGATGTGTTCTGCGCCGACCGAGCCGACCCCGAGCACAAACGAGAGGCCGGCCGAAGGCGCCGACCAGTTGTCGGTCAGCGTCGCGCGGAGGTCAACGGGTATCGCCGCCGTCGCGTCGACCCGAGCTGGCAGCGCGCTGCCCCCAGCGGTCCCCCGGTCGTCAATGAGAGGACTCATGCCCACCGCAATCGAGCGGGCGGCCGGAAGACTGCACCGCCACTCGTGGACATCAGCGATCACGTGACCAGTTGCCGTGGAGGTGACGGAGCAGGTCGGTCGGGCATCGCCTCCACCCAATGGATGCACCCTCACGATGATGTCGGTCCGGTCGGGCAATTGATCAACCGCCGAAGCACACCACACGACCACGTCGGCAGTCGCTTCAATGGCGTTTACCTCAACGGCGATGGTTGATCTGTCGATTGTTGATCCGTCGGTCTCGACGATCGACACCGTGTGGTGAGCGGGACTGTGTGATCTGGCGTGCGGCAACCATCCGATCCACGCCCAGTCGTCATTCGCCGGCGCACCGATCCGCAGGCTCGACGGCCCCACCGAGCAGCTCAGCTGCACGATCAGCGAACGTGCGACCGCTCTGCTGTCCTCCGGCAGACCCACGATCCCGATGATCCGTTGGCGCGCCAGATCGATCACTACCGGAACCGCCCGCGCCACGTCGAAGGTGGTGGCGAGCAGGGTTGCCTCGGTCATCAGTCCGGCGTCGCCGGCGTCGGGCGGACGAAGCGTCACGGTCGAGGGCTGATCCGCCGCGCCGATGGCGATCTCGAGCACGTCGGGGTTCGATGTGGCTCGGGACCACAGTGTGGGCGCGCGATGTTCGACATCGCGCCGACAGTCGTCCGGGGTGCGAACCGACCGTCGACGTTGTGCGATCGACGCCTCATGGCGCCGTGAGGTCTCGGCGATACAACGACCAAGGTCGACGTGAAACGTCGCTGTGGCCTGGCGCATCCGGCGACGACCGACGATCCGATCGTCAAGGAAGGACCACAAGGCAATCAGCGGCGCCGCCGCGACGAACAGCAGCGCGATCATTCGTCCGGTGACAAGCACCATTGCACCGCCCATCAGCATCGGCGCCAGCGCGGCAGCCAACGGGAACCTTCGAGGGGGCGGGAGATCCGGCGCGCGCGGTGAGTGAAACGTCGCCTCGATGACCGGGTCGGTCACTCGAGGTTCCCGACGGAGCACGTCGCCACCTTCGGGGTGGCTCTCCACGCCCAACTCCGCCCCCGTCGGGCTCGCGGCAGACGGGCCGACGAGACGGATCTGCGAGTCCCCAACCGAGATCGTTTCACCGATTGCCACGGTTGCCTCGGTGATCTGTTCGTTGTCGACGAACGTTCCGAACCGAGATCCGAGATCCTGAATGTGAGCGCCGCCTGTGCGTTCATCGACCCGGATTCGAACGTGCGGATCACTCACGGCGAGGTCCCCCGGGAGCTGGAGGTCTCCGCTTCGGCGACCAACCATCAGCCCAGCTTTGGCCAGCGTCACGACGAGTCCCTGGTGGGGACCCGACGTGACCGCTACCCGAACTCCGTGCTGCTGGATGGGATCGGCGAACAACTGGTCGCCCCAGCGAAGACCCATGGATTCGACGGCTTCAGGACCGCTGATGGTCTGGCGGGTGCGCCCGTGGACCCAGCGGTGCGGCGGTGCAGCCCCCGGCGCTCCCACCATTCGCAGCGCGTCGGCGAAGGAGTCCATCGACGTGGCGTCGGTCAGATCGACGACGACATCAAGCGTGTCGGTCTCGGCGTCGCCCGTCCCGGCAACGGCAGCCGGGGCTGGCGTACCAGGGTTCGGATGGAAGGTCAGGCGCAACCCGACCGATCTGGTGATGGACATCCTGAACTCCCCAGCTCGTGATGGTGATGCAGCGATGATACATGAAATACCAACACCTGTTCGATAGAGCTCGGCGGCGGATCGCCGGGCGTTCCCTCGCTATTGCTCACCGCGGGGGTCGTGGCCCAGACTTCCCAGGTGCCCAACGCTCGACACCGGGAGCCGTGGTGGCGTCGTCTGCGATGGGATCGTCTCGCGATCGTCCTTGCGCCGCCGGTGCTCCTCACGATCGTCGTCGTGAACCTCGTGTCCGAAGATGTCCAGGCCGCCGGTCCCCCGTCGACGACCGCGCAAACCACCACGACCACCACGTGGCGGCAACCGCGCACAACGTGTGCTCCGGCCACCCAATTCGACACTCACGCCAAGCTCGCCCAACTCGTGATGGTGGCCTTCAATTCCGCTCCGGCCGCCGCCGTCACCGGCATTCTCCAACGGAGCGATCCACCGGGCGGCCTGTTGTTCGCGGGCTCCGCCGAATCCGCGTTGACCACCGGAGTGATCCGTGACCTGACATCCGCGTTCCCGTCGCTCGTCGCCGTCGACGACGAAGGCGGACGGGTGGATCGGCTCGGTACATCGGCACCAGCGCTCGTGTCCGCACGTCGACTCGGGGCCACGACATCTCCCGACGAGATCCTCGCGTTGGCTACCGCTCGCGGGGTGAGGCTGCGCCAGCTGGGGGTCAGGATCAACTTCGCCCCCGTCGTCGATCTGTCATCCGAGCCCGACAAGGGACCCATTGGCGATCGGTCGTTCTCGACCGACCCGAACGTCGTCGTCGGCGACGCTGGTGCCTTTGCGGCCGGCATGCGGGCTGGTGGTGTGCTGCCGACGCTGAAGCATTACCCGGGCCACGGTCGAGCGAGCGGCGACAGCCACGCCGCCACGGTAACCACACCACCCTTGGACTCACTGCGAGCCGGCGATCTCATCCCCTATCGGCAGATCCTCGACCAGGGCGAAGCGGCCGTCATGGTCGGACACCTCGACGTTCCGGGCCTCACCGAGCCGGGGATTCCTGCGAGCCTCAGCCCGGCGACCTACAAGATGTTGCGCGAGACCGACGGTTTCCGTGGCCTGGCCATCACCGACGAACTCGGGGCAATGGTTGCCGTGGCCGGACGATTCGAGCTCCCCGACGCCACGGCGCGGGCCCTGATCGCGGGGGCAGACATGGTGATCATCAGTCCCGCGACGAGCTACGACCTCGTGCTGACCAAACTCGACGACGTCGCCAGATCAGGCGAGCTGACCGCAGGGCGCATCGATGAGGCATTCGGGCGCGTTCGGGCTGCCCAGGGCTGCCCTGCGTGACCCCTCCAGTCCGACCTCCCAACTCGCAGCGACGAGCTCGTGCAGCACTGGCGATGCTGATGGTGATGACGTCGTGTTCCCACAATGCGCCCGCGCCGATTGCTACTGCCCCTTCGTCCGCGGTGACTGCCGCTCGGCAACGGATCGAGGTGTCGATCAGCCCGGAGAGCGACCTCGATCATCAGCTCGGCGAGCTCGCTGATCGCGTCCGTCACCTGTCGCTCGACGGGATGGGTTCACAGCTCGTCGCTCGCCGTGTGAACGGTGTGACCCTCGAGGCAACGCGAAGCGGTCAGCCGGAGCAGCTGACGACATGTCTCCTCGAGGTCGATCCCCGGGATGCGCGGAGGTTCGGGAACGATCCGACGTCAACAGGCTTCGGCGATGTCCGCGACGCTCCGGGGAACGGCGCGATCTTCCTGTCGGCCGCCTCGGCGGCGACGCGGGGCGCGTCGGTCGGCGATTCGGTCGAGTTGGCGGGCAACCGCCAGCGCGTCGATCAGGTACTCCCGTTGGCCGACGTCGTCGGCACCTGCGCCGGAATCATCGGTCCAGGCACGGTCGCGTCGATCGCGGCGAGTGGCGGGTCCAGCGAAGCTGTGACAGAGGGCCGTCGAGCAGTAGGGATCGTGTGGATCGATGTCATCGACGACGCCTCGTCAACAGCACTCGTCGCCCGGCTCACCTCAGCGCTGGGCGACTCGTGGCCAAGCCTTCGGGTCGACATCATCACCTCGAACTGAGCGCGATCAACCACCGGCACGGTGGTTGAACGTGCTCAGTTCGACAAGTCGCCGAGGATGAACGCAGCGACCAGTTTCGGCGCCGAGATCAGCACATCGTGCGGCTGATCGACGATCGTCATCTCCGCACCACGTGCCTCGAGGTCGCGCCGGGCAAACGACGACGGGTACAACTCGGGCGTGCCAGCACAGAACAGTCGACGGCGCGGAACCGACGGCGCGCCAGGATGATCCAGGATCACCGGATCGAGCGACGGCCCCAACGGCGTGGCACACAAGCGCTCGTTGACCCAGGCGATGTCATCCGCATCGAGACCTGATCCGCTGTCGAGCGGGGTCGGCGGAATCCACGTCGTGGCCGGAGGGAGCATCGGAGGCGCACCACCCATGAGGTCAACGCCGCGTTGACCGTGCTCGGGCTCCACGGCGTCGAGAAACACCAGTTGCGACAATCGTTCCGGACAGCATCCGCTCACCGCGGTCGTGATGAGACCACCCTGGCTGTGCCCTACCAGGATCACGTCCTCGAGATCCGACAACGTCAGCAGCGACACGACATCTTCGATCCACATCGACAGCGGTACGTGTTCGGGATGGATGTGCGCCCGGTCGCCCATGCCGGTCAACGACGGGGTTCGCACGTCATGGCCGTCAGCCAGGAGCACCGACTGGACGCGCTCGAACGACCAACCCCCACGAAAGGCACCGTGGACGCACACGATCGTCGACATGAATGCCGCCTCCGCTGCTACGCGACGGTCGCCGGCGAGACTGAACCTGGGAGTACACCGTCGGGATCGTCGGCGAAGATCAGCTCGACATACTCCTTGGGCGGGACTCGTGCGATGTCGATGTGCGCCGACAAAGCGTCGATGTGATCCGCATAGCCCGGCCGCTGGATCATCTCCTCGTAGTCCTCGACGCTATCGAAATAACGAACATTGACCATGTGATGAGGATCGCCAATGCCGGCCATCAACCGACGACCACGAAAGCCCGGCTGTGCCCGATGAAAATCTCCGAACGCCTCGTACACATCGAGGAACCCCTGACGATGCGCATCGAGGTCCAGTACCCATGACTGCGACATGACAGCGATCATGATGTCTCCCCCGAAAAGAAGCCGTCGATGGCGGCGCGCCATTCGTTGGGGGCCTCGAACTGCGGACAATGGCCGGCCTCGGGAATGATCTCGAGCACGGCACCCGGAATCATCGCAGAGATCCGGTGCGACGCACCAACGAACGACTCATCCCACTCACCCACCATGACGAGCGTCGGGTTGGCAACTCCGACCAACTCATCGAGTCGATCCCGACAATCGATGATGCCTGGCAACAACGCGGCGTACATGTCAGGCGAACAACGCAGCATCTTGGCGTCGCAGAATTCCTCGTAGCCGGGACGGCGGGCCACGGTGCGGTGATACGCCTTGCTCTTCTCTGGATCGTCCGCCAATTTCAGTACCTGCTGAATGACGCCCAGCCCCTGGGTCAACGCCATCTCAACCCCGAGCATCACCAGATCAGCGTCGACTCCCCCGAGCGGGCCGTGGTGGGTGTCCATCAGCACCAGGCGCCGCACCCGTTCTGGTCGGTCGAGCACCATCATCTGCGCCACCATTCCGCCCATCGAATGGCCGAGCAGATCGAACGAATCCCAGCCGAGCGCCTCGACGAGCGCCCACATGTCGGCCGTCATGATCTCGAGGCTGTAAGAGCCGACCCCGGTCGGCGCCGACGAGTTCCCGTGGCCCCGGTGGTCGGGCGCCACGACCCAGTGCCCCAGCGCCGCGAGCCGGTCGACCTCATCAGCGAAGTCCTCCTTGCACCCGGTGAACCCATGCACGAGCAGGAGTGGTGCGCCACCCCGACCCGCTTCGAGCACCGCCAGGACCACATCACCACATTCGACGAAGCCTTCAGTCACAAGTGGAACGGTATCGGGTCCGGACGCGGCTGGCTCAGAACCTGCAAAGCGTTGATCCGGGCACCACAATGGACCGATCAACGGCAACGTCGACGAACTGAGTAGCGATCCATCCGGAGACGCTGGGATCCCCGCTGCCTCGCCACGTCGATGGAGCTGGTCGCTGACCTTCCGCATCGTCGCCAGCGCCGCAATGTTGGGTCTGCTCGTCTGGCGGCTTCCCGACTTCGACGTGTCGGAGCTGGTCCCCTCATGGTCGACCTCGGTTGCGCTGTGGCTGATGGCCTCGGCCATCACCTTGTTCGGGGCGTTCGTTCTGCAGACGCTGAGATGGTCTCAGGTACTCGACGCTCTCGGGTATCACATTCCATTCCGGACGCTCCTCAATCAGTTCCTGGCGGGTCAGTTCGTCTCCAATGTGCTGCCGACGGCGTTCGGCGGCGACGTGGTCCGCATTGCCAGGTCGTCGCGGATCATCGGGGACCGTCCCGCTGCCTTCGCATCGATTGCGCTTGAACGGTTGACGGGCTGGCTGGTCCTGCCGATCATCAGCTTCACGGCGCTCGCGGCAGTCCCCCGATTTCGATCGCTCGGCGGTGTCACGATCACGGCGCTCAGCATCAACGCCGTCACCCTCGGCGCCCTGGTCGTCATCATCGGCGTGGCGGCCTCGCGTCGGTGGACCGACGCCGCGTTGAACGCCACGGGATGGCGGGCCTGGTTGGCGTCGGTCCACCTGGGGATCAACGCGATGCGGAGCTCCCCCGGAGCCATCGCCCGCACGATCGCCGCCGGCATCGCCTTCCAGCTCACCCAGTGCCTGGCCGTGTATTTCGCCGCCCGGGCGCTCGACGTCGGCGTCGTCACGTTGTGGGCGGTCTTTGCGTTCTTCCCACCCACCGCCATCAGCCAGAACCTGCCGGTCGGATTCGGCGGACTCGGCGTCCGTGAGACCGGTTTCGTGCTGTTTTTCGGGGCATTGGGAGCGGTCGAGGAACGGGCCATAGCGCTGGGCTTGACCACGTATCTGATCACCGTGTTGACCTCGGCGTTGGGCGCCCCATCCTTCGCGCTCGGAGGGTGGCGGACGACACTGGCAGCTGATGTAGCCACAGCCGCGGAGCGGTCATAGTCTGAGGAAGTCATGTTGTTGGATCGAATCAAATCGCCCGCTGATGTCCGTCGCCTGGATCATCAAGCGTTGAAGGTCCTCGCCGAGGAGATCCGCGAGGTCATCATCGACCGTGTCACCACGAGCGGCAGCGGTCATCTCGGATCGAATCTCGGGATCGTCGAACTCACGCTGGCGCTGCACCGAGTCTTCGATTCCCCCCACGACACGCTGCTCTTCGACACCGGACATCAGACCTACGTCCACAAACTGATCACCGGTCGGGCCGGCGACTTCGAGACACTTCGGAAGAAGGGCGGGCTCTCCGGGTATCCCAGCCGATCCGAGTCCCCCCACGACGTCATCGAGAACAGCCATGCCTCGACCGTGCTCAGCTATGCGTACGGGCTGGCAACGGCGCAGGAGCTCGCTGGTGGGCCACAACATCGCATTGTGGCCGTGATCGGCGACGGTGCGTTGACCGGCGGCATGGCCTACGAGGGGCTCAACAATCTGGGCCACTCCGGGCGCAACGTGGTGATCGTCCTCAACGACAACGGTCGCTCCTACGCTCCGACGGTCTCCCGCCTGTCCGAGAGCCTCTCGAAACTGCGCGCCAACCCGATCTATCGACGCCAACAGGAACGCCTCGAACGTGTGGTGGGCGACGTTCCCAGGGTCGGTCGCTATCTCGGTCAGGGACTCGACGGCGCCAAGGCAGCGCTGCGGGAGATGTTCGAACCTCCGGCATTTTTCGAGGATCTCGGGGTCGGCTACCTGGGCCCCCTCGATGGCCATGACATCCCCGCGCTCGAACGAGCGCTCACCAACGCAACCAATATGGGCGGACCGATCGTGGTGCACGTCATCACCCAGAAGGGTCGTGGATACGCCCCAGCCGTGAATGACGAGATCAAGAACATGCACGACGTCTCGGAGCTGAAGCCCGGCTCCTTCACCGCTGCGTTCTCAGAAGCGATCGTGACCGAAGGCGAGGCCCGTCCCGAACTCGTCGCCATGACCGCCGCCATGCCCGACTCCACTGGGCTGCTCCCATTCGGCGCGAAGTTCCCCGATCGACTCATCGATGTCGGAATCGCCGAACAACACGCTGTGACATCGGCGGCCGGCATGGCAATGGGTGGGTTGCGGCCGGTCTTTGCCGTGTACTCGACGTTCCTCACCAGAGCCTTCGATCAGCTCAACCTTGATGTCGGCCTCCACGGACAGCCGGTCGTGCTCGTACTCGATCGGGCCGGAGTCACCGGTGACGATGGCGCCTCGCACCATGGGCTGTTGGACATGGTGCTGTGCACAAAGGTGCCCGGCATGACCTCGTTCGCTCCATCGAGCTACCGGGAAGTCGGCCAGATGTTGCACGATGCGTTGGAGCTGTGCACCGATGGGCCCTCCTCCATCCGCTTCCCGAAAACCATGCCACCACCAGCAACCGACGACGACTGCGGATCGGGTCTGTCCGCCCGTCGGGTTCAGGTGGGTTCCGAGATCTGTCTCATCGGGGTCGGCAAGATGTTGGCTGTGGCCCGCGCCGCCGCCGAGCGCCTCTCAGCCAATGGCGATACGGCAACGGTCTGGGACCCGCGGGTCATCACGCCGCTCGATCCCGAGATGCTGCACGACGCTGCGCGCCATCAACTCGTGATCACGATCGAGGACGGACTGCGCGACGGCGGCGTGGGAGCGGCCATCGCCGACGCCCTTCGTGACCTCGCGCCGGTCGGCGGTCCATCGGTACGCGTCCTGGGCGTGCCGAGCGTCTACCTGCCCCACGGCTCACCCGACACCATTCTCGGCGAGCTGGGACTCGACGCCGATGGCGTCGTGTCCGAAGTCTCGGCCTGGAAACGCGTCAGCGCGTCCAGCTGACCCACAACCGCTTCAGAGCGAGGGCACACCGACGCCTGGGGGGTTCGGTCAGCTGTAGAAGGGGTTCTCGCCAGCGGTGTGATCGGTGGCGTCGACCACCTCGGTGACCTCGACAATGGCGTCGCGGATGGCACGGTCGATGCCCTCGGTCAACGTCATGCGGCTCATCGAACACCCTTGGCAGCCTCCGCCCATGGTGATGTACACCTTGGAGTCGTCGTCGACGCCGATCAGGGTCGCAAAGCCACCATGGGCCGCCAGCGACGGGTTGATCGATGCCTCGAGCAACTGCTCGACCTTCTCAGCGATGGTTCCCTCGAGTTTGAGGTCCACCCCGGCGAGCGGATTCGGGCGGTTCGGGTTGCGGATGACTAGTCCACCCTGGCCATTCGAACGCGGCACGTCGAGGACGGCGCCGCGGAGCTGCTCAACACTCGCCTCCGGCACGATCACTTTGATGTCACCGATGACGTCGACGATGTCGGTGTCGAGGGCCGCGGACAGCTCATCGAATGACAGGTCGTAGGTGTACTCGGGACCCTTGACACCGGTGATCTCGATCCGCAGTCCGAGGAGCTCCGGATCGGGTTCTTCGGCACGGATCGACAGCACCGCTTCCATCGCCGCCGCCGAGACCTCGATGACCGGGGTCGCGGGTGCGGGCCCGGCATGGGGGGCCACGGGCGCAGCAATGGGTGAGGTCTTCTCTGTCGATCCGGTGTCCAACGTGTCAGTTGGGGTGTCCGTTGCGCTCATCTTCGGCTTCTCCACTCAGACCATCGGTGTCGGGTCACGGTCATCGATCTGGCTCCCATGATCTCATGTCGCCCAGAACTCCACACAACGCCTGACCATCGGACCTGATTCCATCCCACGCACAACACCGACGTGACACCGGCCACAGCCACGTCTGCAGATCGTGAAACAGGAGGCTCACGCGCCGCCGTCGACCTCGATCCGTTGGCCGGTCACGTATCGTGCGGCCGGCGAACAGAGGAATGCGACAACGTCGGCGACCTCCTCGGGTTGACAGACATGGCCCAGCGGCATGCTCGGATCGAGCTGCGAGATGTCGTCGGAGCCCATCACGGCCGCTGCCAGCCGCTGTCCCATATCGGTGTCGACGAGACCGGGTGCCACCACGTTGACATGGATTCCGTGTCGGACCTCTTCCTTGGCCAACGTCATGGCCAATGCTTCCATGGCGGCCTTGCCCATGTTGTAGGGCCCACCGCGTGCGGAGAGCAGACGGGTTGCCACCGATGAGATGAACACCACGTCGCCACGCTCCGCCTCGCGCATCGATCCGAGCACCGCACGGGTCAGCTCATGGGGGCCCAGAGCATGGGTTCGGACGACCCGCTCGAGCTCGTCAGGTTCGGTTCGAAGAACCGAACCGCCTCGACTGGCGATCCCGGCGTTGTGGACCAACAGATCAATCGACCCAAAGGCTTCGAGGGCCTGTTCGCCGAGGCGGCGACACTCGTCGGTTTCCGCGATGGACGCTGCAATGGCGACGGATCGTCGACCCATTGCTTCGATCTCGGCGACCACAGCGTCAGCTGACGCTCGGTCGCGCCGATAGTTCACGATCACGTCAGCGCCGTCCGACGCCAACCGTCGCGCGATCGCAGCCCCCAGTCCTCGGCTCGATCCCGTCACCAAGGCACAGCGTCCCGCCAGATCGTTCACGACAACTCCAGTCCCCTCGCCTCCAGCTCGGCGGCAAGTTCGAGCCAGGTTTCCTCACGTCGTGCCAACTCGTCCACTGCGCCGGCAAGATCGTGCCCGAGCTCTCCGAGCCGCACATGATCAATGGTCGTCGTCAGTTCCTGTGTCAGGGCGTCATGACGGGCCTGGCACTCATCGAGAGCCCGTTGTGCGGCACGGATCTTGTTGCGGAGGGTCGACGGACTGACCGCACCGGTCTCCCGTGGCGGAACGAACGGAGGAGTTGCGCCAGCCGTGACACCTTTCGGGGTCTCGCGTCGAGGCTCCGCCAGCGTCATTCCGCCACCCTTGCGTCGACGACCCGCTCGCCGTTCGTCCTCCCAGCTCGCATATCCGCCGGGCCGTCGGGCTACCGTGCCACCCCCATCGAGCACCACCACATCGTCGACCACCCGCTCCAACAGCGCACGATCGTGGCTGACGACGACGACGGCGCCAGGAAACACCTCGCAGAAGTCCTCGAGCGCGCGGAGCGTATCGAGATCCAGGTCGTTGGTCGGTTCGTCGAGCAGCAACACGTTCGGTCGCTCGGCAAGGGTGAGAACCAGTTGGAGTCGCCGACGCTCTCCGCCCGACAGCGTTCCAATGGGTGCCCACTGGGCGTCGCCATCGAACCAGAACCGCTCCGCCAGCGCCGCGTCGTGATGATCTGGTTGGCGATTCGGACCAGCGATGGCATCACGGACCTTCATGGTCGGATCAAGATCGCGACCCAGCTGATCGAACATGGCCATCTGTACGGTGGTGCCCCATGTGACCGTCCCGACCAGCGGCGTCAATCTTCGGGCCATGATGTCGAGCAACGTCGACTTGCCGGTGCCGTTGGCTCCGACGATGCCCAAGCGCTCGCGAGGATCGAGACGCAGTTCGACATCGGAGAACAACTGCCGACCATCGAAGCCGTGTCCGACGCCCTCGAGTTCAATGACAACGTCGCCCAGGCGCGGGATCTCGACGAGGAAATCCAAATCGCCCTCACGAGCGGCTGCCTCGGCGCGTCCCTCGACGATGGCCGTGGCCGACGCGATCCGCGACTTCGATTTGGCGGTTCGCGCCGGCGCACCTCGACGGAGCCACGCCAACTCGGTCTTGGCCAGATTGCGCCGCACCTTCTCCGATTGCGCAGCTTGATCCTCGCGGTCGGCTCGATGCTCGAGCGCCGAGGCGTAGCCACCGTCGTGGACATAGGCCTTCCCGCGGTCGAGTTCGAGCACCCGCGTGGTCACCCGATCGAGCACATGACGATCGTGGGTCACCAACAGCAACGCCCCCTGGTGCGTGGACAGATGGTCCTCGACCCAGGCAATGGCATCGATGTCGAGGTGGTTGGTCGGTTCGTCCAGAACCAGCAGATCACAGGGCGTCGCCAACCCACGCGCCAGTGCCACCCGCTTTCGCTGACCGCCAGACAGGATCAGCGGTGACGCCTCCAACATGTCGCCCAGACCGAGTCGATCCAACACGGCGTCGCTTTCCCAGGATCCGCCCGCTGCCTCGTGCACGGTGTCGCCGGTGAGTGTCGGTTCCTGCGCCACAAAAGACACCCGGACATCGCGCCCGAAACGAACGCTGCCGGATTCGGGTTCGTCGATGCCTGCCAGGACTCGCATGAGGGTGGACTTGCCGCAGCCATTGATACCGATGATGCCCAGACGGTCTCCCGTGGAGATCGTGATCGAGAGATCGTGGAAAAGTGGGCGCCCTGGTCGACTGGCGGAGACGTTGTGTGCGCCGACCAGGATCACGATGAGTGCGAGAGGCCCATGGCAGCAAGACGCTGGTCGAGCCAGGCATTCAGCTCCGCAGTGGGTCGCGGCGACCCGAAGGACGTGTGCGTCAACAGCGCCTTCAAGAGATTGCCGTCCAGTTCGAACGTGGGGATCTGCGAGGCGCCGGTTCCATTGGCGGGCAGCGTATCGACATGGCGGGTGATCCCCGGCGTCGGCATGTAGGTCTCGCCAACGATCGGGAGTCCCATGAGCCGGATCTGGCGCTCGGACGATGCGTTCGGAACGATGCCATCGTCTCGGGCGTACACCAGAAAAAAGGGCGTCCCGTTGATGGCGATCCGGTCCAGCACGTTCACGTTGTCGGAGCGGTCCAGCATCATCCCAGCGGCCCCCAACAGCGCATGGGAGTCACCAGCGGTGGCCCCAGCTGGCACGACCTGCTCAAAGAGCGGCCAGATGAAGGAGTGGAAGATGGTGTCGATGATTCCGGTGCCGCCGACCTGGATGAATGCCCCATCGAGTTCGGGGGTCAGTGCCACGAACTCGGTCCCGAGAAATCCACCCATCGAGGTCCCCTCGTAGATCACGTGGTGTGTGTCGAGGTCTGGTCGGCCGTCGCCCCACGAGCTCGTCAGCCAGTTGTTGATCGGCATGGTGTCGACGACGCCGAAGTGCTGCTTGATGGCCATGAAGAGGCTGAGCTGATCGAGTTCACCCTGCAACGTCATCGACGCGATCCGCCCGAACGTCGACGGTTTGGTCAGCTCGAAGAGGTAGCCCGAATCGGTGTACGAGCGTGAGCCGTGGTTCGGAATATCGATACCGACGGTCGCTATTCCTCGGTCGGCGTTCTGCGACGAGACCGCCAACATGGTCTCCCGCGAGACCGAAATGCCGTGACCGTAGATCGCCACCGGAGCGCCCGCGGCGGACGCGGGGTACAGCGGCATCACCATCATGAAGTTGATCCACGTGGGATGCGACACGATCGCTTCACCCTTCGGGATCACCCCATCTGGATCACGGAAGTCGCTGATCTGTACCTCACCGGTCACCAGCTCAGCGCCACCGATGAGCGACGGGTTCACCCAGAGATTGCGGATCGGATGGTCGTCGCCGCGGACGATGCCCGCCATGCGGTCGACGTCGGCGGTGGCGTTGGCCTGGCTACGGATGACGAACGTCGTCGATGACAGCACGTGGGCCGATCCGACCGTCGGTACGAGGAGGTCAGTCTGGATCTGGAGCCGCCGGGCGCGAACCCGGCCGATGCGTGAGCGGGCATCCACAGGATCGAGGCCCGGCGCTGGGCGAAGGGCGACACCTCCGACACCGCGCAGGGAGTCGTTGATCACAGCGAGATAGCGGTGTCCGTAATCGAAACGATCGATGGGCACCGCTTCAATGATCTTGTTCCGGGCCCCGAGTCGCTCGGCGTCAGGGCTGACTCGAGCTCGCATTTTCACCGTGGCGCCAGTGTCGAGATCGATCACCGCAAGCGCATGTCCACCATCGAGCGGCAAGGTCGTCGGGTCGATCTCATCGGCAAGTTCGAAGATCACGGGCGTGAGCACGCTGAAGCCATCAGCGCCGCCGTAGACCTCCTCAGGCGTCGCGCCGGGCCCGAACTGTTGGAGGATCTCGGGCGCGAGGATGTCGTCGGGCACATGGACCCGGTACTGCGTCGCTGACGTCGGATCGAAATCGAGATACCGCGACGACGGATAGGGCAGCAGACACGACGTGATCGCCTGCTGCGTGCAGGGTCGGCCGGTCTGGAGTGCCTGGACCTTCGGCCGTGGTGCCACTACCGCCGGCGAACCCGAGGGTGTGTCGGCCGGCGCAGTGGCCGCAACAACAACTGGTGACATCACGGTCACCGCCATCACGATCGCCACCTTCGACCAGATCCCCCCGACCACCACGCTGGCTGAGGGTAACCATGTCGATGGTCAATGAACATTCGAAGGACCGGGGAGAAGTCTACGAGCGGGACTGGGAAGCGACCTGTGCAGATCGCCTGTGAAGCACAGTCGATCGGCCGGTCAGCCGTTCTTCGCCGCCCACCAGGTATGCCAGACATCCAGGATGGCCGGGCCAAGGAAGTCCCGCACCACCGGGTTCTGATCGCCCCACACATAGTGCGAGCCGTCGTTCCGGAAGTCGGTGTCGTTCTTGTGGGGAACCATGTAGGAACCCAGGTCAATCAATCCTGACGTCTGCGGTCGGCTGGCGACGACCTCACGGATCATCTGATTCAGTCGGTCGACACTCTCGTCACGATGGCTGCGGCGCTGCGCCGCGGTGCCCTGCTCCTTGAGACTGTCGCTGTAGGGCGCCAGCGTCAACCACACAACGACCGCACCCGTGCTCGCCAACGTGTCGGTCGCCAACGTGAGTTCACTTCGCAGATAGGCGTCGAACACGGGATCGCCGATGTTGCGCCATTGGTTGTCGCCCTTGAGCTTACGATCCGTGAGTTCCCACTGGCCGGTCTGGACAAGAGCGACGTCGGGTTTCCCCTTGGCCAGAGCGGCGGTCCAACGCGTCGGCCACTTGTCGCAGAGTGGGTCGATCGGACCCGTGCCCTCAAATCGCCTGATGCCTCCGCGCGCGATGCCGCAACCAAGCTCACTGATGCCGTCCACGCCGTAGATCAGGCCAGTCTGTTGCTCCCAGCCCCCGATCTGGAGTGCCAACGACAGCGAGACCGAGTCGCCGAATGTCGCGACGCGCGGAAGCGGTGGCAACTTCGACACGACTGCCCCGGCGACCTCAGTGGGAGGCGTCGTCGAAGGACGATTCGCCCGCATCGCATCAAGCTGTTGCTGCGCTGATGCAACGTCGAAGCCCGCCACGACGCGATTGGCCGGCTGCAACGACAGCGACCCGACAACGATGCCCATCACGATGAACGGTGCTGCGAACGCCGGTCTCGCCCACACGTACCTCTTGGTGAGGCGCTGCTGTTGGATCGGACGTTCGAAGAATCGGAAGCTCACCTCGGCCAGTCCGATGGCAAGCGCGTAGCAGAGGAGGACCCGCGGCAGTTGCGGAAGGCCGGTCCGCTCGCGGGTCAGGAACACGAGGAGCGGCCAGTGAAACAGATACACCCCGTAGGAGATCTTGCCGAGGTGACGCAGGGGGAGAACCGCAAGGAACGCTCGGACCGGCCCGACCGGCACGATCGCGGCCGCAACGAGCGAGACCGACACGATGCTCTGCAACGCGAAGCCACCACTGGTGATGAACGACGAGTCGTGTTGCACCACCAATACCAGCACCACGAAACCCGCAAGGGCGACGGCGCCGATCGTCGCGACGGCGGTCCGCCAGATCAGCGATCGAACCAGCAGACGACGGAACTTCGGATTGGCGACCAGGATCGCGAAGAGCGCGCCGGCCAACATTTCGCCAGCCCGGGTGTCGGTGCCGTAGTAGACACGATCAATCGACATCCCGAGCAGCGGTGGGGCGGCGAACGCTGCCAGCATCATCAACCCGAGCACGATCGTGAGGAGGCGACGCACGCCACGGGTCGCAGCGAGCAGGCCCGTCACGATCAACGGGAAGAACAGGTAGAACTGCTCCTCGATGGCGAGGCTCCAGAAATGCAGGACCGGCGACGGGGCAGTGAACAGCGCCGAGTAGCTCTTGCCAATCGCCAGGAATCGCCAGTTGGCCACCTGGCCCAGCGCTGCCACTACGTCGAGCCTCGCATCCGCTGCTTGCTCCGCAGTGCCGATGAACCAGACCGCGAGCAGCACGGCAATCAATGTCAGCCACGCAGCGGGAAGCAGGCGGCGAAAACGTCGGCCCCAGAAATCCTTCAGCGAGATACGACCTGCGTGGGACCGTTCGTTCAGAAGCAACGACGTGAGCAGGAACCCCGACAACGTGAAGAAGATCGGGAGTGACAGAAAGGCTCCCGGCGCCTGCTCGAGCCCGCTGTGATACGTGAGCATCACCGCAATGGCCAACCCTCGCAGCCCGTCGATGGCGTCGATGCGGGTCAGCCTCCCGTCGACACCGAAGCCCAACAGCGCATTGCCGCGCTCTGCCACCGAACTCACCCGGACAGTTTGGCCCACGACGGCTCTCGCAACGAACCAGCCGATCGGCGCGCTCGTCGTCGTCGCTAGGGTACCGACATGTCTGAATCATCTGTCCCTGCACCGGTCAGCACGTCGTCGTCGGGCGACGTCGCCATCATCACCATCGATGATGGAAAGGCCAACGCCTTGTCGTTCGCAGTGATCGAAGCTGTCGAAGCGGCGCTGGCGGAGGCGGCTGGCGCCGCCAAGGCCGCGGTCATTCTGGGTCGCGAGGGAAAGTTCTCTGCGGGATTCGACCTCTCGGTGATGACCGGCAGTGTCGACGACGCCCGCCGGCTGCTGTCTGCGGGCGCCGTGCTCGGCATCAAGATTTTCGAATCGCCGATCCCGATAGTCCTGGGCGTCACCGGTCACGCCCTCGCCATGGGTGGGATCCTCACGACCACCGCCGACTACCGCGTCGGCGCGTCGGGCCCCTACAAGCTGGGGCTCAACGAGGTTGCCATCGGCATGCCCGTGCCGGCCTTCGCGGTGGAGCTCTGCCGGGATCGGCTGAGTTCCGCCTGGTTCACGCGCTGCGTCCAGCAGGCACACATCTGCTCACCTGACGAAGCCGTCACGGCCGGTTTCCTCGACGAGGTCGTGCCGCTCGATCAGGTCGCCGAACGCGCAGTGGCCGTGGCAACCGATCTGGCAGCACGGGTGCATCCTGGGCCGTTCAGGATGACGCGCCGCACGATCCGCGGGGCGCTCGCCGAGCAACTGCGACAGGGGCTCGCAGCGGACATGGCCTTGTTCGACGTCAGCTGACCGATCACCGGGTGGGCACCGACCGGCATGGTGTCCCGTCGCAGGGATCGATGATCACCCCGTCCGGTCGGAAGAACGCATCCTTCTGTTTCCGGCTCCCGGGCTGGCGTCGCGGGTCCTCGTGCGGATCTGCGCAGCGCACGTCAGCGTCTCGTAGGGCTCGAGTGAGTGGACGACAGATCGCCACGAACTCGACACTCTCTGCCGGCGTGATGTTGAACGGGGGCGGCGCCAACGTGCCGGTGTCCCAATAGATCAGCGCCGAACCCGTAAAAGGGTAGGACGTGATCTCGTCGAGCCCGAAGTACGGACTCGAGTCCGGATGACGACCCGGTGCGAGCGCCGGGGTGCGGAGGCGGGCGCCGATGGTCCGGGCTTCCATCTCCGCCGTCGCCGTCGAGACCTGATGATCGCCGAATGCAACGTGAAGGATCACCTCATGTTTCGGTGTTCCTGGGAGCGACTTGGCGGTCATGTATTCGGCGTAGCCATTGGCTTCCGCCCGATCCCAGAGCATCTGGAGTATCCCGTAGATGATCTGCTGATCGACGGCCTTGGGGTACGCGCCTCGCAGCACGGCAAAGTACGTCTCGAAGTCCACGCTACGGCTCAGCAGGATCGAATAGTCCATGCCAGCCACGCCGAGCACGGCCTTGGTCCAATCCACCGCGATTGCCGTCACAGCGCCGCCCATGATGGCGCCTTGGCTGTTGCCGTCGTAGTACGCCTCAGTCCCGTTGATCAACGCTGTGCCATCGGTCGACTGGAAGGCCGAACTCGATGACAGGCCCTGCGGGTGGATCATCAGGCGAGCGAGGAAAAGTGTGTTCAGCATCCCTTGCTGGGAACGATCGGCAATCGTCGGGAATTTCGAGATGTCGCCCAGGACGGTCACCGCATTGCCGACGTCGCTGTCCGCCAGACCAATCCAATCGGTGGCGCAGTAGATCATGGAGTTCTCCGACGCGATTGCGGCGACCTGGCTACCTTCGACCTCGTCGTGATTGCCAAGAAGGCCGTGGCCGTAGACAACCGGCCGAGCGGACCCCGCCCCTCGGTCGATGGCCACCTGGGGCACTTGACAAGAGAAGTCGGCGGAAAAGGTGTCCCCGGTGGTTCGCGGATTGTTGGGCGACAGTGAGTCGTACGTCATCCGGCTTCCGGGGGCGCCCTTGGCATCGAGAAACAGCGGGACCTGGAACGTTCCGCGAACTCGACGAGCAATGCCGGTCTCGAGTTTCGAGGGATCGGTCGTCACATCAGTGATGGTGAACGCCGGAGCCGCCGAACCGAGGCGCGAGAACGCGTCGTTTCGCATCGACAACATTCGTCCCGACAGGTTCTGTTGGGACACAACGTCGAAGTCCCACGCCATGAACATCTCAGCGCGCGGCAGGCCGGCTGCCGCGAGTGTGGAGATGGTCTCCTCCATGGACGGTCGACGGGCCTCGACAGCTTCGAGTGCCGCCGAGTCCGAAACCAATCGATCCCGAAAGACCCGGAAGGGCAATGACGGTTGCAGCGTCGCGCCCGTCGCCGTTCGAAGATGCGAGAACCCAACGATGATTCGATGTCCCTGCGGGAGGGCGGCGGCAGGATGGACGATCAACAGCCGCTGCGCGTCGGTGGGAGCGGTTGTGTCCACTTCGGCCCAGTGGGCCACCGGTCGACCGGCGTCGATGTCGTAGAGCATCGATGCCGAACCCGGCAACAACGACGCCCCGATATCGCCGATGGTCGGCAGACCCGAGCGGGCGAGATCTACCCCGGGAGCACCCAGGAGGATCGGGGTTCCTGGGCTGAACCCGTCGTTGCGGTTCCATTCGGTCGGATCGAACGGGGTTCCCGCGAGGTTGGGCAGGAGGCCCGTGGGCAGATTGACCCTCCGACGGGTCGCGGCGCCCTTCTGGAGCGTCGTGAAGTGGTTCGACGGGAACGGCAGCAGACACGCCGTGGCATCGAGCACATCGCACGGTCCAGCGCTGAGGACCTGGCTGCTCAGCGCGGCTTGGTCGGCGTCGCCGATCGGGGTCAGCGGCGGCGGAGCAGGAGCGGGAGCGGGCGCAATGGTCACAGCACCAATCGCCCCCTGGGGGTCGCCGGTGAGCTTCGGTGGCGCGTCCACTTCGGCCCGGGCACACCCCGCTATCAGCGAAAGGGCGGCACAGAGCGCCAGGATCGGACGCTGAGCGCCACGGCTACGAGTGATCACGGGTCCTCCGGAACTGACGTGGCCGTCAGCATGCCAAACCAGCGGCGCCGATGCACGGATCGCAATCGACAGAGGATCGCGTCAGCGCAGATGCACTCCGCAGTTTGGCCACGACCGCGCACCGGATCGCTGATAGAGGATGCGCGCTCGGAGGTCCTGCTCGGCAGGCGCCGCGTCAATCGGATCACCGACACCACCCGTGGACGACCACGTCGACATCGCAAACTGGTAAGCGCCCCGATAGCGGCCGCTGGCGGATACCGCTCGATAATTGCCGTGCGACTCACACTCGCGCAGTTTCGCCCAACCCGCGTCGCTGCCGAGCGGACCCGGATCCGCAATCGAAATCGCAACGACTGATCCCGCCACCGCCGGCCGAACTGACGCCCTGAGCGACGGCGGCTTCGTCGTGGTGGTCGTTGTTGTTGTTCTGCTCGCCGCCGCGGCGGCAGCTGCGTTGTCGGCGGATTGCTGATCGAGCGCGTCGGCAAGCTGACGCTCGGCATCGGCCTCGTAGGCCGAGGCCTGCGCGACATCGCTCGTGGCAGTGTCGACCTGGCGTTGAAGCGTGTCCGCAGATTCTGCCAACGCGACGAGCGCCGGATCGTTGTGGCGTTTCAGTGTTTCGTACGCTTCAGCCGCGTTGGCGGCATCCTGCGCACCCGAGAGCAGCAGCGATGTCCGCAACGACGCTGCGGTCGGGCCCGCCGAGCCGAGCATCGTCGACAGCCGTTCAAGGTTGCCCCCCTCGATGTAGGCGTCGAGCAGCTGCGTGCGGGCAGCAGCTCGTGCCGCGGTCAACTCGGTCAGAACGTCCTTCGCATCGAGACTGCGCGACGCCAGGTCCTGAGCACCCCGTTGTTGTTGAACACTCAGCTCGCTGAGCCGAGTCTCCGCCGACACTCGGGCAGCAGATGCCGCCGAGAGAGCAGTCCGGGCGAGCGCAACCGGATCGGTGGTCGCTCCGACAGACCCGCGCGCGATCATCAGCATGCCGAGCGCGATACCAACTGCGACGGCGTGGCGAGGGAGTATTCGGGAGATTCGATCCATGAGCTGATGGGAGGGACTCGTCTCCCGCGGGTTCTCGCACTGAGTGGCCAGACCCAGCTCGAATCCTGCCACGTCGTAACCAAACTGCAAAACAGAACGTACTTTCGAATCACAACGTTGTCATTCACTACGGGTTGATTCCGGCTCATCGCGCGGGTCCAACCACTCTCAGCGGTTGACTCACGGCAGATGTCGGGCGTTGTTGCCGACTCCGTCGCCCGACCGTCAGTCGTTTCGGCGGGCCCGACGAACCAACCAGATGGCTGCCGTCGTCGCAGCCGCAATCCCCGCCACCACCGCAACTCGTTGTGTCGATCGGTCCGGTGCCGGCGCAGTCGGCGTGCCCGCCGCTCGGTCTGGACGTGTGGGAGACGATCGATCACTCCGAAGGTCGACCACGGGCGACGGGTGAACCATGGACGCAAGATCGTCCGCGAGTGCCGGGATGTCGCCATCGCTCGTACGGTCGAGGATTGCATCGATCTGGACAGGATCAGTGAGATCCGCAGCGATGTCAGCGTCACCGGCGGGACGCCGATTGCGCTTGGGGTCGTACTCAGCCATGGGTCGGCTCCGATCCAACCGTCGACAGCGCGTCGCTCGAAATCGTCTCGACCGGCCCGGGAGCGGAGCTCGTTGTCGTGAGGTCGATCGGACCGGCCAACAGCGCGTCCAGAACGGCATCGAACTCGGCCACGGCTTCCGCGATGCCGTCGCGGTCGAGGGCATGAAGCGGAAGCGATTGTGCGGACGCTTCGGCGACAGCAGCGCGCAACCTGATGGCCGGGCGGATCACCGATGAACCATGGACGTCGACGAGTTGTTCATCCCAGTAGCGGGCGTCGCGAGTTCGACCGAGCCGATTGACGATGATGCCGCCGAGGCGCAGTCGACCGGCCCGGCGTTCGGCGATCCGATTGACATTGCGGACGATCTGATCGACGCCATCGGTCGCCCACGCACCCGGTTCCGTCACTACCACAGCAACGTCGGCCGCAAAGAGGCCGTTGACGGTCAGCAGACCGAGCGACGGGGGACAGTCGATGATGACCAGGTCGGCCTCGACGCCGTCCAGAGCGGTGGACAGACGATCCTGCGCGCCGATCGGGTCGGTCGCCAGCTGGAGTTCGAGCTGGGCCACCGCACTTCGGGCGGGGGCCAAGCGAGGCGCCACGTCGAACAGGTCCGGATCCCATCCGGTATGGCACAACACGTCTGCCAACGCTCCTCGCCGTTCGACGGCGAGCGCTTCGTCGACAGCGTGGGCCGGTGACCACACACCCATGCCCGACGTTGCATTTGCCTGCGGATCGAGATCCACCACCACGGTGTCAAGACCCCGGCGCGCTGCTCGGGCAGCCAGGCCCAGAGCAACCGTCGTCTTGCCGACCCCGCCCTTCTGGTTGACTGCCGCCACGACCAACATGGGCGAAGACTACCGGGCGGCCCTGGTCTTCGGGGCGTTCATTCGCGAGTCGTCACCGCTTCTCAACGGTCGTCGCTACTCGGCGAATCCGGTGGAGCGAGCCCACTCATCATTCGCAGCGTCACCGCGAACATCTCCTCGGGTCCGGAGCGCGGAAGGTTCACTGCCCGCAACACGACCAGTCCGAAGATCCAACCTGTGAAGAATGTACGGAGGGCATCGGCGTCGATCGAAGCGTCGATGGCTCCGACGTCCTTCGCCCGATTGATCTGATGGAGCAACGTCGCGTCGAGACGAGCAAACGTCGACGCCAACATCTCCCGAGCATCGATGTCGCGGGCCGCCAAGGCCAGCGCATCCAACAGCAACTGATCGACCCGTTCGGAGGGCGCTGTCGTTTGGTCGGCCATGACCCGCGAGATCATGCCGTCACCCGGACGAAGATCCCGGAACGATTCGAGAAGATCGCTCAAGATCCGTTCACCCTCGGCGACGATGGCCTCGCCGAGCAACGCGGTCCGACTCGGAAAGTGGACGTAGAGAGCTCCGGGCGTGAAGCCAGCGCGTTTCGCGATGTCCGCCACCCTCGTCCCGCCGTAGCCTTTTTCCAAGAAGACCTCGACAGCCGCGTTCACCAGGCGCTGCCTCGTGTCGGTCTGATCAATGATGAACTCATCGGTCCCCATAGCGAAACTCCGCCCGTCCCCGTTGTCGCCCGGTCGAAAGAGTAGTCCGGGCGGTTCCGACATGACTACGACTCGGCGGTCGTTGACCTGGAAGGGGTATCAGACCTGATCCACCTGACGGAACAGGTCAGGCTCGATGTAGATGAGCGTCGCCTCGGGAACGGCGCGACGGATGTCCTGCTCGACGGCATCGATGGCGGAAGCCAGAGCCCCCATGTCCGTCTGGGAGACGAATGCGATTTTCGTCGCGACCAGGATCTCTTCAGGAGCCACGTGTTCGGTGCGGATATGGATCAGTTGCTGGACTTGGTCGTTGCCATCGATCGCTCGGAGGATCTTGTCGAAGTCCTCGGTTGACGCGGCCTCACCGATGAGCAAGCTCTTCATCTCCGTTGCCAACAACACCGCAATGATCCCAAGGAGTCCGCCAATCACCACGGTGCCGTAGCCGTCAAAGATCGGATCGACCTTCCACGAGAGCATCAGGGCAACGAAGGCGACGACCAGTCCGGCGAGAGCGCCGATGTCCTCGAGGAGTACTGTCGGCAGTTCCGGGTTCTTCGACGAGCGGACGAAACCGAGCAGTCCGCGCGATCCGCGTAGGGGTCGGGCCTCGCTCAGCGCCGTTCGGAGCGAGTACCCCTCGAGTCCCATGGCCGCGAGCAGGATGATGATGGCCACCGGGGCCGACTCGATGTCTTGCGGATGTTGGATCTTGTGGACCCCTTCGTAGATCGCGAACAACGAGCCGAGGCTGAAGAGCACGAGGGCCACGACAAATGCCCAGAAGAATCGTTCGCGGCCGTACCCGAACTGATGATCGTCGTCGGCTGAGCGCGTCGCGCGTTGCCTTCCCAACAGGAGCAGTCCCTGATTCCCGGTATCGGCCAGGGAATGCACTGATTCCGCCAGCATCGACGACGATCCGGTGATCAGGAATCCGGCGAACTTCGCGACCGCAATTCCCAAGTTCGCTGCGAACGCCGCAACGATGGCCTTGCTACCGCCACTGGCTGACACGATGTTGCCTCCTCAGGGGATGTGCGGTCACCCTATCCATTGACGTTGTGTCGATCGCTCGGCGCACGCTCCCCATCCATCCCACGACGATCTGACGCGGAACCTGATCTTGCCCGAACTTCCCGAAGTCGAAACCATCCGGCGCCAGCTTGATCCGCTGCTCCGCGGGCGCACCATCGACGACGCGTGGGCCTTCGATTCCGCCAAGTTCACCCCAGCGCTCCGAGCTGTCGACTCGACCATCAGCGCCGTCGGACGACGCGGCAAGTACCTGATTTTCGAATTGGCGACGTCGGCCCGCCACGACCCGGGCCATCCGCGATCGGCCGCGGCCGAGCTCATCGTGCATCTCGGGATGACCGGTTCGTTGCGGATCCATGGTTCGGAGGTGCCAGCCGACCCCTACGCACGCGCCCGATGGACCATGTTGGATGGCGAGACGCTCGAGTTCCGCGACGTGCGACGATTCGGCCGCATAGCGGTCGTCGAACCCGGGGACTACGCATCCTTGGCGACGCTCGCCGCACTCGGCGCCGAGCCGGACGACCCGGTCCTCGACACAACGTTCTGGCGGGCGATGAACACCAGTCGACGGCATGTCAAAACGCACCTCCTGTCACAACGGCCGATCGCAGGGGTCGGAAACATCTACGCCGACGAGGGCCTGTGGCTGGCCGGGATCCACCCGGCCCGCCGTCGTGTGACCAAGCAGCAGGCAGCGACGTTGTTGGCGGCATTGCGCGAAGTACTCAACGAAGGGATCGAACGTGGCGGCACC
>JBBRSC010000005.1:0-30185 GCA_038245795.1 Acidimicrobiales bacterium
CGCATTGTCCAGTTGTGGCGGTGGGTGACTTGGTGGTGGTGGCGGCACAGCAACACCAGGTTGTTGATGTTGGTTGGTCCGCCGTCTGACCAGTGGATGATGTGGTGGGCGTCGGTCCATGGGGCGGGCGTCTCGCATCCTGGGAACACACATCCTCCGTCGCGCACGTTCAGCGCTGTGCGTTGCTGGGGTGTCGCCCACCGTTGTGTTGTCGACATGTTGAGCACAGCACCGGTGGTGTCACATGTGAGGAGCCGGAACATGGGGTCTGTCATGATGCGACGGAACCACCGTTGGTGCACAGGGTCGCCGTGACTGGTGGTTGCTGTGCCGTTCTCTGGGTTCCACACGATGACGATCTCGGGTTTGGTGGGGACGCTCGTCCCGGTATCGCGGGCGGTCCCCAACCGGATCAGGTCGGAGAGCGCTTGAGCGGCGAGTTCGGTTCGGTCCGCGATGACCAGCTCGGGGCATGTTTCTTGGTCGTGTTGGGCTTGGCGGCGACACCGGTCGATGCCTGCTCGTAACGCCTCGACGATGGGTTCGCCGATCTCAGGGGTGAACTCGCCTCGGAGATGAACCCGGCCGTCAAGAGATGTCCCGAAGCTGAGCCGGTTCGGTCGGTCCGACGGGCCCAGCCCACCGTCAGCGTCTAACAGGTCCGCGATCCCGCGGAGTTCTTGTTCGAACCTCGCGAACGTCGCCATTTCCGCGACCCGGATCAACCGGGTTTGGAGTTCGACCAGACCATCAACAATGCGGGGGTTCGACACCGACACGAGTGTTTCGCAGTGCTCCCACCCAACCGTCCCGGCGCTGAGCGCTGTATGAAACCCGGTGAACCGGGTGAGGAGCATCCTGGCGACCCGGAGCCGGCGTCGAACCTGGCGTTCGGGAACATTCCACCGTGCAGCAACCCACCCTGACGTCCGCATCCCCGACTCGGTGTCAGTGACACCCTGATCGTCCAACAACACCAACATCTTGGCGAACTCGGCGTCCTCAGCCCGACGTGTCCGAAACCGGGCATCAATCAGACCACGAACATCACCGTTACCGAACCGGTCCGAACAACCCCGACCATCATGCACATCAACAACATCAACAACGGTGGCCGTGTCGCTGTCGGCTGCGGAACCGGGCTGGTGATGCTCGAACATGTGTACGAGTCTAAAGGAGACCTGTGACAGCGAATCGACAGCATCCCAGATTCGCCATCAGTGAACGGGCGGGCGTAGCGGTTCCGTCGGAGCCGGCTCCGCGCCGCGCGCCTGGTTACTTGACCGATCGGTCAAGTAACGTGCGCTTCATGCACGAATGGTCCGACGAACATCTGATGATCCAAGGCGCGATGCGCGACTTTGTTCAGAAGAACATCCGCCCCAACCTCGAGGAGCTCGAGCACGGCGACATGCCTCCCTACGAGATCCTCCGCAAGATGTACAAGGAGTTCGGCATCGACGCCGTCGCGAAGGCGACGTTCGAGAAGCGAATCGCACGAGAGCGGGCGAACCTTGCCGGCGAGTCAAAAGCCGAACCCGAAGGCGACGACAGCCTCGGAGGTCACGACCCGGCCTTCCAGCTGATCCCCATCATCGAGTTGTGCCGCTACTGCCCCGGCATGGTCACCGCTATGGGCGTCTCCGTTGGCCTGACATCTGCGGCGATCATGAGCAAGGGCACGATCGCACAGAAGGAGAAGTGGGCGCTCCCGTTGCTGACCATGGAAAAGATCGGGTCATGGGCCATCACCGAACCCAACTCCGGTTCGGATGCCTTCGGTTCCATGCGAGCCTCGGCCAAGCGCGACGGCGACGAGTACATCCTCAACGGCTCCAAGACCTTCATCACCAACGGCCCCTACGCCGACACCATCGTCTTCATTTGCAAGCTCGACGAGGGTAACGACTTCAAGGATCGCAAGGTGCTCTCGTTCGTGTTGGATTCCGGCATGGAAGGTCTCGTGCAGTCCAAGCCGCTCCGCAAGATGGGCATGCACTCCTCCCCGACCGGCGAGTTGTTCCTGTCCGACGTGCGTGTCGGTCGTGATCGGCTCATCGGCGAGACCGAAGACGCCAAGGGTGGCCGCGAGGGCGCCAAAGCCACGTTCATGCAGGAACGCTCCGGGGTCGCTGCCATGGCGCTCGGGATCATCGAGCAGTGCCTCGAACTCTGCATCGACTACTCGAAGAACCGCGTCCAGTTCGGCCAGCCCATCGGCGAGTTTCAACTGATCCAGCTGAAGTTGGCCAAGATGGAGGTGGCTCGTATGAACTGCCAAAACCTCGTCTTCCGCACCATCGAGCTGTCGAAGGCAGGCGCCACCATGACGCTGGCCGAGGCGTCGGCGATGAAGCTGTACTCCGCGCAGGCCGCCACGGACTGTGCACTCGAAGCCGTCCAACTCTTCGGAGGCAACGGCTACATGAGTGAGTTCCAGGTCGAGCAGCTGGCCCGAGATGCCAAGGTGCTGCAGATCTACGCCGGGACCGACGAAATCCAGACCAGTCAGATCGCCCGCAGCCTGCTTGCGAGCTGAAACGGCCCGCTGACTCAAGCGGCCAGTTGATGCGTACGCTGGGCTGACCATGGTCCCCATCACCGCCAAGAAGACCCGCGGGTTGCGCTTCAGCATTGGCGCCACTCCCGTGACGATCCACTGGAGCTTCCTCTTGCTGGTCGTCGTGCTCTTGGCACAGAACGCCCGACCCATCGAGTTCACCTTGTCGTTCATCGGGGTTGTGCTGGTGTCGGTCCTGGTCCACGAATGGGGCCATGCGCTGGCGTTCGGCGCATACGGACGAAAGTCATCAATCGTGGTGATGGCATTCGGCGGCGTGTGCATTTCGAGCGACGAACGCAAGCTGACCGACAGCCAGGCCATCGTGATCTCCTTGGCCGGTCCCTTCGCCGGGGCAGCACTGGGGCTGTTGGCGCTCTGGGGCCAACGAACCGGCATGGGTTCCACCCATCAACTCACATCGGTCGTGCTCTCCGACACGATCCTCATCTCGCTGGGACTGGGGCTACTGAACCTGGTACCGATCCTGCCGCTCGATGGCGGCCAGGTCATGCAGCGGATCGTGAACCGCCTCGCCCCCGATCATGAACACATCACGCCGTACCTCGTGTCGGTGGCGGTTGCTGCCGGTGCGGCCGCGTTGGTATGGCGCCTCGGACCGCCGAACGCCACGATCCTCTACGTCTTCATCCTCGTGGCGGTATGGATCAACTTGGCCATGCTGGGGGAGCATCGGCGTGAGGCCGCCCACGACGAACGGGTTCGCCAACTCGATTCTGCGTTGGCGCTCCTCGGCCAGGCCGATCCGTCGGCGGCCATTCATTCGCTCGAAACCTTCCTGCAGACCGAGCGCGACACCGAATTGATGGATCGGGCTGCCATGCCGTTGGCGTGGGCGCTGGCCTGGCGAGATCAGCCCGGCGATGCTGAACGGACGACCCAGCTGGGGAGCCTGTTGGCTGGCCGCCATCACGCAGCGTTGGTCATGGCGCTGGCAGCGCGGCGATTGGGCCGACGAGACGAATCATTGGCGTTGGTGGCGCGCGGGTTCGGCATGGAAGATGCGCCTCCCCCGCCGTGGTACATCGATCGAGTTGCGCCGACCAGCGACGACATCGATCGTGCCGCCGCGTGGATCGATCAGCTCGATCTGGGCGAACGCCATCACGGGCTGACACGCCTGGCGTCGACGTTGTCCGCCGCCGGGCGACGCGACGATGCCATCCGGGTGAAGGCGCTGATGCTTCGCACCGTCGGCTGAGCGCGCGCTCGCGTGTCGCTGGTCGAACCGAACGGCCAGGAAGGGTCAGGTCGGGAGAACCAGGGCGACGAGCGCGAAGTGCAGCGCACCGGCCACGATCGTGAAGACGTGCCACACCTCGTGGTACCCGAAGATCGTCGGCGCCGGATTAGGGCGCTGCTTGCCGAGAATGATGGCACCGACGGTGTAGAGCAAGCCGCCACCGAACAACAGCGCCAGCCGAAGCCCATCGAGTTCGGCAATCAGCTTCGGCATCGTGATGATGGCCGCCCACCCGAGCACTGCGTACAGCCACGACCCCGACTTCCCCGGCCCCACGCTCAAGCGCACCATCTTCATGATCACGCCCGCCAGTGCGGTCACCCACACCGCTACCAACGCAGGAATTCCCCATGCCCGTGGCAACACCAGCACACAGATCGGTGTGTAGGTCCCGGCGATCAGCATGAAGATCATCGAATGATCGAGCTTGCGCAGCATGGTGACCGAACGAACCGAGTGGGCGAGTCGGTGATACGAGGCTGACGCACCGAACAGTCCCGCCAGGCTCGCCCAGTATACGGCCACTGCGATCCGGGAGGCCGTGGTGTTCGCCGCTGCCAGCAGGAAGAAGCCAGCGGGAAGGGTAATGAAGAAGGCCCCCGCATGCATCCGGCCACGCCATTCCGGTTTGAAGCCGTAGGCGTCGGCCTGAGTCATCTCCACCGGCCCGAGTTGGATTGCCGGTTCGCCCGCATTCACCACGGCAGTCTCCGTCATTGCGGCCCGTCCAGCAACGTCGGGGTCGTCCGCTCGGACCGCTGCTGCGCCTGTGTCGACCTCGACGTTTGGGGGAATGGTGATCGAAGCTCGATCACCACGTCCGTCCAACGTCAGTGCTCCCCCGCTGCGTGACCTCATCGCCGTTCCCCCTGCCAAGAACACGATCTGCGCTCACCCGCCTGGGCCCCGCAGATCCCCCTCGAACCTTGGTAACACTGTTCCGTTGCGCCGCCAAGGGGAAACTTCACCCAATCAATATGTGAGCCACACGCCCTTTGGTGGAACCTGTCCGACGCCCGGCTTGTCGCGATCACACACCCCATCGGGGAAGACCGATCCGAGTCGGACAGTCTGCGGTTCAGTGAAGGTGACGGCCGCATACGACGCGGGATCGACAGGTCGAAGCTGACACTTGATGATGTCGTTGCGGCGCGGCGCACCAGCCGCGGTGCGAGGATCGCCGTGGATCGGATACGCCTGAGTGCACCCATTGTCGGTGTCGTAGACGTCGTCCGACGCAAGGCGTTGTCCGTCAGAGGTGATGCAGTCATCGGTCAGTGATGCGGGCCGAGTGTCAGCCAGCAACTTCTGCCAATCGGCGTCGGTTGCCGGCGGCGTAGCGGGCGTCACCTTCTCGAGCGCAACCAGCCACGCGTCGAGCTGATCGACCATCTCCTTCAGGGGCAGCGAGTCGCTCTTGACCAGCTCGGTGATGCCCTTGCCGGGTCGGGTCCACAGCACCTGATTCGTGGGGCGGGCCCCGGCCGCGCTCGTCATCCGATCGCGAATGCTGAACGCACGGAACCGATCGTGGATGTCGACACCGAGATCGGTGTAGGGGTTGGCATTGATGATGGGGATTCGCAACAGATTGCCGTTGCCGTTGAGAACTCGGCCGTTCGCGTATGCGGCCTCGATCACCTCAGAGGTCGCAACTTCACGCCGATCGACGAAGGCACCCTCGTCGTCGTAGCCCCCGATTCCGTCGTTGAGGTCGAGAAACTGATCGACGGTGATCGTGCCCGCGGTGAGCGCGTCACGTCCGTATTCGACCCCCACATTGTCGAGTGGCCGCATTGCGAAACCGGCGGCGTCCTTCGGGAACAGATTGGCGCTGGCATCCTGCAGCGTGCAGCGAGCGCCCATCGGGTTCTTCAGCGGGTCGTAGATGAGCTCAGCCCCGACCTCGGGCGAACAACCGATCTTGGGATCGATGGCCTTGATGAAGGTCTGCAACCACGTCTGGCAGAACGCGTTCGAACCATGGCCCGCAACTGCCAGGCGCTGCGCCGACGTGAACGCTGTGCCGGTGTCGGATTTCCAGAAGTTGCCGAGTAGACCACAATCGGTCACACCGGCGGCGATGGTGACCGCGTCGGGAAACGGCAGCGACGGTTCGATGGCATCGAGCAGGCCCGGGTAGTTCTGGGTGATGAGGTGCAACTGGATCGAGCCGCCAGAACCGCCGTGGCCGATGGTGTGAACGGGGACCCCGTAGCTCTCGATCAGGTGCTCCTTGACCATCATCGTCGCCTCGGCCGACACCACATCGTTGCAGGCGGTCTGGAAGACATTGAGGGTCGACTTCACGTTGGCGTACCCCTCGGCGAGCAGGTCCCGATGGGAGTCCATGCCCAGGAAATGACCCTGAGTGAACCCCGTGCCGCAGCCGCCGCCGTACTCATAGAGGAGCCGCTTGTTCCATGCGGAGCTGTCCCACGTTCGCGCCGGCGCCTGCGGATTCGGTGTGGGTTCGAGAACTTCGAACTCATAGACCGAGCGGTCGATGACACCCTTCTCGACCCGAACGATGAACGGGACCTTCGTGCCATTCCGATCGATCAGGGCAACGTCGGACGGGGGCTTCGTCGGGTCCTCGAGATCCTTGGCCGTGGCCTTGTCGTCACCGGTGTAGTAGCGCCACGTCGTGGTGGTCGGCGCCGAACAATTGTCATCCGTTGGCTTCCCCAGACCGAAGTCCTCCGTCGTGCAGACGAACGGTGTCTGGTGCGGCCCTGAGAAAACGGGTCCGGCGATCGGATGGTTGGTGAGCAACATGTTGGCGATCTGCGCGCCCGCTTGGGACGCGGTCAGCGAGTTGTCGCCATCACGAAGACCGTCGAGGTACGCGAGTCCCACCGGCATGCTCGGCACGGACGTATCCATCTTGAAGGAAGCGGTGACGTCCGCACCGTTGAGGGCGTAGGTCACCGGCTCGCCGGCGGGCGGTGTCGCCGCCACGAGCACATCGCCACCCGAGACCATGTCGGGTCGGAGATTGGAGACCACCTTCAGAATGCTCTGCTGCTTCGTGGGTGCCGTGGTGTCGGTGGGTGTCGCCGCGTCCTTCGAGCAGCCAGCAGCGACGAGCACAAGCGCGACCGCGGGAATCATCCAACGACTGACTCGCCGCAGGCCTGGTTCCCGAGTGTCGCTGTGTTGCCGGTTCATGTCGATACCCCCGTCTTGGACCCGACGGACACTATGGCCTCGGCCAGAAACGGGTCGATTCTCCGCACGTCTCATGCCGATCAGCCAGCGGCGTTGGCGGCATCCTCGATGCCGGGACGCTCGGCTCCGATGGTCGTCGAGTCGCCGTGGCCCGTGTGCACGATCGTGTGATCCGGAAGGGTGAGCAGACGCTGTTGGATCGACCGGACGATCGTCGGATAGTCGCTGTAGCTCCGACCCGTCGCTCCCGGCCCGCCGCAGAACAGCGTGTCACCGCTGAACAACACTCCCGAGTCCGGATCGGTGAAACAGCAGCAACCGGGGGAATGTCCGGGCGTATGGATCGTGGCGAGGCTCTGGCCACCCGCGGAGAACACCGATCCGGGTTCCACCACTTGGTCGACCGGACGGTTCGGGTACACCACCTCCCACAGCATCGTGTCGTCGGGGTGCAACGCAATCGGTGCGTCGGTGGCCTCCGCCAGAGCCACCGCCGCGTTGATGTGATCGTTGTGGCCGTGCGTCAGCAGGATCGTGGCGACGCGTCGGCCAGCCACAGCGGCAAGGATTCGCTGATGATCGTGCGCCGCATCGATCACGATGACCTCGCGGTCATCACCCACCAACCAGATGTTGTTCGTGACCTCGAAATCCTCACCGTCCAACGAGAACAGTCCATCCGTTGTCACCAACTCGATCGACATCAGATCACCACCACCGAGCGCAACACATCGCCGGCCTCCATCTTGTGGAACGCCGCCTCGACATCGTCGATGCCGATGGTCTCGGACACGAACCGATCCAGATCGAGCCGCCCTTGGAGATACAGATCGATCAACATCGGAAAGTCCCGTGACGGGAGACAATCGCCGTACCACGAGCTCTTCAGCGACCCGCCCCGCCCGAAGACTTCTTGGAACGGCAACTCGAGCCGCATCTCCGGTCGCGGCACCCCGACCAGCACCACCGTCCCCGCAAGATCACGCGCCTCGAAGCACTGCTTGTAGACCTCGGGATGACCCACCGCGTCGATGCAGACGTCGGCACCGAAACCACCCGTCGCAGCGCGCACCGCCTCCACAACATCCTCCGTGGCAGCGTTCACCGTGTGCGTGGCGCCGAACTCCTTGGCCCATGCCAGCTTTCGATCGTCCAGATCCACCGCCACGATCGTGTGGGCACCAGCAAGGCGGGCACCGGCAATGGCCGC
The DNA here is from genome assembly GCA_038245795.1 of Acidimicrobiales bacterium. Classification (GTDB taxonomy): domain Bacteria; phylum Actinomycetota; class Acidimicrobiia; order Acidimicrobiales; family Microtrichaceae; genus JBBRSC01. Next base: position 8,206 of record JBBRSC010000005.1, read on the forward strand.
ATCGCCGACGCCGCCGCAGCCGAACACCGCGACCGAGTCACCACGGGTCACGTTCCCAGTATTCATCGCTGCGCCCAACCCGGCCATCACGCCGCAACCGAGCAGACCTGCGGCAGTCGCCGGTGCTGCTGGGTCCACCTTCGTCGCTTGGCCAGCAGCAACCAGGGTCTTCTCGCAGAATGCTCCGATCCCCAACGCCGGCGACAACTCTGTGCCATCTTCGAGCGTCATTTTCTGCGACGCATTGTGCGTCGCAAAGCAGAACTGGGGACGACCCCGACGGCACGCGCGGCAATCGCCGCACACCGCCCGCCAGTTCAGGATCACATAGTCCCCGACCGCAACGGACGTGACGCCCTCGCCAACCAGATCGACGAGGCCCGCTGCTTCGTGACCCAACAGATACGGGAACTCGTCGCCGATGCCGCCCTCCCGATAGTGCAGATCGGTATGGCACACCCCGCACGCCTGAATCGCCACGACCACCTCGCCCGGCCCGGGATCCGGAACGATGATCGTCTCGACACTCACCGGCTCGCCCTTGGAACGGGCAATCACTCCACGAACTCGTTGCGACATGTTGCGTACTCCTGGGTGAGATCCGGCATCGGACAGAATGGCACGGGTTTCCGCCACATGTTGACGGCCCAGCCACGTGCTGAGGACGTTCGCCGCGCTTCGATCACGTGATTCGGTAGACGAGGTGCCCATCGGCCACAGTTCGGTCCGCGGCGTCGAACGCTCGCATGGTCGCAAAGATCAGCTCGCGGGCGCGGCGCGAGACCGACCCGGCGCACCACAGATCAGATCCGGCCGTTGCCACGCCCACGTATTGCACCGACATCGACAACGTTGCCGCTGCCGTCCCCCGCCTGAAGTCGTGGTTTGACCACGCCGCCAGGCCGCCGGTCGAGTCCAGCAGTGAGGCGATCACCCCGCCGTGATACGCCGTTCCGTCATTGGTGAGATCGGGGCGGAAGGGAATCCGGAGGACGACATCGTCTGGTTCGAAGCGCTCCACCACCACGCCGATGGACGACATGTACGGCGTGGTCGGAAAGAGATCCCGAATCAGATGTCGACGTCGGGTCTGCTCATCGTCGCCCAGCGCCGCGTTCGTATCCAGCCCCGCTGATTCGTCCATGACATCATCCTGCCGCGCCGCGCCTGATCGCGACGCTCATGATCCTGCCCGGACGCGACGACTTGCCCCGAGCAACGAGAATCACAGAGATTCCCGGTGCCGGGGGCGGGTCGTTGACGATCAGTTTGTCCGATCAGCTCGCTGAATAGATCTTCACCACGTCTTGTTCGTAGGAGCTGAAGACCACGTCGGCAAAGCCGTCACCATCGAGATCGGCGACACTGCCGCCGCCGGCCTGGCCCATGTCCGTATCCATCTTGAACGTCTTGAAGGTGTGATCGGCCTGTTGCTGCAACCAGTACAGGTTGGCATCACCGTCGCCGGAGACCGCTATGTCGATACGACCGTCGCCGTCGATGTCACCGACGTCGAACGTGCCGGGCGCCAACGACACCGGACTGGTCGGCCGGGCGACAATGCCCTGGCTGAGCAGAGTCGGTGTCCACAACCCGGTCGGATCAACGGGCGGCGTCAGCTCGTAGACACCCGAATCCAGGTACCCGCCGTTGAAGGTCGAGTTCACGTGGTTGGTTCCGACCCAACGCGTGATGCCGTCGCCCTTCAGGTTCGGGACTGCCCGAATTGCGAACGACGCGCCGACAGCCCCGGTGATGGTGTGATCAGCGAAGGTGCCGGTTGGGTTGAGCAACGTCGGGTTGGCCGTACGTTCCCACCAGGCGAACGATCGGCCCGCCGCAAAGAACTGCGGCGAGATCACGTCAAGGTCGCCGTCGCCGTCGACGTCTCTCACCTCAGGAAGTGAACCGCCGCCGCTGCCGATAATCAGCGGGGTGCTGCCGAATCGCGGGTTGGCTGGATTGGCATCGCCCTTGAACCACATGACCGCCGCATCGGTGAAGATCTCGCCGACGGTGACAATGTCGGTCACGCCATCACCATCTAAGTCGACAACGACAGCACGGTGGAAGAAGTTGGTCTGGTTCGGCGGCAGGATGTCGTGGCGCACGTAGCCCCCGACGGTATTTTCGAACCACGCCAGGGTGCCGCAACCGGAGCTGGACACCGCGCACTGGAAGAAGCCGCCGGTGACCACGACATCTTGGCGGCCATCACCGTTGAGATCCGAGATCGTGGTCTCATTCGGGTATTTGATGTTGTCGGCAGCGGTCACCACGTCCGTTCGGGTCCAACTGTCGAGCCCGGCACCGGTTCGTTGGTAGATGCCGACCGTGCCCGGTCCGCCGGCTGGCTTGCCGAACGCCGACACGACGACCTCGGTCCCGCCGCCGGGAAGGGCGTCGGAATAGGACACGAACGATGGTCCACCAATGGACCCATCAACCGTGTGCTCGATGAATGTCACCGGTGACGGTGGCAGCACGACCGGCGCCATCGGAGCGCAGGCCGATGCGGCCGCAACAACTGCCACGGTGCCAAGTGCGAAACGTCGCCTCGAGCGCTTCATGATCCCTCCCAGGGTCCCCGATCGCGCACTGAACCTGATCCCAGAGCGTGTCGAATGTCACGAGGGTAGCGCAGATACCTCAGCTCGTATAGCGGTTCCGGAACACCGTTCCGGAACCGGCCCGTGACCAACGTTCAGTCACCGGCCGTTGAATCACACATCGTTCAGTCATACATCGCTCAGAGGGCGCCGATCGCTGATCTGCGGCTGACGACCCGTGCGGAGTGGAGACAATGGTGCATCCGCCATCAACACCCGTTCACGGCCGACGATCGACGCGTTCGAATATGGCCAGGCTCCGATCCCGGTGACGCGATCATCGGCCGTACGCTCGAAATCCGCCCAGATCGACCACTCCGGAAACGACCAGATCAAGATGATCTCCTCGTCGAGCGACAACGCTCGACGGAAGGCGCCGATGAGCGACAACCCCGCTCCGGCCATCATCGCCACCAACGAGTCGCCGACTGCGTCCAACACCTCCGTGGCTGATCCCGGCGTGCATCGCAGGTGTTCATGGACATATCCCACCCGGGGCGCGGTTGACTCGCACAACTCGGTCACTGACGGTGACCAATCCGGTGCGAGGAGGATCCGATCCACCCCCCCGGACCGCAGGTCGGCCGCGGTCGCCCACCATTCCACCAACGAAGGGTCCTGAAGTCCGGGAGCGTTCACTTCGAATTCGAAGTTGGCGGCCAACACATCCCAACTCTCGTACTCCCACAGATTGATCACCTGCGGCCACTGGCCCGTCGATCCAACGACACCCCACACTCCGAAACAGAGTTGCTGGCGCTCTGCTCGCCCGATCGGGCCCCAGTTGGCCGTCATGTGATGCATATAGCGAGCGCGCTGATGTCCGATGATGTCGATGTATTCGTGGATGTAGACGCGCTCCGCCATCTGAGCGGTCAGATCACCTTCGACAGGGTGCCGATCGGCATCCGAAGTTCCTCGAGCATGTCGAGGTCCTGCTGAGGAGTGCGGCCGAGGGTGGTCAGATAGTTGCCGATGATCAGAGCATTGATCCCGGAGGTGAACCCCGCGGACTGAAGATCCTCGAGCGTGACTTCTCGCCCGCCAGCAAAACGCAGGATCACATCAGGCAGACCCAACCGGAACATCGCAATCCACTTCAACGCGTCCCGCGCGGGCGTGAGTGGCCGCAACTCGAGTGGCGTCCCCGGGCGTGGGTTCAGGAAGTTCACGGGGATCTCCGCCGGCCGAAGTTCCTGCAGTTGGCCGATGAGCTCGACACGTTGCTCGTCGTTTTCCCCCATGCCGAGGAGCACTCCACAGCACAGTTCCATTCCGAACTCATTCACGAGTTCACAGGTCTCGAGGCGTTCATCCCAAGTGTGGGTGGTCACGATATTCGGGAAGAAGCTGCGCGCCGTTTCGAGGTTGTGGTTATACCGGTGTACCCCACCGTCGGCGAAGCGTTTCGCCTGCTCGCGGGTGAGGATTCCCGCCGACACCGCCACATTGAGCCCGGTCTCGGACTGGATGTCGGGCACCAACTCCAGGATTCGCTCCATTGTCCGCTCATCAGGTCCGCGTACGGCAAGCACAATGCAGAACTCGCTGGCGCCGAGGTCAGCCGTCTCCTTGGCCGCGGCGATGACCTCGTCCCGATCGAGGAACGGGGTCGCTACGACCGGGGTGTCGAACTGGGCCGATTGCGAACAGAAATGGCAGTCCTCAGGACACCCTCCCGTCTTGGCGGAGATGATCCCCTCGACCTCGACCGTGTCGCCACACCACAGCAGACGAACCTCGTGTGCGAGCTCGCAGAGTTCGCCGAGCGTCGACGACGGTAACGCCGCCACCGCCTCGATCTCAGTCAGGCTCAGCCATCGGCGTTCGTCGATCAATGCCGATCGGGCGACATCGAGCGCAGGGTGCATGGTCACAGGAAACTCCGAATCGGTCGCGGGCAGCGCCGGGCAATAGCGTGGCGTCGCACGCCCTGACAGTACCGGGAGCAACCGTGGACCACGAAGCCCGACCGACGGTCGAACCCCAGGTCGAATCCCAGGCGCAGGAATGGATCCGGCGCGACGCCGCCGTGATCTGGCATGGCTTCACGCAAATGTCGACCTTTGCGGAGAACGTCCCGATCATCGTCGAACGCGGTGAGGGGCGGGAGTTGATCGATGTCGACGGGGTCCGCTACCTCGATGCCATCAGCTCGCTGTGGGTCACCACCCTTGGCCACGCAGTGCCTGAGCTGGATCAGGCGCTGCGAGGCCAGATAGATCAGATCGCCCACTCGACGTTGCTCGGCAATGGCAACCGCATCACCATCGAGTTCGCCGAAGCATTGGCACCTCGACTCCCCATGGATCGCCCTCATGTGTTGTTCGCGTCCGATGGAGCGGCGGCGGTCGAGCAGGCGTTGAAGATCGCGTTCCAGTTCTGGACCAACCAGGGAATCGCCGGGCGAACGAAGTACCTCGCCTTCGGTGGCGCATATCACGGCGACACCATCGGAGCGCTGTCGATCGGGGCCGGGGGGTTCGGCACCGACATCTTCGATCCGCTGCGATTTCCGGTGCTCAGGGCACCCGGGTTCGAATCATCCGACGCGATTCCTGGGGCCATTCGCTTGATCGAGTCGCACGCGCACGAACTCGCCGCCGTGGTGGTCGAGCCACTTGTGCAGGGCGCGGCTGGCATGGAGATGCGCCCGGCCGAGGAATTCGAATCACTCGGGCGGGCGTGTTCCGACCATGACGTCTTGTTGATCTGTGATGAGGTGGCAGTCGGTTTTGGACGGACCGGGACGTTGTTCGCGAGCGAGCAGTGTCACCTCCGACCTGACCTCATGGCCATCGGCAAGGGCATCACCGGCGGGTACCTCGCCATGTCCGCAACTGCCGCCAACGACCGGGTCTACGCCGCCTTCCTGGGCGCCGACCTCAGCGACACCACGCTCTACCACGGCCACTCCTACAGCGGGAACGCTCTCGCTGCCGCGGTGGCGCTCCGCCATCTACAACTCATCGACGAGTGGGACGTGCTCGCCAATGTCCAGTCGCGTTCCGCCCAACTCGAGGATCTCCTCACTGCCCGGGTCGCCAAGCTCCCGGCCGTTCGCGCCGTCCGGCAGCAGGGCCTGATGGTCGGCATCGAGCTCGCCCCACCGACCGACGGATTGCGCTGGGGTCGTCGGGTCTCGGCAGCATGCGTCGAGGCTGGCGTGCTCATCCGACCACTCGGAGATGTGATCGTCATCATGACCCCACTGACCGTCACCGCCAGCGAGATCGAACGCATCGTGGATGTCATGGCGCAGGCCATTGCGTCCGTGACGTCCTGACGCCCGGTTCGCCATGAGCTGGACGTCGATCATCGCCGAACGCACCGACCGCATCCGTTCCACGGGTCAATGGCGACAGATCCGGACGCTCGACGCTGGTACCCCAGGGACAACCATCACCGCTACGGGTTCGAACGTCGTGTCGTTCGCGGCGAACGACTACCTGGGATTGAGCCAGCATCCACACGTGAAGGCGGCCGCGCGGGACGAGCTCGAGCGGCATGGAACCGGTGCCGGCGCTGCGCGTCTGATCGTCGGTGGCCGCCCGATCCACGATCAGCTCGAGGCGGCCCTCGCCGATTGGAAGGGCACCGAGGCTGCCGTGCTGTTCCCGACCGGCTACCAGGCGAATCTGGGCATCATTGGTTCGCTGGCAGCCGCCGCCCCAGGGTGCGTCATGATCAGCGACGCGTTGAACCATGCGTCGATCATCGACGGTATTCGCCTCTCCCGCGCACGGGTCGAGGTGGTCAGGCATCGAGATATCGGCGCGGTGAGCGAGGTACTCAACGCGGCCGATGGTCGACCCTGTGTCGTGGTGACGGACAGCGTGTTCTCAATGGACGGCGACTGTGCGCCGGTGCGGGAACTCATCGACCTCACCCGGGAGCACGACGCACTCCTGGTCCTCGATGAGGCCCACGCAGTGTTCGGCACCGGGCCGCCAACGGACGCTCCGCTCGATCACGTCGTTCGGGTCGGGACCCTCTCCAAGACGCTCTGTTCGGTCGGTGGTTTCGTCGCCGCCTCGCAGTCGATCATCGACCTGTGCATCAACACCTCCCGGGCATTCATCTTCACGACCGCGGGCGCTCCCGCCGATGCCGCCGCCGCGTTGGCAGCGGTGGGCATCGTTCGCTCAGACGAAGGGGCCGTGCTCACCCGGCGGTTGCAAACGTTCGTCGAACGACTGTCCCCCGGGCATCCGTCGCCGATCATTCCCGTGCTCGTCGGTGACGAACAACGAGCCATGGACCTGTCTGCCGCACTCCTGCAGCGAGGCATCCTTGTCCCGGCGATTCGGCCTCCGACGGTGGCGCCTGGCACATGTCGACTACGGATCGCGTTGTCCGCCGCCCACACGTTCGACCAGATCGACCAACTGGTGGAAGCCCTTGCCGACCTCAGGGTCGCGGTCGGTACCGATGGCTGAGTCGAAACGACCGAACCTGCTCGTCGGGATCATGGGCACGGGAACCGAGGTCGGCAAGACCTGGGTGGGGTGTGGGCTGCTCACCGAGATCCGCCAGCGCAACCGGACCGTCGCTGCTCGCAAACCCGCCCAATCCTTCGAGATCACCGACGCAACGACGGACGCTGATGAACTCGCCGGCGCCACCGGCGAGGAGTCCCTGATCATCTGCCCGGCTCATCGCCGCTACGAGATCGCCATGGCACCCCCGATGGCAGCGGACGCACTAGGCCGAGATCGCCTGATGATCGCTGAGCTCGTTGACGAAGTTCGCGCTTCCTGGGAGGGGCGGGCCGTTGATGTCGGCGTGGTCGAAACTGCTGGCGGAGCGCGGTCACCGGTGGCCCACGACGGCGACTGCGTCGATCTCCTCGCCGAGCTCGATGTCGATGTCGTGTTGTTGGTGGCCGACGCGGGGTTGGGAACCATCAACTCGATTCGACTCACTGTCGATGCGCTCGCGACACTCGGTCGACCGATGGCGATCTTCCTCAATCGATTTGATGATACCGACGATCTGCATCGGCGTAACCAGCAATGGTGCGCCAACGACGTCGCCCTCAGCACCACAACCATCACGACCACGATCGCTCAGCTCGCCGACGACATCCTCGGTCGCGCCCCAACCTTCTGCATCGAGTGTGGACGAACCGACTGCGCGGGAGCGTGCACCTCAGAACTCGAGGCACCACATCACTGCCCGATCTGTGGCCGAGCAGTCGCGGTGACCATCATTCCGACCGGCTGGACCACTCGATGCCGGGTACACGGCTCAGTCGGTAGCTCGCTCTGATCCTCCGTGACGCCGCTCGGGTAGCGATCGTCGCCGGTCCGATCAGCGAGGCACAGCGCCAATCGCGCGTGCAACGCGCTCACCCGAACGAACCGCGCTTTCCATGTAGCCCGCCAACGCCTCGGTGTGTTCCCCGGCGAACCGGATCGGCCCGACCGGATACCGCATCGCCGACCAGTTCGGCAGCATCTGGCCGGGTGCCGGGGCCGCATATCCGCCGCCCGTCAGTGGGTCAAGATTCCAGGCCTTCGTGACGGTCGCCCCTCGCAACGTCGGGTCTCCACCGAGCACCTGCTCCGCCTGGGCTTGCACGCGAGCAACCCGATCCGTGTCTGACAACGCGCTCAGCGCCGTTCCGTACGACCCGGTCGAGAACGCCGTCAGGATCCCGGCGGGCGTGTCCGTCGTGTCGGTCGCATCCCAGGTCACGCGGTAGTCGAGGTCCGCCAATGATTCGCCCCATGCATCGCCGCCTGATTGGCGCCAGAATCGACGCGAATACTGGGTGATGGTCTTCACGGCAGGACCGAGCTGTAGGTCTGTGATCCATGTCCGGACTCGGGCAGGAAGCTCCGGCGAGAACGTGATCGACCGCAACGCCGGTGGTGGGGCCGCGATCACGAGGTGCCGCCCTCGAACGACCCGTGAACCCACAGCGACGGCCACCTCATCGGCGCTCCACGTCACAGAGTCGACGGCAGCATTCAGCTGGAGGGTGGCGCCAAGAGCGGACGCCAAACCCGTCGGGACCTGATCGTTTCCACCCGCAATACGCATTGCTTCGGACTCGCCTTCGGACGGCACAGCCTCCTGTTGAGCCAGGAACAACGCCGACAGACGGTCGAGGTTTTGTGCGTATTCGCTGGTCACGACGCCGTCGATCACGAACCGCGTGAGCGGGTCTAGCTGCAACCGATCCAGGATCGTCGCCCCCGAAAGAGCATCGAGCTCCTCGGAGCGCGCAGCGGTATCGGGCGATTCCGGGTCGATTCCGACGGCCAGCTCGGCCAGCGCCTGCGCCCATCGGGCATAACCGACCGCTACCGTCCTGGGCAGCGTGTCCTCGGTGTACCTCGTTCCCCCGAAACTGATCGTGTCGTTGCGAACGCCAGCGGACGGGCGTCGTTCGGTTCGCAGCCCCAATCCCGCCACCCGTGCTAGCAGCCGATCATGGGCATCGTCGATGAACTCAGGGCCGACCTCGGCAACCTGAGCATCGGTGAAGTCCGAGCGGGCCGTGAGTACCCGCCCACCAACACGGTCGCGAGCCTCAAGAACCACCACATCCCATCCAGCAGAGCGAAGGTCCGTCGCCGCAATCAGACCGGCGAGACCGCTGCCGAGAATCACCACGCGCCGAGCGTCAGCGTCGGAGAATCGCTCGTTGGTCGTGGTCGACGAAGTCGCGGCGGCGCTGGCGACCGAGCCGGCAGGCCCCGATGACGGGTCGGAACATCCGCCCAGCACCAGCGGACTCGCAAGCGCCACACCGACAACCTTGAGCGCATCCCGTCGAGAGTGCTCCATCACGTTCTCACCCCCCGATCAGCGGAGAAGCGACAAGTCGGCAACGGTGATCAATCGGGTGCCGAGCACCAGCTCGGCGAGTTCGTCGCGTGCATCGGGTGTATCCACACCCGCCAACCCGGCGTTCTGCAATTTGGTCCGGAACGACTCGATGCGTTTGCGGACCGTCGACGACGGGACGCCCAATCGGGCCGCCGAATCGGCGTAGTTGCGAGGCACCGGATTCCAACGCGGAAAGTCGTAGAGGAACCCTTCGACCATAGCCACGAGCGCCTCGCGCTCGGCCGCCGATGGCAACGGCAAGGCAACCGTCCGTTCCGGGTCGAAAGCATCGAAGTCGTCATCGAGGGCATCGGTATGTTCGGGTCGGGTGATGCGAAGCCCGTGACGACGGATCACCCCGGTCAGCACGAAAGTGAGCTGTCCGCGATCGATGGCACGCCGCCCATCGGTGTCGAGCACCGAACCGGAGCCGCTCGGCTCGCGGACGTCGATCGGACGTGACGAGCTCAAGTTTGCCAGCCACCAGCTCCCGCCGGAGAAGAAGATCGATGCGGCCCGTCGCGAGATTCCACGATCGTCAGCGTCCAGCTGCACGTCACACCCCGCATCGCGACCGATCGAGAGGAGCTGGCTCGGTGACGTGAGCTCCCAGCGAGTGATCTCGCTGCCGGCAATCCATTCCACGGTGATGGCATTTGGATTCGCCCATGGACCGGTCACGGGTCGAACTCTAGAAGGACCAGCGCGACGCTCAATTCCAAAAGAGAACGTGTTCTCGTTTTCCGATAACTTGCCGCCCATGACAGCCGTCCTCACCGAGCGCATCGGCCACACGTTGGTCGTCACGCTCAATCGCCCATCGTCCATGAACTCGATCAATGGCGAGCTCCTCGTCCGCTTCTACGACGCCTGCCTCATGGCCGACGAAGATCCCGACATTCGCTGTCTTGTGCTGACCGGTGCGGGTGGCAATTTCTGTGCCGGCGCCGACCTGAAGTCCATGTCCGGCGGACACGACGAGGCGGAGCAACCCGACGGTCTCGATGTCTCCGCCCGACTGGCGGCCGATCCGGAGCTTCCGTGGAAGTCCCTGTGGCGCACCTGGCAGCCCATGGTTCCGATGATTGCCGCAGTCGAGGGCATGGCGATCGCCGGTGGGACGGAGCTTCTGGGCGCAACGGAGATTCGCGTGGCAGGCAGGAGCGCCAAGTTCGGTATCAGCGAGGTCAAGTGGTCGCTCTATCCCATGGGCGGATCCGCGGTCCGTATTCCGCGCCAGATTCCCTACACCGCGGCCTGTGAACTGCTGCTGACCGGCGCTCACATCGATGCTGCGCGAGCACTCGAGCTGGGGCTGATCGGCCACGTTGTCGACGACGGCCAGGCACTCACGAAAGCACTCGAGATCGCGGACGTCATCTGCGCCAACGGGCCTCTGGCCGTGAAGGCGCTGATCCGGACCCTGCGCGAGACGAATGGCATGGAGGAGAAGGAAGCACTCGACCACGAGTTCACCTACGGATGGGATGTGTTCGCCTCCGAGGACGCCAAGGAGGGCCCGCGCGCCTTCAAGGAAAAGCGCACCCCGAACTTCCAGGGCAAGTGACCACCCTGCTCACCTGACGAGAAATGAGACCAGCATGAAACTCGGACTGATCTGGGGCTACTGGGGTCAACTTCCCCCACCCAACCTCATCGAGACCACCAAGCTCGCCGAAGACCTCGGCTTCGACTCGGTCTGGACTGCGGAGGCGTGGGGTTCTGATGCGTTCACGCCGCTCGCGTACTTGGCCGGACACACCTCGAAGATCAAGCTCGGCACGAGCGTGGTCCAGATCGCTGCACGCACCCCGACAGCGACAGCCATGCACGCGATCACCCTCGATCATCTCTCGAACGGCCGACTCATTCTGGGCCTGGGTGTGTCGGGCCCGCAGGTCGTCGAGGGCTGGTACGGGCGGCCTTACCCCAAGCCCCTCGCCCGAACCCGTGAGTACGTAGAGATCATCCGGCGCGTGCTGGCGCGTGAGGAGCCGCTGGAGTTCGACGGGGAGTTCTATCAACACCCGTATCACGGTCCCGACGCCATGGGGTTGGGAAAACCGCTCAAGAGCATCACCCATCCCCTCCGGCGGGAGATCCCCATCTTTTTGGGTGCCGAGGGTCCGAAGAACGTCGCCATGACCGCCGAGATCGCCGACGGCTGGTTCCCGCTCTACTACTCACCGTTTCGCCAGGAGGTCTACGCCGAGCATCTGTCGGCAGCGAAGCCCGGCTTCGAGACGGTGGCGATGGCCAATATCTGCATCACCGACGACATCGAAACCGCCCTGATGCCCGTGAAGATGATGCTGGGGTTCTACATCGGCGGCATGGGGGCCAAGGGCAAGAACTTCCATACCGATCTGATGGCACGGATGGGTTTCGAAGAGGAGGCCTACAAGATTCAGGACTTGTTCTTCGAGGGTCGACGCGACGAGGCGGTCGCCGCGGTCCCCGATGAGTTCGCCGATGAGATCTCGCTGGTCGGTCCGCCCTCGCGTATCAAGGAGCGGTTGGCGATCTGGGAGGACAGTCCGGTGACAACGCTGACGATGTACCCGTCGTCACCGGAACAGCTCCGTCTGGCAGCAGAGATCATCCTGGGCGCCTGAGCGCCCAGGATCGACTACTTGGTGCGCTGCCAGTACCCGACGTGCTGGTCGGCCATGATGATCGGGTCGGTGATGTCGTGCTCGGCGCGATACTCGGTGACCGCAGTCCGGCAACCCATCGGGTGGCCGTAGTCGTCGAGGATGACCCAGCCGCCGACCGACAGCTTCGGGTACAGGTTCTTCATGGCGTCCATGGTGGAGTCGTAGTAGTCGGCGTCGAGCCGCATGATCGCCAGCTTGTCGATCGGGGCAGTAGGAAGCGACTTGTTGAACCAACCTTCGACGAAGATGACCCGGTCGTCGAGCAGTCCGTACTTGCGGAAGTTTTCCTTGACGGTCTCCTTGCTGGCGCTGAAGAGACCAACCTTCTTGAGCACCTCGTGGGCGATGATGTCGTCCATGTCGGAGTCCGGGCCGGGAGTCGGCAGACCCTCGAAGGAGTCCGCCAGGATGACTTTGCGTTCCTTGTCACCCCAGGCCTCGAGAATGCCTTTCATCAGGATCGACTGGCCGCCACGGAAGACACCCGCCTCGAGCAGGTCTCCGGGGACGTTGTCACGCAGGACGGACTCGGTACAGAAGTGGACGTTGTCGACGTTCTCCTGTGAACCCAGCGTGTGTGACGGGATCATGTTGCCCTGAACGGTCCAGTACAGATCGCTCGGGCTGTAGCTCAGGCCTTGGCGTGAACGGACGGAGCGGAACTTCAGGAGCAGCTTCTGCTTGAACACCCACATCTGGGCCAGGTCAGCCTTCGACGGGTTCTTCATGTTGGAATACATGGAGTTCCGAAGCGTTGCCTTGAGCAACGTGATGTATCTCTGACGCATCTCGTCGAGCTCTTGTGTCGAGCTGGTCGTGTCGGTCATTCTGCTGTCTCCCCGGTTGCGGCACGCGAGGGCGAATGGCCGCCCCCCGTGCATATCAGCCCTGGAGGGTAGCATCCACGACTCGCCGGACGAAGTGGCGCATCGTCGCCGAGAACATCCTCACGGGAATAGCTCTCAGGTGCTGGACTTCCCTGATGCATGCGATTCGTCTGAAGAAGCTCGTCGTCGTTGTCGTCGCCGGTGCCGCGACGATTGCGGGCGCCAGTTGTTCGAGCGATGACTCCGTCTCGTCACGAAACGTCACGACAACGTCGACGACGACTGTCACGGTCGACGGCGCACCATCGACCGCATCCACGACCGCCGGCGGACCCTCGGGAGGCATCGAGCCGTCGATCACCGACACGACTGCCACCGGACGGACAGCATCGACCGACATCGGCGACTATGACGGCGCCACGTTCGACTTCGGCGGCATCACAGGCGCAACGTCGGCCGGCGGTGTGGTGAGCATCGAGTTTGACCGGTACCAGCTCTACAGCGACATCGCCGACGCCCAGGGCAACCCGGTACTGAAGTCGGGGAAGGACTTCACCGAGGAGCCGATCGTCTACGGCAATACCGATGTGCCGTACAAGAACGATTCCAACAAGCTGCGGCGTTTCGTGTTGTCGCCTACCGTCACGCTGTTGCAGATCGCGCAGCCCCCTCCGTGCGCGTCGGATGAAAACATGGCCGCTCCGGTCTGGAACATCATCACCATGGATCAGCTGCTCGGCGGCGCCTGGAAGATCGGCGGCGAGGATTCTCTGACCTTCGGAACGGACGGACTCGTCAGCCAGGTTCGCCTCTCGTCGGCGTGCTGAGCGCTTGGACCGACGTGGGTCCGGGACGACCAGCGCCAGCGATGGTTCGGGGTTGTCGCACCGCACGCGTAGCGTTGCCGCATGGCTCGCCCTCCCCGCCAAGATGATCTGTTCAACAACGCCGGGGGCTTTGCCCGCGAAATCATCGACATTCCGGTCGAGCAGGAGATGTCGGAGTCCTTTCTGGCGTACTCACTGTCGGTCATCACGGCGCGGGCGATCCCCGACGTCCGTGATGGGCTGAAGCCCGTCCAACGACGAATCCTCCACGCCATGGCCGGTATGGGCCTCCGACCAGATCGGCCCCATCGCAAGTGCGCCGGGGTGGTTGGCGAGACCATGGGCAAATACCACCCTCACGGCGACGGGGCCATCTACGACGCGCTGGTCCGGATGGGCCAGGACTTCGCCCGCATGGTCACATTGGTCGATCCGCACGGCAACTTCGGCAGCCTCGACGATCCGCCAGCCGCCTATCGCTACACAGAGTGTCGCCTGACCGAAGCCGCCATGGAACTCATCGGGGAGATCTCCGAGGACACCGTCGACTTCCGCTCCACATTCGACGGCGAGAACGAGGAACCGCTCTACCTCCCCGCACGCCTTCCCAACCTGTTGGTGAATGGAACGTCGGGCATTGCGGTGGGCATGGCGACCAACATGCCCACCCACAATCTGCGCGAGGTGTTCGAGGTCATCAAGCTGGTCATGACCCAACGGCGCCCCAAGCCGACCGTCGCCGAGATGATGGCCGTCATGGCCGGGCCTGACTTTCCCTCGGGTGGAACGATCATCGACGAGAGCCTCGCTGATGCCTACGCCACTGGTCGCGGCAGTTTCCGAATTCGTGCCACCGCCGAGATCGTCGAGGTGAAAGGAACGAAGCGCCATCAGATCATCGTCACGGAACTTCCGTACCTGGTGGGCCCCGAACGGGTCATCGGCCGTATCCAGGAGCTCGCCAACAGCGGCAAGCTCGTGGGCATTCAGGATCTGAAGAATCTGTCAGACCGTCACACCGGACTGAACATCACCATCGAGACCAAACCGGGCGTGAACCCGCGATCGATGCTCACCGAGCTCTACCGACTGACGCCACTCGAGGAAAGCTTCGGCATCAACAACGTCGTACTCGTCAACGGCAAGCCGACCACCATCGGATTGTGGGATCTGGCAAATCTGTACATCGAGCATCGGCTCGATGTTGTGACCCGGCGGACCGACTACCGACTCGGCCGCGCCCGCGATCGCCAACACATTGTCGAGGGCCTGCTCATTGCCCTCGACGCCATCGACCTAGTCGTCTCGATCATCCGATCATCCGATCATGCCGCCACCGCCAAGACACGCCTCATGGAACAGTTGTCGCTGTCGGACATCCAGGCCACGCACATCCTGGACATGCAGCTCCGTCGATTGACGGCGCTGGAGAAGTTGAAGCTCGTTGAGGAGGCCACCGAACTCCAAGCGCGAATCGACGAGTACCTCAAGATCCTCGGCTCTGAACAGCGCCGCCGGACCATTGTGTTGTCCGAACTGGGCGAACTCGTCGAGCAGTTCGGCCGAGATCGACGAACCCGGATCGTCACGCCTGACCAGATCAACGATGTCAGCCTCGAGGCAATGTTGGAGGACCCGTCCATCACCGAGGAACCCTGCGTGATAGCGCTCACCGCCTCGGGTGTTGTCGGTCGCGAGCCTGTCGATGGTCCCCGCCAGGCAGCCTTCGGTCGACACGATGTGCTCCTGTCCCGCGCCATCACCACAACGATGGGCTCGATCTACGCGATCACGTCGCGTGGCCGATGCCTGCAGGCACCAGCTGGTGCAATCGGCGAAGTGACCGGTCGCAGCCGCGGCATCCCCGTCAGCGAGGCATTCACCACAGAGAAGGGCGAGCAGCTCCTGATGATGGTGGCGGCCCCGGCGATTCCGCCCATCCACGATGATCTGCTGAGCAGCGGAACCATCCCGGACCCCGAGCCAATCATGATGGTCACTGCGCAGGGAATCATGAAGCGAATCTCAGTCGCCGAGATCTGTTCCACACCCAACGGCCGACCCATCATCGGTCTGAAGCCGGGCGACGCTGTCGCCGCCGCCTTTGTTGCGCCGGACGGATCCGACGTGGTGGCCGTGTCGACCAATGCGCAGGCAGCCCGCTGCGAGAGTGCCAGTGTGTCGGTGCAGGGTCGCAACGCTGGTGGTGTCGCAGGCATGAAGATGGCCGAGGGTGCAACGGTGATTGCGGCCGGGCTCGCACCCGAGGACTGCGTCATCCTGACCGTCACCGATCAGCAGACCGCCAAGGTGACTGACGCCTCGGAGATCCCCGTCAAGGGACGAGGATCTGGTGGCGTTCGCGTCACGAAGTTCCGTGACGAATCCGTACTCGAGTTCGCGTATGTGGGCCCGGAAGACGGTGCCACGCTGGTGGTGGCATCGGCCGAGTCCGCCGTCAAGCCCGATCCCAACCCCGAGCCGCTGACGATCCCCCACACCGGTCGTGATCTCATCTCGAAACCCATCCCCCGCATGATCCTGGCAGTCGGGTTCGGGCGCTGGCGAGGATGAGCATGCCGTCGCGACCGGCGTCGACCGGGAAGCCCCGGGGGATCATCGCGTAGGCTCCCACCGGGCCTGACTTCGGCCCATCGCCTGGGAGGCCGACCCGACCATGACCACTATCGACGAGGACGCCCAACGCTGGCCCGTGGACGTCGTGATCGTCGGCGGGTGCGGGCACGTCGGGCTGCCGCTCGGTATCGTGCTGGCGGATCGCGGTTGTCGGGTCGTGCTCTACGACCTCAACAAGGCGGCCGTTGACTTGGTCAACGACGCCGTCCTGCCCTTCGACGAGCCGGGCGCTGCCCCCATTCTGACCCGGGTGATCGCCGACGGTCAGCTGCGAGCGAGCAGCGACGCGCCGGAGATCGCCCGTGCCGAGTCGGTCGTCGTGGTCATCGGGACCCCCGTCGACGAGCATCTCAATCCTGATCTCTTCGCGGTCCCGAACGCCATCGATGCGATCGCAGAACACCTGGTCGACGGACAGCTCCTCGTGCTGCGGTCGACGATCTATCCCGGAGTCACCGCCCGGGTCGAGGCGCTGGTCGCCCAGCTGGGTCGCGATGTCGATGTGGTCTTCTGCCCCGAGCGCATCGCCGAGGGCAAGGCGATAGAGGAGCTCGCTTCGCTGCCCCAGATCATCTCGGCGCGGACCGAACGGGGTTTCACACGTGCCGAGCAGCTCTTCGGCACGATTGCCAGCGAGATGGTGCGCCTGGCACCCGAAGAAGCAGAGTTGGCCAAGCTCTTCACGAACACGTACCGCTACATCAAGTTCGCGATCGCCAATCAGTTCTTCATGATCGCCAACGACTACGGCCTGGACTTTGATCGCATCCGCACGGCGCTGACCCACAACTATCCGCGGGCCAAGGATCTCCCTGGGGCCGGACTGGCGGCGGGGCCATGTCTGTTCAAGGACACGATGCAGCTGGCGGCGTTCAACAACAACGGCTTCACGCTCGGTCACTCGGCAATGCTCGTCAATGAGGGGTTGCCGCTCTATCTCGTGTCGAAAGCCGACGAGCGCTTCGAGCTGGCAGGCCGCACCGTTGGCATCCTCGGTATGGCATTCAAGTCCGAGAGCGATGACATACGTTCCAGTCTGAGCTACAAGCTCAAACGCATCCTTCGGTTCCGTGCCGCGGAGGTGTTGACCACTGATCCGTATGTCACCACCGACCCCGATCTGGTCAGTTTGGAAGAGACACTGGAGCGTTGCGACCTGCTGTTCATCGGTGCGCCGCATGCCGTGTATCGCCAGCTGGCGCCCAGCCAACCGCTCGTCGATGTCTGGAACCTTTTCGGACGAGGAGTGGTCGTCTGATGGCGCTCGATATGCGAGAAGCACCGCCGGAGACCAGACCGAAACGCAGCGCTTCGAACTTCGACGATGACGAACTCCGCGCCAGCATCATCATCCCGGTCTACAACGAAGGCGACGCGGTTCGCCCGAGCCTCGATCGGATCCTCGACACGGTGACCATTCCGGTCGAGATCGTGGTGGTCTACGACTCACCCGACGACACGACTGTTGCGGTGATCGCTGAATACGCAGCGTTGCATCCACAGGTGCGTGGCGTACTCAACACCATGGGTCGCGGGCCTGCAAAGGCCATCCGTGCCGGGATCGAAGCAGCAGCCGCCGAGGCGGTCATCGTGACGATGGCAGACGGTTCCGACGACCCCGAGACCATCGAACACATGGTGCGCCTGGTCGAGCGGGGATGTGTGATCGTCGCGGCCTCGCGCTACATGCCCGGCGGCGCCCAGGTGGGTGGTCCCTGGTTCAAGCAGGCACTCTCACGCGGTGCCGGGTTGTCGTTGCACTGGTTCGCCCGCGTCGGGACGCGCGACGCGACCAACTCCTTCAAGGCGTACCGGCGATCGTGGATCACGGCAGTGGGCATCGAGTCCACCGACGGATTCGAAATCGGCATCGAATTGGTCGCCAAGGCACGACGGTGCCGGGCCTTCGTGGCCGAGGTCCCCACGATCTGGCTCGACCGAGATGTCGGGCAATCCAACTTCAAGCTCGCGCAGTGGCTCCCGAAGTACGTGCGCTGGTATCGCTTTGCCTTTGGACCGAAACTGACCGTCGCTCAGCTCGCCGCCCGCAGCCACCCCGAACCCCAGCATCGGCCGCTCGACGTCAGCAACCCATCAGACCCCACAACTGGATCCGAAGAGGGTCCCCAAGGAGCAACATCGTGAGCAAGGTTCTCGTCACCGGATCGTCCGGCTTCATCGGCGGATACATCGTGTCGGAGCTGCTCAAGGGCGGACACGATGTCATCGGCATCGACAACTTCTCGAAGTACGGCAAGGTCATCCGGACCTTCGATGATGCCGAGAATTACACGTTCGTCGAGGGCGACGCGCAGGACACCGAACTGATGGTGTCGCTGCTCGACGGCTGCGACCACATGATTGCGGGCGCCGCCTTGATCGGCGGCATCTCGTACTTCCACGAGTACGCCTACGACCTGCTGGCCCAGAACGAACGGATCATCGCGTCGAGCTGCGACGCCGCCATCCGCGCCCATCGTGAGGGAACGCTCCAGAAGGTCACCTACCTGTCGTCGTCGATGGTGTTCGAATCCACCGATCACTGGCCATCGGTCGAAGGCGATGAGCGCAAGGTCGCTCCGCCGTTGTCCTCGTACGGATTTCAGAAGTTGGCCGTCGAGTACTTCGCCAAAGCCGCCTGGGACCAGTACCAGCTGCCGTACACGATCGTTCGACCGTTCAATTGTGTGGGCATCGGCGAGGTGCGGGCTCTGGGCGAGGCCCACGTGTCCAGCGGATCGGTGAAGCTGGCGATGAGTCACGTGGTGCCCGACCTTGTGCAAAAGGTCGTCAAGGGGCAGAAGCCGTTGCGCATCCTGGGCGCCGGCAACCAGGTGCGCCACTACACCTATGGCGAGGACCTTGCGAAGGGAATCGTGTGCGCCATGCTGCACGAGCAGTCGTACAACAACGACTTCAACATCTCGACTGCGGAGTCGACGACCGTGCTGGAGTTGGCGGAGAACATCTGGCACCGGATCAACGGCGACCTCGCATTCGAGTGGGAGAGCGACGACCCGTTTGAACATGACGTGCAGAAGCGCGTGCCGTCGGTCGACAAGGCGCGCGATGTCCTCGGGTTCGAGTGCACCACCACCCTCGATGAGATGCTCGACACGGTCGTGCCGTGGATCATTCAGGCAGTCGACGACGGCCTGATCTGATCGGCGGACGGGTGACCGCCGAGGCCACATTCGAGACGCACAATCCACGACGCTTCCTCCGGCGATCGCTTGCTGGACCGCGATCGTGGGCGCTGCTGATTGCGGTCGTCACCCTGGTGGTCGTGGCCCGACGACCGTCGAACGTCCTCCACGCAACGCTCTGGCTCGAAGACGCAGGGGTGTTCCTGCGCGACGCACGAGCGGGCGGGTTCGGCCCCTTGGTGCATCCCTACAACGGCTACTTCCATACGGTCCCGCGTGTCCTGTCGATCATCGTTGACTGGTTTCCGATCGCCTGGACTCCGACGTTGTATGCCGTGAGCTCGGCGGTCTTGACGGCCGGATGCTGCGCCATGGTGCTGTCGGCCCGACTCGAATGGCTCTTTCAGTCGCGTGGTCGACAGTGGATGGCGCTGGTCGCCCTGTTGGCCCTGCCCCGGCTGGACGAGATCCAGGCGACGCTGACGAATTCCATCTGGTGGATCGGGCTGGCGTTGTTGCTGTGCATTTTGTCCGACGATCCAGCGACGTCGAGCGGACGGGTCACTGAGGGAGCGTTGGTCGCGTTGTTCGTGCTGAGCGGGGCCAACGGGGTGTTGCTGGCACCGTTCGTCGCGATGCGGGTCTCCCGAACGAGAAGCCCGCATTCCTGGAGGATCCTCGGGATCTGGTGGCTGGCGGCCGGAGTGCAGTTGGTGGCTTTGGTGACGGGTTCTCGACCTGACCCCGGCGAGGTTCCCAGCAGCCTGGTCGACCTCGGTCGGTGGGCGATGGAACGAACGGTCGGTCCGCTGGTCCTGGGTGGCAACTGGGTCGGCCGTCGCGAACATCTGGTCAACGACTATCGCCTTCGCTACACATTGCTCGTGGTGATCGCCACCGCTGGCGTGGCGTTGGTCATCCTCGTCGGTCACGCATGGTCCACCTCGATCGTCGTTCTCGGCGTTCCTGTGGTGGCGGTCGCCGCTGGGCTGGTGGCCAGCGGCGGATACGCACGATGGCTTCCCGGCCGCTACACCGCCATCCCCATCGCCGCGCTGCTGATCGGACTCGCCAGCGCCCATCCGCCGCCACGCCTGGTCCGCGGCCTTCAGTACTTCCTCGCTCTCTGGATCGTCGTGGTCCGGCCGTTCGACCTGGTGATCCCGGCACGCCCGGCCATCGACTGGGCTCCAACCACAACGTGCTTCGAGCAACGGCGCGAGGTCTGCGCCGTTCCAACCAACCCGGACCCCACCGCTCCCCCGGCACTGATACCCCGACACTGATACCCGGCCCTGATTCACGGGCGGACTGAGCAGCCTCGTCGGTGATCCAGCGGGCGCCTGTTGGCGCTGCACTGTCACATGGTCGTGAAAGACTGCAGCAGCGATGGCGACACCGAATTCACCCAGGAAGACTGGCGGGCCCGGTTCGACGACGTCGGGCACGGGTCAACAGAGCCCAGGAACCAACGGCTCGGGAGCCTACGACGAGCATTCGATCCAGGTCCTCGAAGGGCTCGACGCGGTGCGCAAACGCCCCGGTATGTACATCGGTGGTACCGGCTCCGACGGACTCCACCACCTGGTCTGGGAACTGATCGACAACTCGGTCGATGAGGCTGCTGCGGGTTTCGCCAACCTCATCGAAGTCACGCTGCACCGCGATCGTTCCATCGAGGTGACCGACAACGGTCGCGGGATTCCGGTCGGCAAGAAGGACGGGAAGCGGACCGCCCTCGAATTCGTGTTCACCGAACTTCACTCTGGCGGCAAGTTCGGCTCGGGCGCCTACGGTGCCTCGGGCGGACTCCACGGTGTCGGCGCATCGGTGGTCAACGCTCTGGCCGAGAAGCTCGTGGTCGAAGTGGACCGCGACGGTCTGACCCACCGCTTGGGGTTCCAGCAGCGGGTTCCAGGAAGGTTCGGACCCAGCGGGGGATTCAAGGCGGGCTCGACCCTCGAGATCGTCAAGAAGGTGCCGCCCAAGCGGACGGGCACCCGGGTTCGATTCTGGCCGGACCTCGACATTTTCGATCCCGGCGCACTGATCGACTACGACCGAATACGTGATCATGTCGCGCAGGTCTGTTTCCTCGTGCCCGGGTTGAAGGTTCGGCTCGAGGACAAGCGATCTTCGGCCGAGAGCACCGCCCGCGAGCCTGAGGAGTTTGTCGCCAAGGGAGGTTTGGCAGACTTCGTTGACTACCTGTCCATCGGTGAATCGGTCACCGATGTCATCTCGATCTTCGGGACCGACACCTTCATCGAGAAGGTCCCCGTGGAAGGCAAGATGTCCGAAGTCACGCGGACGTGCGCCGTCGATGTCGCATTGCGCTGGGTCAAGGGCTACGACACCACGGTCGTCAGCTTCGTGAATACGATCCCAACGAGCGAGGGCGGGACACACGTCACGGGCTTCGAACGAGCACTCACCA
>JBBRSC010000006.1:0-29841 GCA_038245795.1 Acidimicrobiales bacterium
GCGGTCGACGAAGCCGGCTACGAGCTGGTGTGGTGACATGACCATCGCCTCTGCTCCGGCGTCGATTCCCGAACCCGTCTCCTCGCCACAACGCGACGCCAGCATCGACTTCGACATCGGTGGAATGACCTGTGCAGCCTGTGCCGCTCGCATCGAGAAGAAGCTGTCGCGAGTCGAGGGCGTCACCGCCACCGTCAACTTCCCACTCGATCGCGCCACGGTGCACTTCGATTCAGTCGACCATCCCCCGGAGCAGATGATCGACCAACTGATCGATGTCGTCGCGGCCACCGGGTATTCGGCGGCACTTCGAACGGCAACGCCGCTTCGAACGGCAACGCCGCTGAGAGCGCGATCAAGCGCGACCTCCCGTTCGATCGACCACGACACGACCCATGAGCGGGCTGGAAGCGACCCGGCCACGCAACGCTTGGTGCTCTGCGCGTTCCTGGCCGTTCCGGTGATCGTCGTGTCGATGATCGGCGCGCTGCAGTTCGCCGGGTGGCCCTGGTTGGCGTTCGCCGCCACCGCCCCGGTCGTGGCGTGGGGCGCATGGCCCATCCACCGGGCGGCGCTCCTCAACCTCCGTCATGGTGCGGCCACGATGGACACTCTGGTGTCAGTCGGTGTGCTCTCGGCGTTCGGTCTCTCGACCGCCAATCTGTTCTGGGGCGACGCCGGTCGCGAAGCATCCCAAGCCATCCTGGGGATGGGAACTCCGCACTCATCGATGGCCGACATGGGAACCCAGAGTGTGTCGTCCCACCTCTACTTCGAGGTGGCTGCTGCCGTGGTGGTGCTGGTCCTCCTCGGCCGCATGCTCGAGGCTCGGGCACGCCGGAGTGCGGGCGATGCGCTCACGGCACTTGCATCGATGGCCGTGACTGATGTCCGTCTCGAGGATGGTCGTGTTGTCCCCCTGGCCGAGCTCGCAGCGGGTGATCAGTTCGTCACCCTGGCCGGAGAACGGATCGCAACTGATGGACTGGTGGTCGAGGGGCACGCGGCGATCGACGCCAGCCTCGTGACCGGCGAAAGCCGTCCGGTCGAGGTGACGATCGGGGACGAGGTCATCGGAGCAACCATGAACAGCGATGGCCGAATCGTGGTTCGGGCCACGCGCGTCGGAGCAGATACCGCCCTTGCCCAGATGGCCGATCTCGTGGAGCGGGCACAATCCGGCAAGGCGGACATCCAGCGACTGGCTGATCGGGTCTCTGGAGTTTTCGTGCCGATCGTCCTGCTGGTTGCCGTCGGGGTGGGTGTCGGCTGGGCGGTGTGGGGCGGCGATCTCGCTCGTGGGGTGGTGGCTGCGATCTCGGTGCTCGTCGTGGCGTGTCCCTGCGCGCTTGGGCTGGCGACTCCCACGGCCCTGATGGTGGGGACTGGCCGAGGAGCGCAGCTCGGAATTCTTGTGTCGGGCATCGAGGTCCTCGAGTCGACGCGTCGAATCGACACGATCGTGTTGGACAAGACCGGCACCGTGACCACCGGTGAGATGGCGGTCCTCGATTCGCTCGTGCTGAATTCACCTGTCCCCAATTCGCCTGTCCCCAATTCGATCGCTTCGGGTCCCGAAACTGACGACTCCGCGAGCGTGGCCTGGCGACGCGTCGGCGGCTTGGAATCTGGCTCGACACACCCGATTGGACGCGCGGTGACCGCCGCCGCCGCCAACTTGGTCGGCGCGCTCCCCACGCCAGCTGATGTCACGACGTTTCCCGGCAGTGGCCTCCGTGGTCTCGTCGACGGCGTCGACGTGATCGTCGGGCAACCGGCGCTCTTCGACGACATGGACATCGCTCTGCCTGATGAGCTGCGCCGATGGATCTAGGCTCGCGCCGACGAACCGGTCACGGTGATCGTGGGCGCCTGGCACGGCAGGGCGCAGATGGCACTTGCGATCGGTGATGAGTTGCGCCCCGACAGTGCGGCGGCGGTTGCCGAGCTCGTCACGATGGGCATCACGCCGATGCTGCTGACGGGCGATGCCGAAGGCCCGGCCCGAGCAGCCGCCGCGTCGCTGAAAATCGATCGGTACGTCGCAGGCGTGCGTCCCGCCGACAAGTTGTCGACGGTGCAACGGCTCCAGGGCGACGGCGCGTTCGTGGCGATGGTGGGCGATGGCGTGAACGATGCTGCCGCATTGGCGCAGGCCGACGTCGGCATCGCCATGGGTTCCGGAACTGATGTCGCCCGGGCAGCCTCCGATATGACGTTGGTCCGGAGCGATCTGTCGGCTGCCGTCACGGCGCTCAAGCTCACCCGTCGAACACTGGCGGTCATCCGCGTCAACCTGTTCTGGGCCTTCGCCTACAACGTGGCCGCCATCCCCTTGGCGGCAACCGGGCGACTGAACCCGATGCTTGCCAGCGCTGCCATGGCCGCATCGAGCGTGTTCGTCGTGAGTAACAGCCTCCGGCTCCGGTCGTTCGCGCCCTGGACTGCTGGCTGATCGGCGATCGCCAACGACGGTGCGGACGACGCGAATTGGGCGAAGTGCGAGACTCCCGTCATGTCCAAGTTCGATGACCTCGCCTCCGATTCCATCCCCAGCTCGCACCGTCAACTCGGCTCGTCCGACCTGGTGGTCGGATCGGTTGCGTTCGGTTGCTGGCGATTCGCCGGTGCATCGATCGCCGATGCTCAGGCCAGGATCGAGACGGCCCTTGACGTCGGCGCCAACCTCGTCGACACCGCCGACATCTACGGCTACGGCGGCCCCGGTCCCGATGACGGCTTCGGGGCAGCGGAATCACTCCTCGGCGAGGTGCTCGCGGCGACGCCATCGCTGCGAGACCGGATGGTGCTGGCGACCAAGGGTGGAATCTGCCCGCCAACGCCCTACGACTCTGGTGGTGTCGCTCTGATCGGCGCCTGCAACGCGTCGCTCCGGCGCCTCGGCGTCGACGTGATCGATCTCTATCAGGTGCATCGCCCTGATCTGTTGGCGCACCCTGAAGAAGTGGCAGCCGCATTGTCAGAACTGCTCGAGTCGGGAAAAGTCCGCCACCTGGGGGTCAGCAACTACACGCCATGGCAGGCCGCTTCGCTGTTGCGGTATCTCCCGCGGGGCATCGTTTCGATCCAACCCGAGTTCAGCCTGCTCCACCAGGATCCCATCGACGACGGGGTCCTCGATCAGGCGATGGAACTGGGGCTGACTCCGTTGGCATGGAGCCCGCTAGCGGGTGGCCGTCTCACCAGCAGTGACATCGGCGGCCGACCAGAATTGGCGAGAGCCCTCGACCAGGTGGCCGAGGCCCACGGCACCGATCGGGACGTCGTTGCGCTGGCGGCAGTTCTCGCACACCCGAGTCGGCCAGTGGCGATCATCGGTACTCAGAACCTGGGGCGAATCCGCCGCCAGGCCGCCGCCATGCATGTTTCGCTGTCCAAGGCTGAGGTCTACGGGCTTCTTGCTGCTGCGGGACGGACCCTTCCCTGACCGGTGTTGGCTACGCTGCGCCGGTGGTGGTGACAGCACAGCGGGAAACTGCACGGCGGGGAAGCCGACGGCACGCCGCGGCACGGCGTGGCGGAGCTCAGGATGTGTGGCGGACGTTGGTTCCACAGATTCTCTGTGTCGCCCTGGTCGTCGGCTACTTCGTCGTGATGTTCGTGAACGTCTGGCACCGCCACGAGCGATTCGGCACCTTCGACTACGACCTTGGCATGTATGACCAGGGGATCTGGTTGCTGTCGCGCGGCAGCTCGTTCATGACGGTGCGCGGCATGGCGGTCTTCGGTCATCACGCCAACATCGGGTACCTCCTCCTGGTCCCCTTTTATTGGGTCGGGCTCGGCGGTCCGCATTTCCTCAACTTCGTGAATACCCTGGGTGTCGTCTCGTGCACGATTCCCTTGTACGCCATGGCCCGCAAGGGCCTGCGCTCTGATTGGGCAGGGTTTGGCGTCTCGTTCGCGTTTCTTTTCCACTACGTCCCGCAGTGGATGATCCACGAGACCTTCCATCCCGAAAACTTGGCAGCACCATTCCTCATTGGGGCGCTGTGGTTTGCGACCGAGCAGAAGTGGCGGTGGTACTGGGTGTGCATCGGCATGGCGTTGATCTGGAAAGAGGACGTTGCGCTGGTGGTCCTCATGTTGGGGATCGTCGTGGCGTTCCTCGGACGATCACCGGGGCGCGGGCTGTTGACATCGCTCATCGGTGGAGCATGGTTCGTGTTCTGCGTCAAGGCGTTCATCCCGTTCTTTGCGCCCGATGGAGCAGTCTTCGATGGCCTCTTCGGGGAACTGGGGAAGTCGGCCACTGAAGTCGTTGGGAACAGCCTGAGCGATCCCGCCCGCGCCCGCGACATCTTGTTGGAACACGGCGCCGACAAGGGTGCCGTCGATCTGATGGCCCCGTACGGGTTTGCCGCCTTGGGAAGCCCGCATCTGCTGTTGCTGGGTCTGCCGCAACACATCGTGAACTACCTGTCGATCCAGAACTTTACGTGGTCGACCGAGGCCCACTACGCCATGTTCCCCTTCGTCGGGGTGGTGCTGGCTTCGGTTCGAACGGCCATCACGCGGTCGAGGAGATGGCTCGGAATGCTGATCGTCCTCATGATGATGGCGGGGGTGATGTTCGGGATCAATCGCGGCAGCGGTCCGTGGTCAGATCGTTCGGCGCGGGGGTACTGGCCCGCCGAGAACGTCGTGCGAGAAAAGAACCTCCGAGCTGCGCTCGACTCGATCCCGACGACCGCCAGTGTCTCGGCTCCCTATTTTCTGGTGCCGCATCTCTCGCACCGCCACGAGATCTACACGTTCCCCAACCCGTGGCGTCTGCAGAACTGGACACCTCGCGATGTTGCGCTGCAGGGTCCCGCGCCTCCGGAGTCCGCACGCATTGCTGGTGTCGCGTATCTCATCAATGAGCCATCGGCACTGGAAGGGCCGGACCAGGCGTTGTATCGGAGCATTGTTGATTCGGGGGAGTTCGAGACGGCCGGGCAATTCGGGACCGTCATCGTGCTCCGACGGATTCGAGCACCAACCGGCACGGTGGTGACTCAGTAGATCGAGCCGCATCGCTGGAAATAGATGTTGCAACATGTAATACTCACCTCGGGGACACCGGATCGATGTGGTCCGGGCACCGAGAGGGAGAGCAGATGAGACTTGCGAATCTGGCAGGACGAGCGGTGTTTCTGACCACCGACGGCGCCATCGATGTCGAGAATGCTTCTGACGGGGGCCTCGGACCTGAGATCCAGGATCTCTATGAGGCATGGGATGATGTGGTGACCCTCGCGGCCACCGCTGATCCGACCCTGGCGAAACCCTACGACCCGGCCCACTTGGAATCGCCCGTTCCCCGACCGCGACAGGTCTTTGCGATCGGACTCAACTACCGCGCCCACGCGGAGGAATCCGGCATGGAAATCCCCAAAGTGCCAGCGACCTTCACCAAGTTTCCCTCCAGCCTGACAGGCCCCTACGACAATGTGGTCCTGCCCAACGACACCGTCGACTGGGAGGTCGAGCTGGTGGCCGTTGTCGGGCGACTCGCTGATCACGTGAGTGTGGCGAACGCGTGGTCGCACATCGCGGGACTGACCATCGGTCAGGACCTGTCCGACCGGACGCTGCAGTTCGCGGCCGCCATGCAGTTCTCCCTCGGCAAGTCGTATCGGGGATTCGGTCCCATCGGGCCGATGCTGGTCACACCCGACGAGTTCGACGACCCCGACGATCTCGAACTCGGATGTCGGATCGACGGCGAGATCGTGCAGCAAGCTCGCACCTCCGATCTGATCTTCAATGTGCCGCAACTCATCGCCGAACTCTCGGCGATTCTGCCGCTCTGGCCGGGCGATGTGATCTTCACGGGGACACCCTCCGGGGTCGGGATCACTCGTCAGCCCCCGAGGTTCCTGGAGGCCGGCAACGTCGTCGAGAGCTGGATCGAAGGCATCGGCGAGATTCGCAACACGATGGTGGCACCGTGAGTCCCGATGTCCACGACGATGACGAAGCGCCCGTCGCTGACGCGGACTCGGAGATCGACCTCGCCTACCTACGGGTGGCCGTCGACAACCCGGCAGCCTTCGTGCCCTTTCTCGAGGACATCGTCGGGCTGATTCCGGGCGACCCGACCCGGTCCGGTGCCATGACGTGGCGTGATGACGATCGCGTTCACCGACTGATTGTCGACGAAGGACCGGCCAACGACGCTACTTCCCTGGGCTTTGAAGTGTCGGGCGGGACGCACCGTGATCGATTGCTCGAGCGGCTGCGAATTGGTGGATGGCACCCGACGGAGGGCACCGCCGATGATGGCGCGGAGCGCGGCGTCGCAACGGTCTGGACGGTACGGGCGCCGTGGGGGTTCGACGTCGATCTGGTGACCGCGCTGGCACGGGCGGCGGATCCGTTCGTGTCGCCGCTGATGGCCGGTGGGTTCCTCACCGATGGGGTCGGGTTCGGCCACGTGGTGCTGGTCACCACCAACTTCGAGGAGTCGGTGCGGTTCGTCACCGAGGGGCTGGGGATGGTGCGGTCCGACTGGTTGGAATTCGAGCTGGCACCCGGACTTCCACTCCTTGTGTGGTTCTTCCACTGCAACGCTCGGCATCACACGATTGCGCTTGCCAAACCACCGTTCGATCTACCCCAGACGCTGCACCACGTAATGTTCGAGACGCAGGATCGTGACGACGTCGGGTTCGCGTTCGATCGGGCTCACGCGGCCGGGGTGCCGATTGCGAACGGTCTCGGCGTTCACGACAACGACCGGATGTTCAGTTGCTATCTCGAGTCGCCGGCCGGATTCCAGGTCGAAATCGGCCACGGCGCTCGAACCGTCGGCGCTGATTGGGACGACGATCGGCGCTACGACCGGGTGTCGTTGTGGGGCCATCAGCCCCTCCCGTCGACATGACGGCGATCCTCCCGGGACCCATCGACGTCGACGTGGCGATTGTCGGCGCCGGACCGGTGGGGATGACCCTGGCCATCCTTCTGGGTCAAGCAGGTCGGAGCGTTCGACTCTTCGAACGGTTCCCCGACCCATATCCGCTGCCTCGCGCCGTGCACTACGACAGCGAAGTCGGTCGCGTCTTCCAAGCGTGCGGGATCGCCGACGCGATCCGTGCCATCAGCGAACCAGCCGATGTCTACGAGTGGCGCAACGGGTCGGGGACGACGCTTCTGCGGTTCGGGGACCGCGGCGTTGGGATCTCCGGATGGCCGGCATCGTCGATGTTCACCCAACCGGCAGCGGAGCAGCGACTCGCTGATCGCTGTCACGAATTGGCCACAGTGGAGCTCCACCGCGGCGCCGAGGTCACTGCGGTGACCGAACTCGGCGACCGCGTCGATGTCCGCACGTCGATGGGCAATGTTGCGGCGTCCTACGTGGTTGGGTGCGACGGCGCCAACAGCAGCATCCGTACCCAGTTGGGAATCACGACGACTGATCTCGACTTTCTCCATCGCTGGCTGGTCGTTGACCTCATCCCCGATGAACCGAGGGTGTGGGATCCCATCAACCTTCAGATCTGCGATCCGCGACGCCCGACAACGGCGGTGTCCGGCGGTCCGGGTCGTCGCCGATTCGAGTTCATGGAACTCCCCGACGACCCGTGTGATCTCGACAACGAGGACACCGTCTGGGATCTCTTGGAGCCGTGGGCGGTCAGTCGCGCGAACACCACGATCGAGCGCCGGGCGATGTATGAATTCAGGGCGCGTTGGGCGGATGAGTGGCGGGTCGGCCGGATCTTTCTGGCGGGTGATGCTGCGCACCAGATGCCCCCCTTCGCTGGCCAGGGAATGTGTTCGGGTCTCCGAGACGCCGCCAATCTCGCGTGGAAGCTGGACCTGGTGCTCAGCGGGATGTCTTCGGATTCGTTGCTCGACTCGTATCAATCGGAGCGGGAGCCCCACGTTCGTTCGATCATCGACTTCTCGATCGAGCTCGGCAAGGTTATCTGTGTCTCGGACCCGACGGAAGCCGCGCTCCGGGACGAGGCACTGGCCGCGGGGGTCCACCCCGACCGGCTGGAATCGGTCCCACCGTTGCCACCAGCAGGGGACGGCATCTTCACCGACCGCCACGTCTCAGCGCGCCAGCCCTTCGTCCAGGGGCGAGTGGAACTCCCCGACGTGGGTGGCGGACTCCTCGACGACCTTGTCGGCGCCGGATGGCGGTTGATCTCCATCTGTCCGCTGTCGACGTCGTCACTCCGGGCAGACGTCGCCCATCGATTCGCGGCGCTTGATGGTTGTCTGGTGGATCTGTCCGAGGGCGATGACATCGACGGGACATATCGGGGGTGGTTCGACGCCCATGATGTCGAGGTCGCGCTGCAACGGCCGGATGGCTATCTCTTCGGCGCTACCACGGTCGATCAAGCCGACGACCTCATTTCCGAACTGTTCGACCACCTGGAGACGAAGCATGATTGACCTCCCACTTCGCTCGTTGACCAGCGACGAGCTCGAGACCTTCTCGACCGATGGCGTCGTCTGCGCCCGCCAGGTCATGCCACAACGCTGGCTCGACGTCGTCGCCCGAGCGGTGGAACACAACATCGCTGAGCCGACCGCGATCGGCGAGTTCATCTCCATGACCGATCAGGGATTCCTCAACGACGTCTTCATGTGGCTCGCCGACGCCGACTATCGCTCATTCATCGAGGAGTCACCCATCTCGATCCTTGCCGGACAGGTGCTGGCATCGTTGGGGTCCAACTCGCTGCGCTTCTTCTACGATCAGACCTTCGTCAAGGAACCCGGGACCCTGGTCCCGACGCCGTGGCACCACGATCTGACATTCTGGCCGCTCGATGGTTGGCAGATCTGTTCGATCTGGATGCCGCTCGATCCGGTCACCGACGCCACCAGCGGTCTCCAGTACGTCAAGGGATCGCACCGGTGGCCCAATCGATTCAAGGCCATCACGCCGGACTACAGCGAGTTCATGCTCAACCCCGACCTCGAGGACGTTCCCGATATCGAGGGAGCGCGCGATCAGTACGACCTCGCGAGCTGGGACATGGATCCGGGCGATGTCCTCATCTTTCACCCCCTGGTACTCCACGGATCCGGGGGCAATCAATCGATCGATGTCCGACGCCGCGCCCTCGCCACGCGCTGGCTCGGCGACGACGTCGTCTATCAGGATCGCCCGCATACCCTGCCGATGCCCCCGGGCAATCTCTTGGTCGACGGCGAGGCCTTTACCGGCCCGCACTTTCCCGCCTTCTCCGTCAGGCGTTGAATCCGCAGCGCGTGGCGGCATCGCCGTAGAGCCAACGCTTATGGGCAGCAAGCGTGGTCCGGTCCTTGCCGGCCATGGCTTCGGCCAAACCAATCGCGGTGGACAACACGTCGTCGTCTTGAGCGACATGTTCGACAATGCCGGCATCGAGCGCCTGGTGGGCGTCGTAGCGGCGACCGGTCACGATGGCGTCGTGGGCAGTGGTCCGGGGCAGCTTCGCCGCCACCACCGTTGCCATCTCATCGGTCAGTGCCAGGCCGAGGTCGGCTTCGGGCAGACACCAGTAGCCGCGGTCGGTGCGCATGACACGGGTATCAAAGGTCAGGCTCATCATCGCTCCCCCCGCAAAGCAGTGTCCGTTGATCGCACCGACGAGATAGCCCGGGAACACGAGGAGGCGACCGAGCAGCCGGTGCAGATCCGCGATCATTCTCATCCCGTCGTCGACCGTGTTGAGCCACTCGAGGTCGAGGCCGTTGGAGAAGAACTTCCCTGCTCCGACGACGACAGCCACGAGCGGACCTGGCCGCGCTTCGAGTTCGTCGAGCGCGTTGTTCCACGCTGCGATGGAGTCGTGGCGGAATCGGTTCTCGCCCTCGTCCCATCTGAGCAACGTGGTCCCGTCGTGGTCGTCGATGGTCAACATCGTTGGGTGCTCCTGGTGAATGATGATGGTGGCACTGGTGGGTCCAGTGTGAGCTCGAACGTTGGCGGGAGCGCCCGTGTCATGTCAAAGCGCTCAGCCGCTCGACCAACGCGGGATCAGCGCCGCCGCGGTCCAGAGCGGACGTTCCGAACGCGTCGATGATTGGGAACTCAAGTGCCCGGACGCCGGGCTCGAGGGGTTCGAGATGGATCTCGTGGGCGCCGTATCGGTGCATGATGCGGATCATCGCCGAATTGGTGCTCAGCGCGAATGCCTGCATTCGTTCGATGCCTCGGGAGCGCGCCACGACGATGAGCGCCGTCATCAGGATATTGCCCAGGCCGGCACCGTGATAGTCGTCGATGATGGCAATGGCGAGTTCGGCAACGGGGATCTCAGGGTCGGGTTGGATGACACGCGCCACTGCGATGCCGTAGCCGTCGCGAGCGATGTCGCCGCCGATGGGCGCGACTTCTGACGGTCGCGACGGATCGAACGCGGCGATGGCGATCTTGTAGCGACCATCGAGATCGGTGAGATGATGAAGCAACGAGCCCGACAGTCGCGGCACCGCCGTGAAGAAGCGCATGTACCGGGAGTCGGACGAGAGGTGTTCGAACCCGGCGCGCAACGCCACATCATCGGTCGGTCGAGCTTGACGGAGCAGGACCTCGAGCCCGGTTCGGGTCGTCACCACCACCGAGCCGGGGGCGGCCGGCCCATGGGGAGCCGGGTCAGTCTCAGACCACATCGATCATCGGTCCGATGTCAGCCATTGCCACGTCGAGCGACCAGCTCGGACCGAGATGCGCGAGCAACTCGTCGACGTCGATTCCGTAGAACCGCGCGGGTCCTTCGCAGAACATCGCCGCCTTGTCGTCGGCAGTCAGATCGGTTCGATCGCGGAGGATGACCTTGGGATCAGGCCACGCACCGTCCTGGTGGGGCCAGTCCGAAGCCCACAACACACGATCGGCGCCGATCAATTCGGCGGTGGCCGCCAGCCCGAGATCGGCCGGCTCGCCAGAAATGACGCACTGCGCGCGGAACTGTTCGACGGGTGTCCGCTCTGGCACGGTCGACACCAGCGCCATCTTCTCGTACGTCTGTTGGAGCCGGCCCAGCCAATGCGGCAACCAGCCCACGTCTCCCTCGAAGAACCCCACCCGGAGGTCTCGATGGCGTTCCAGGACTCCACCGTCGATGAGGTACATCACGCCCAACTGCAACTGGAAGGGCACGCCCATCTGCCATTGGGTGCGGCTCGCCAGCAACTTCGAGATCCGAAGGGACGGGCTCCCGGGGTTCGACGCGTGGATCACCACGGGAGCGGTGCGAGAGGCCAAGAGTTCCCAGAACGGGTCGAGCACCGGGTCTCCGAGTGTCCGATGCTCGGGTGCTGGAGTGGGGATGGGCGACAGCATCACGGTGGTCGCTCCAGCATCGAGGCAGCGCGTCGCTTCGACAATCGCCCAGTCGACATCGCCTGTTGGAATCACGGCGCCCCACCGCAATCGCACAGGGTCGGCCGCACAGAACTCTTCGATCCATTCGTTGTAGGCCCGGGCGTACGCGCGCCGGAAGTCTTCCTCCGGAATGTCGTCGAGACCGAGGGTCATGGTCGGGAACAACACCGAGGCGGCGATTCCCTGCTCGTCCATGAGCGCCAGCCGCCGGACCGGATCATCGACGCCGCGATCGACCTCGGTGTCGAGATCGATGTCGAGCCGGCCGTCAGCCGCGAGCCCACCGGGAGTGCAGAGGGTGCCGACGGTCCATTCCATCGACGTGGGGTGGCCGTAGAACAGCACGGCTTCGGTACCGTCCGCCTGGCGTTCTCGTTTCCAGGCCCGGTCCACGAACTCGGGTGCAAGCTTCGACGGCCACATATCGAACGGCTCGAAGACGTGGCCGTCGGCATCGATGACGGGAAACCGACGCACAGAATCGCTCACCCCGAGATCCTCCCACCAAACCCCCCCGTTCTGGCTGAAAAACATCCGGGCTTTGCCGGGTGCACGACAGCCAGAACGGTGTCTGGGGAGTGAGAAGCGTCAGCGGGTCATCGAGCGGGTGAGAAGCTTTCGGGCCTCGTCGACCCAGATGACCATCGAGCCGACCGCGACGGCGACGAGCCAGTCGGAGAGCGCCAGATCCGCCGTGCCGAACAGTTGTTGGACGGGGTTGAAATGGACGGCGGCGATCTGCAGCAACGTCACGGCACCGAGGCTGATCCAGAGTTTGCTGTTCGTGAACGTGTCACGGTGGAACACCGATCGGGTCTCGGCTCGGGCGGCGAGCGCGTTGAAGAGTTGGAACACCACGAACGTCGTGAACGCCATGGCGAGGGCATGCGCTTCGCCGCCGCGTGACTCCGGTCGGAACCAGGCGAGCACGCCCAGGGTTCCCGCGGCCATGACGAACCCGTTGATCATCAGCACGCCGAGCCGTCGAGCGGTCAGGATGGCTCCGGAGCCACGTGGGGAACGATCCATCGTGTTGCGCCGAGGCGGATCGACCCCCATCGTCATGGCGGGCGGCCCGTCCATGATGAGGTTCACCCACAGCACCTGAATGGCGGTGAAGGGCACCGGCAGTCCGACGATCTGGGCGCCCACCAGGCTACCGATGGCGCCGAGATTGGTTGACAGTTGGAAGCGAACGAAGGTGACGATGTTGTCGTAGAGGGTGCGTCCGGATTCAACGGCGCCAACGATGGTGGCGAAGTTGTCGTCGGTCAGCACCATCGAGGCGGCTTCTTTCGACACCTCAGTGCCGGTGATCCCCATGGCGATGCCGACATCTGCGCGCTTCAGCGCCGGCGCGTCGTTGACGCCATCGCCGGTCATGGCAACGACCTCGCCGTTGTCCTGGAGCGCTTCAACGATGCGGAGCTTGTGTTCGGGGGCGACCCGAGCGAATACGCCGATGTCGTTCACCTGGGAGCGGAGCTCGTCCGATGACATTGCCTCCACGTCAGCGCCGGTCACTGCTCGGCCCCGAATCCCGAGCTCCTGGGCGATGGCGGATGCCGTAATCGCGTGATCGCCGGTGATCATCTTCACTGCAATGCCCGCACGATGCGCCACGGCGATGGCATCTCGTGCTTCGGGTCGAGGCGGATCGACGATGCCCACCAGTGCGGTGAGTTCGAGGTCGACGGCGAGTGACAGCAGTCGGTCGGGGTCGCCGGCGGCGGCGTCGACGTCGGAGCGCCGCGCCGTTCCCCGGGCGAGAGCCAGAACGCGTTCGCCCCGGCCCGCCATCCGCTCCATGTGCTGCGACACGGCGGGCGTGGTGTTGCGGCAACGTCGCGCCAGGACGTCGGTGGCTCCCTTGGCGGCAATGAGCAGGTGATCGTCGTCGGGGCCGGGATGGAAGGTCACCATGACCTTGACCGCCCCGTCGAAGGGCACCTCTGCGAGCCTGGTGTTCGATCGGTGCAGCTCGTCGAGATCGACGCCGCGATCGATCCCTGCCCGCAACAACGCCGTCTCGGTGGGATCGCCGATCGTGGTGTCGCCAGTGACACGACCATCGTTGCAGAGCAACCCCGGGAACAGCGCCGCGGTCTCCTGGTCGGCCCCCGCCAACTCGGAATCATCGGACATCACGACAACCTCGCGAACGGCCATCTGGTTGAGTGTCAGCGTGCCCGTCTTGTCAGAGCAGATCACCGACGTGGATCCGAGCGTCTCAACCGACGCCAGTCGCTTGACGATGGCGCCACGTTTGGCCATCTGAGAGACACCGATGGCCAGGGTGACGGTGACGACAGCGGGGAGTCCTTCCGGAATTGCAGCAACCGCCAACGCCACCGACGACAGCAGGGTGTCGCTCAATGATTGACCGCGAACCATCCCGAGGACGAAGAACAGCGTCACCGCGCCAGCCGCCACCAATGCGAGACGTTTCCCGAGCTGGTCAAGCTGTTTCTGCAACGGCGTCTGGCCCTGGACAGTGTCGGACAGCAGTTCGGCGAGTCGTCCGATCTCGGTCGACATGCCGGTCGACGTGATGAGGATCTCCGCTCGTCCGCGGGTCAGGGTCGTGTTCATGAACGCGCAGTTGATGCGATCGCCAATGGCAATGTCAGTCGCGGAGTTGGTGTCGATCGCGGAGTTGGTGTCGGGCTCTGAGTCGGTGGGGGGGAGAGCAATGGCGTCGGTCTGCTTCTGGACCGGTGCGGATTCTCCGGTCAGGGATGATTCGTCGATTTCGCAGGCGGCCGTCACGATGAGCCGCCCGTCCGCTGGAACACGATCTCCTGCCTCGACCAGGGCGATGTCGCCGGGCACCACCTCCGCGGCGTCGATTTCGGTCACCACGCCGTTACGGCGCACCCGAGCTGTTGGCGACAACATTGATGTCAGAGCGGCGAGGGAGGACTCGGCGCGGTACTCCTGGATGAAGCCGAGCGTTGCGTTGATCAACAGCACGGCGCCGATCACGATGACGTCTTTCAGGTCACCGACCAGTCCCGCAACGACGGCTCCACCGATGAGGACAACGATGAGGAAGGACCGGAACTGATCGAGGAACAACATCCACGCAGGACGTTTCTCCGCTTCGGCCAGTCGATTGGGACCGTATCGATCCCGACGGGTCCGAGCGCCCTCATCGGAGAGGCCGTGTGACGGGTCGATCGACATGATGTCGAGAGCTGACGACACCGAATGGAGCTCCCACGCCTGGGGAGGGAGGTTCCCGGGGGAAGCCCCACTCGGTGTGATCAGGGATGACTCGCTCAGCGCGTCGTCCTGTGAGGTCATCATGTCGGGCGTCCGCCGTGAGCGGGCGTCGGTCCGCTGGCAGGGCTCTCAGTTGTCGGCGGAACCCAGGGGACCTCCCACGATTCAACATCGATGGGTGACGAGGCTTCAGTGGGCGACGCCTGATATTCGGGCGGCGCGGTGTTGAACGGCGGCGCGGTGTTGAACGGCGGCGCGGTGTTGAACGCCGTGGCGAATACCTGTCCCATGGCGCTCCCGAGAGGAGTCTCGAGGAGCCGGCGAAGCTGTGCTTCCCGGAGTTCGGCGGTTGCCGCCCGCCGAATGAAGTAACCGATAGCGGCGGTCCACAGACCGGCACCTCCGCCGAGGAAGGTCCAAATGCCCCACAGCATCAAGACGGCACCGAGGGTACGGCCCACTCGTGCGGCGGTGATGGTGGCCCGAATCCGATCGCCGTTGCGCTTCCAGAGATAGCCGCGGAGTACCCGGCCGCCATCGAGCGGCAGTCCGGGGATCATGTTGAAGATCGCCAGTGAGGCATTCACGAGCGCCAAGTAGGCGAGCACCACGACAATGGCGACGTGCAGTCCGGCAATGGACCCGAGCGTGGCTGCTGCGGCTGCGCCGATCGCCACGACCGCTGAGACGGCGGGTCCGGCGCCCGCAATGCGCATCTCGTCACGTGGGTTCGTAGCGTCGCTGGCCAGCTTTGCAACGCCGCCGAAGAGCCACAGCGTGATCTCGCCCGTCTCGATTCCGGCGCGGCGAGCAACGATTGCGTGACCCAGCTCGTGGGCCGCAATGCTGGCGAGGAGCAGGGCCGCCGAGATCGCTCCGAGCACCCATCCGATTGCGGGGTTGAGGTTGTCGAGTACCTGTGGCAGGAGCAGCCCGCCGACCGAGTACGTGGCGATCGAGGCGATGACGAGCACCGTCCAGTTCGCCGTAATTCTGATGCCGGCTATCCGGCCGAGGGTGAATGATCCACGCATGGTGACCTCCGTGAAGACGCGTTCGGTTGTGAACAACCGAAGGTCTTCCCCAACCCAGAG
The DNA here is from genome assembly GCA_038245795.1 of Acidimicrobiales bacterium. Classification (GTDB taxonomy): domain Bacteria; phylum Actinomycetota; class Acidimicrobiia; order Acidimicrobiales; family Microtrichaceae; genus JBBRSC01. The sequence goes on from JBBRSC010000006.1 coordinate 15,667, forward strand.
GGTGACGGTCACCGGGTGATCGCTACCAACACTTGCCCAACGGGTGTGCTCGTCACGATCGCCGTGATGACGATGGCCGTACTTTGCGGGGTACTCCCCTTCGAGAATCCAACCTTACGACGAGATCGGCCCGATGCCGACCGAACTTGCTGAGAGTCCTCAGGGGTTGCGGGTGAGGATGTTGACAACCGATACACCGGAGCCGCGGCCACCGACGTTGTGTTGGAGCGCAAACCCGGAGTTGAGCTTGACTTGCCGCTCACCGGCGTCTTCGCGCAGCTGCCACCAACACTCGGTGAGCTGGGCGATGCCGGTTGCTCCGATTGGGTGACCTTTGGCCAAAAGGCCGCCCGAGGTGTTGGTGGGAATGCGTCCATCGATGGCGGTGTCACCCTCGAGCGAGGCGATGCCGCCCTTGCCTTTCTCGACGAATCCGAGGTCTTCGATGTCGAGGATCTCGGTGATCGTGAAGCAGTCGTGCACTTCGGCCATGTCGATGTCGGTTGGCCCGACACCGGCCATCGCGTAGGCGCGTTCGGCGGCCAGAACGGTGGCGGGCAGGCCGACGAAGGTCGACTTCTCGTGCAGATATGGGTGATCGGTGGCGACACCGAATCCGGCCACGAACACCGGGGCCGACGTGAACTCCGCAGCTCGCGCGGCGGAGGTGATGAGGATGGCGGCCGCGCCGTCGGTCTGTGGGCAGCAGTCGAGCAGGTGCAATGGATGACAGACGGGCGGCGCGTTGAGCACCTGCTCGATCGTCACCTCGCTCTGGAAATGGGCATACGGATCGAGCACGCCGTTGTGGTGGTTCTTGACTGCTACCGAGGCCAGCATCTCGCGGGTCGTGCCGAACTCGTGCATGTGGCGGGTGGCGAACGGCGCAAACAGCACCGGCGCCGATTCGCCACGCGTATAGATGGGATGACCAGCGGCAGCGCGTGCCAGGAGGCCCTCCTCGGCGGACTTGTCGCGCATCTTTTCCACGCCGATCACCAACACGACATCGTGGACGCCTGAGGCCACCGCCATGCACCCCACCCGAAACGCGTCGCTGCCGGTGGGGCAAGCGTTCTCGATGCGGGTGCAGGCAATGCCGGCCAGCCCGAGCGCCGACGGGACAGTGTTACCCCCGATGCCTTCCTGTCCCCAGAGCGTGCCGCGTTGGGTGGCTACGAAGGCGGCGTCGATGAGCGAAGGATCGAAGCCGAGGTCGACCGCATCGACGGCGGCATCGAAGGCACCCTTGGCCATCTGCTCGTACGACTGATCGAACAGCTCGCCCATCTTGATGAGTCCGGCGCCGATCACGGCGACGCGATTCCAGCTCATGAGGACACTCCTTCGATCGGTTGCGCGGTGCTGATGGGTTGCACTTTCCATCCATAGATGGGCACGCCGCGTTCGACCGTGTAGCGACGCAGGATCAGCTCGACACGGGCGTCAATGGCGATGTCGGAGCCGTCGGTCGCGCCTTGGAGTTGGATGCGCGATCCATCGTCGAGGTCCACGACGATGAGGGGGAGTGGCGCCTCGAAGGGTTGCGGCATCGTGTGGTTGATGACGAACGTCTGCACGGACCCCGTTCGAGCGAGTTGCACCTCATCGAACTTGGTGCCGCCGCACGACACGCAGGCCGGATGGATCGACGGCGGAATGTTGATGGTGGCACAGTCGACGCATCGGGCGCCGAGGAGGCCGAGGGTTTCACGGTTGCCCCGGACGAACATGGCGCTGCCTGGGGGCACGGCCATTTCGACCGACTCGCCGGTCGTCGTCAGTCGCTTCCGGGCCCGGAGGACCTGCACATACGTGGCGGTGTTGCTGATCGCCAGGTCAGCGGCGACCCGATCGGCGCCGGGCACCGGGCTCGTGACCTCGATATCGAACCGGGTCGCCCTCCCAGCCCCGTAGGCCATGACCGCCAACGATCCCGGTTCGCCCAGCGTTGCGGCGGCGCCGAGCCAAGGGGCTGCAGCGCCGGTATCGCCGAGCTCAGTTCGGGCTGCCCCCGAGATCAGCGCCGCGGTCGCCCCGGCGGGGGACAGCTGCTTGATGACGATCGCCGCGAGTCGCCCGTCGGGGTCGGGGATCGACCAGCGGGTGGCATCCGATCCGGCAGCCGCCTCGGCCATCATCGGCAGGAAAATCTGCTCGCGGAACAGACGGCCGTCATAGGACTCGCGGGTCTCATCCTCGGAGTCGCCCCGGTAGCGGTCGAGCACCGGCGCCCACGTCGACCCGGCTCCGGTGACGTGCGCGGCGCCGCCGGTTCGGCTGAGAACGAGTGCCACGGCGCCAGCTCCGGCGATGGCTTCAAAGGCCCCCCCGACGGCGGGGCTGACCGCATCGGAGGCGATGACGAGGGCGTTGTCGAGTCGGCCGGACTCGAGCGCATCGAGCGCTGCGATGAAGGCATCGATACCCGAATGCGATGAGCCCGACACGACGAAGCCGTTGGTGGTTGGCGCCAGTCGGAGGACGGCTGCGAGCTGCGTCCAGCTGGGCCCCTCGGCGAATGGAGGTCGCGCGGTTCCCCACCACATGGCCTCCACCGACTCGGGCGAGAGCCCGGCAGCGTCCAGTGCCCGGTCGGCGGCCTGCCATGCGAGGGTGAGTGAGTCTTCGTCCGGTCCGCACACGGCGCTCTGGCCGCGACCGCCGCCCCGGCCCCACGCCTGGTTGACGTCGCTGGTGGGGAGGCGCCAACGACCGGCGGCGACCCCTACGGACTGCACGAAACATGTCACCGGCGAATCGTACCTGACGCTGATGTCAGGTTTCTTGGCCGATCGCAGAATCGCCCGACCCAATCGACTGTGCTCAATCGCCATAGCATCGCCACGATGAAACGCCGCCTGTTCGACGATCAGCACGACATGTTCCGGGACAGCTTCCGGCGCTTCGTCGAGGCCGAGATCGTGCCGCATCATGACGCGTGGGAGCGGGCAGGCATCGTCGATCGATCGATGTTCCGAGCCGCGGGTGCCGCCGGGTTTCTCGGCATGTCGGTCCCGCAGTCGCTCGGCGGTGGCGGGGTCGACGACTTTCGCTTCAATGTCGTGATCGCCGAGGAAATAGCGCGGGCTGGTGTGGTGTCGTCGGGGTTCTGCATTTGGCTGCACAACGACGTCTGCCTGCCGTACTTCGTGTCGGGCACCACGCCCGAGCAACAGCAACGTTGGTTGCCGGGTATCTGCTCGGGTGAGCTGATGTGCGCGATCGCGATGACCGAGCCGGGCATCGGATCGGATCTCGCGTCGATGACCACCACGGCGCTTCTCGACGGCGGGCACTACGTGGTCAACGGCGCCAAGACGTTCATCACCAACGGCATCAACGCGTCGCTGGTGATCACGGCGGTGAAGACCGACCCGACGCAACGCCATCGCGGTATGTCGTTGTTGGTGATCGAGGACGGCACCGACGGGTTCAGCCGTGGTCGGAACCTGGACAAGGTCTGGTTGCACGCGCAGGACACCGCCGAGCTGTTCTTCGCTGATGCCCGCGTGCCAGCGTCGAATCTGTTGGGTGAGCCAGGCACGGGGTTCTTCCAACTCACCGACAAGCTGGCCCAGGAGCGGTTGTCGATGGCCATCATGGGGGTTGCTCATGCCCGCGCGGCGTTCGAGTGGACACTCGACTACGTGAAGGAGCGTCACGCCTTCGGTCAACCGATCGGGTCGTTCCAGAACAGCCGGTTCGTGTTGGCCGAGATCGCCACGGAGCTCGATATCGCGCAGCACTTCCTTGACCGGTGCGTCGACGGCCTGATCGAGGGCGACCTCACCGCAGTCGAGGCGGCCGAAGCGAAGTGGTGGTGCACCGAGTTGCAGAACCGGGTGGCAGATCAGTGTCTCCAATTGCACGGCGGTTATGGGTACATGTTGGAGTACCCCATCGCCCGCGCATGGCTGGATGCTCGCGTCCAGACGATCTACGGCGGCACCACCGAGATCATGAAAGAGATCGTCGGCCGCTCCCTCGGCGTCTGACCCGACCGCTCCCCAAGGCCCAGAACGGCGGCCTTTTGGAGGGTGGTGAGGCGAATGCTGCGTAAGAAGTCGTCCTTTCGGCTCAATGTTTGTGGGCTCGCGTGCCGATGACACGGTGCCGACAACTTGTCTGCGTACCACTCAGGGCGGAAACGCCCTGACGATGCGCCGATCCACATGCCGAGGTCGGCGTCGTTCAAGATGCTGGGAGCATTGTGAGTCCATCGATACCGTTCCGTGGCCATCGGAAACGTACACATGTTGCACGTCTCGGTCGCGCAGTTGCGGTGGGGGTTGCGGGCACCTCGACGATGGGCATGATGACGGCGATGGCCGAAACCGCGCCACCCGAGCGAGTGTGGGTGGATCCGCCGATTCTCAGGGCCCCGGGCACCGTGGGCACCTCGAGCCCGACCTCGATTGCTCCCGGGACCACCACGCTTGCGTCCGCCGCCCCGGCGCCCGGCGCTCTCGATCCGACCACGAGCGCGCCCGGTGACACGGTCTCCAGCACCACTGCGCCCGGCGCCACGTCGCTCCCGGGCGCAGTCCCCGGTGTCACGCTCAGAGGATCGGCAGCGCCCGTTGGCGCTGTGGCACCCGGCGCTCCGTCGGGATCCGGGCCGGGATCGAGCCTGTCCGGTGGACCATCAAGTCCGGCCCCGTCCGCGCCGCCCACCGGTGGTGGAACGACCGCGCCGACGACGTCACCGCCCGTCACCTCACCGCCCACCACGGCCCGGCCCACGACCTCACCTCCGACGACCTCACCTCCGACGACCTCACCTCCAACGACGTCGCCTCCGACCACATCGCCTCCGCCGCCACCGACGACAACTCCGCCGCCCCGCGGGAGCCGCTGACCCCTCGTCATCGCCCACACGCAGTGACGCCCCGCCTCTGAAATCTCGAGCAGTGACACCCCGAGCCACCCACACAGCCCCTGAACTGATTGATGACTTCGAGGCTGACCTGCCGCGCCGTGACGACGCAGGCTGGTGGACACTGGGCTGGCGTGCCATGGGGTCCGAGGCATCAGCGATGATCTGGGCCCCCGACATCGATGCTGAGTCGATCCTGGAACGTGCACGAACACGGGTCGAGGAGTTGGAACAATCGTGGAGTCGCTTCCGGCCCACGAGCGAGCTCAGTCGCCTGAACCGTGACCCCAACGACCACGTTGGCATCAGCGACGAGTTGGCCATGGCGCTCGACCGATGTCTGCGGGCATGGAGCGCAACGGGTGGTCTGTTCGATCCGACGGTCGAGGATGCCATGGTCGCCAACGGCTACGGATGTTCGTTCGATGCGCTCCGCGTCATCGACACGCGGCGTCTGGCCGAGCTCAGTTTGCCGAGCACTGCGAGTCCCGGCATGACGGAGGTGTCCGTCACGGGATCAGCCGGCCGATGGGTGATCTCGCGTCCGCCCGGGGTGCGCTTTGATCTCGGGGGGATCGGCAAAGGCCTCGCCGCCGACATGGTGTCATCGTCGCTTCTCGAACGAGGCGCCAGGAGCGCATGCATCTCGATCGGGGGCGACGTCCGGGTCATCGGGGATCCACCCGACGGCGGATGGCTACTCGCCGTCGAACATCCCACACAGCTTGCCCCTTGGTTCGACGCGATCGCCGCCGATGGAGCCATCGTGGCTTCCACGACGCGCATCAAGAACTGGCAGTCGAGTGACGGCCGAACCATGCACCATCTCGTCGACCCGTCGTCGGGGTCACCGACCCACTCGGGAATCGAGGGTGCTGTCGTACATGCCGCCGAAGGATGGTGGGCCGAGGCGCTCGCCACGGCGCTGGTGGTCGCCGGACCCGATCGCGGCGTGGCGCTGTGCGAGCAGCACGACGTGGCGGCATGGATGGTGACGACAGCTGGTGACTCCATCGTGGTGGGTCGATCCCGCCGGTCCGGGTCGGCCACGTGACACTGCTCGCCGCAACGCTCGATCCCAAGTTCGCTTGGTACGTCAGTCGAGCGGCCGGGCTGATGACCTGGGCATTGTGTGCAGCGTCGATCGTCTGGGGGCTGATGCTGTCCTCGAAAGCTGTCCGTCGTCGCGGTCTGCCAGCGTGGCTCCTCGATCTCCACACCTTCCTCGGCACCCTGGCCGTGGTCTTCGCCGGCCTGCACATCGGTGGGCTCGTCGCTGACAACTACACGTACTTCTCGTGGAAGGAAGTGCTGGTGCCGATGGGTTCGGCGTGGCGACCCGGCGCAGTCTCGTGGGGGGTCGTCGCCTTCTACATTCTGCTCGCGATCCAGGTCACCTCGTGGATGCGTCGTCGCCTCCCGAAACGGGTGTGGCACGCGATTCATCTCGGAAGTTTCCCGCTGTTCCTGATGGGGACGTTGCACGGCATTCTGGCGGGCAGCGACTGGACGAGTCAGGTGGTGCGGTGGATCGGCGCGGCGATCTCGCTGCTCGTGATGGTGGCCATCGCGCTCCGCTTGATCACGCGGGCACAACGCGCGAAACAGGCCGCGAACGCGCCGCCGCGAGTTCCAGTTCGGCGAGCAACATCAGCGAGCGTCGTGGATCTGGCTCCCGCCGCCCCCGAGGCGGCAATCTCAGGCCCGCAGGATCGTCACACAGGCGTTGGCCCCCCGACCGATCACATGCGCCAAGCCGATTCTGGCCCCGACGATCTGCCGTTCGCCAGCTTCGTGACGGAGATGGTGGCAGATTTCGACCACCTGGCCGACCGCGGAAGCGCCCAGCGGTTCCCCCTTCGAGAGGAGCCCGCCGGAGGGATTGACGGGGAGCCGCCCGGTGAGTTCGGTGGCGCCCTCCTCGAGGAGTTGGGCCTGATCTCCCGCACCGCACAGTCCCAGCTCGGCCCACGCCAGTAGCTCCCGAGCTGCGTCGGTGTCCTGGCATTCGACCAGATCGAGATCGTCGGGCCCGAGCCCAGCCTGTTCGTACGCGTCGTGAGCCGCCAGCGTCGAAGGCGGCGTGATCCCCGTTTCGTCGATCCCACACAGGGGCGAGTCCTCGCCCAGAATGTTGCCCGGCAGGTGCGATCGCAGTGAGATCCCCGCGATCTCGATGGCCCGGTCGGTGCGAGATCGGGAGACCACCACTGCAGCGGCACCCTCGTTCGGTGAACACAACATCCAGAGGTGGAGCGGTTCGCAGATCACCCGTGAAGCAAGTACCTCCTCGGCGGTGACCGCCGTGCGGAACATGGCGTGCGGATTGGCGACACCGTTGGCGCGATTCTTCACGACAACAGCCGCAAGGTGAGCCGTTGTGAGTCCGCTGTCGCGCAGCAGGCGTTGTGCTCGTAGTGCGAAGAACGCTGGCGCGGGGGTGAGTCCGCCTGTCTCCTGCCACGGCGCAAAGAATGACGAGCGGATGATGCCCTTCGGCATCTTTTCGAGACCGACCACCAGCGCGTGATCCATCTGGCCGGAGTCGATAGCGGTGCGCGCGAGGGCCAACGCCGCGCCGCCCGACGCGCATCCCGCCTCGACATCGATGATCGGCATGCCCGTCATGCCGAGCGCGCCCATGACACGATGCCCCGCAGCCACCCCGCCGTACGCGGTCCCGCAGAACACACCACCGATGGCTGTTGGTTCTCCGGGCGTCCAGAGGTCCGCATCAACGAGCGCCGTGCGAGCCGCTGACGCGCCCATCTGGGTGGCGGTCATGTCGTCGAAGCGACCAAATGGGTGGATCCCGACACCCGTGATGTAGGCAGTCATGGTCTGGTGCGGGCGAACGCCCAGGTCGTCACGTCGACCCCCTCGGTGGTGGTGACCACGTCGCCCACGAGCATCATTGGGTCACCGAAGGACAGGGTCGTCACGCCGGTGGCGATGAGCCGCCCGATGACCTTCAGGACCGGCTCGCCATCGAGTTCGACGATACCGAGCCCGTAGGGAACGACACCCGCGTAGCCGGGCGGCGCCACGTTGACCGACGTCCAGCCCGACAGGGTTCCGAACCGCGGGAGATCCACCTCGACGATGTCGTCGGCGCCGGTGAACGGGCACAGCTCCTGGCGGGGAAAGTGTCGTTGGCCCGACGAGCGGGAGTACCCGCCGAGCAAGGTGATGGAGCCATCGTCGTCGTGACGGAAGAGTCCCGGGTGCAATGGTTGCGGTGGGCTCGTCACATCGGGCGGCACATCAGCTGTGAACTCAGATGGCACGTCCGGATGTCTCCCATTCGGGGGCGCGGAGGAGCCGCTTGAGGACTTTGCCGTTGGGATCGCGGGGGAGCGAGTCGCACAGCTCGATGATCGACGGCACCTTGTAGCCGTCGAGGTGTGTGGCGCACCATTCGGCGAGTTCGTCGGGGGAGGTCGTTGCCCTCGTCTCGATCACGGCCTTGAGGTGCTCGCCATCGCGATCGTCTGGAATGCCGAACACCGCGCAGTCGACCACCGATGGGTGCCGATGCAGAACCTCTTCAATTTCTCGCGGATAGATATTGACGCCTGCGCGGATGACCATGTCCACCAGACGGTCGGTCAGGTAGAGGTAGCCATCGGAGTCGAGGTGCCCGACGTCGCCGACCGTGAACGCATCGTCGTGCCACGCGTCGTCGGTCTTGGCGTCGTCGTTGTGGTAGCGGAAGCGGCCGTACGCGGGCTTGACATAGATCAACCCGTCGATGCCGGCCGGAACGGGTTCGTGCGTATCGGGGTTGAGTATTCGCACGTCAACGCCCGGCCACGGACGGCCGACGGTCCCAGGCCGTTCGGTCCATTCTTCGGCAGACACCCGGGTGGCTCCGCCTTCGCTCATGCCGTACAGCTCCCAGATCTGCGCTTGCGGCATGGCTTCGATGATCCGCTCCTTGATGATCGACGCGCACGGTGCGCCGGCATGGAGTACATGGCGCAGGCTCGACAGATCGAAGGAGGCGAACTCGTCGCGGGGGATCTCGAGCAGGCGGATGAAGTGGGCCGGGGTGAGGAAGGTCGTCGTCACCCGATGGGTCTGTACCAGTCGGAGGAACTCCCGAGGATCCCAGCGATCCATCAACACCACCGTCCCCCCGCAATAGAGCGTGGTGTTGCAGTAGCCCGCAGGGCCAGCGTGGTAGAGCGGACCCGCCACCAGGTGGACGTCGGTAGGTCGGTAGCCCCACAGCGAGATCAGTCCCTCTTGGGCGAGCTCCATGGTTTCTGGCACGGCGAGCGCCGGATGGATCACACCCTTCGGCCGCCCGGAGGTTCCAGAGGTGTAGATGACCGGCCACGATGTCGGCCAGCGATAGGGCCAAGCGGGTTGGTCGACGGTGGCCGCAACGAGGCGCTCCTCATAGTCGCCTCCGACCCAGATCACCGGCAGCTCTGCAGGGGCAGCAGCTCCGACGATGGTCTCGAGGTCCTGATGGGCGATCAGGCAGGTGGCGCCAGAGTCGGCGAGGATCCACGACAGTTCCTCGGGGCGCAAATGCCAGTTGAGCGTGAGGACGGCAACTCCGAGTTTTGCGCTCGCCGCTGATGCTTCAATGAATTCGATGCAGTTCGGCAGCATCAGGGCGATTCGGTCGTTGGCCTGGACGCCGACCTCGGCGAGCAGGATCGCCAGGCCCGTCGAACGATCATCGAGTTCTGCGTAGGTGAGTTCCTCGGTTTCGCACACGACCGCCAAATGATGCGGACGTTCAATGGCAGTGCGCAGAAACCCGTTCATTCCGTCACCGTCCTGGCTCCCTCAGATGTGAGACGTCGCCGCTCGCCCGGCGACAATGTATCTGTCCTGCCGTCGGCGTGACGCCTGTCATGCGTTGCGAGGGCCTCGGAGCAACGTCTCGGAGTGTTGCGCAGCGCCCGGCGCCAGTCGGGCAGAGGCCATAGACCGGGCAGTATCCTGCGCTGGTGTCGAAGGTCGTGCCACTCCGCGAGGCGATCGCCACCCACGTCCAACCGGGTGACGATCTGCACGTGATGTGTGGCCACACCCGCTGGACGGCCGGAGCGACCGAGGTGATCCGTCAATGGTGGGGCCGCGATCCAGGGTTCACGCTCACCATGCTGAGCCTCAGTTCGCTGGGGACGCTGTTCTTCCGGGGCGGTCTGGTCCGCAAGGTCGTCACCGGCTATTCGGGTGACGTCTTTCCGAACTTCTCGCCCAACGCGATCTTTGGCGACGCGTATCTGTCAGGTGACGTCGACGTCGAACACTGGTCATTCCTTGCGTTCCAACAGCGGCTCGAAGCGGCCGCCCGCGGGTTGCCAGCGATGGTGACCGGGTCGATCTCTGGGTCGTCGATGGAGGCGAACCCAGGGTTCAGCGTGGTCGATTCGCCGTTCGGTCCCGTCGGGTTGATCGCCCCCGCAGCGCCGGACGTTGCCCTGATCCACGGTGCTGTCGCCGACCGTGCGGGCAACGTCGCACTGCATCCGCCGACCCTCGAAGGGGTGTGGGGTGCCCTCGCAGCACGCCGGGGCGCCATCGTCACCGTCGAACGAATCGTGGATGACATTCGACCATGGGCACATCTGGTCACGCTCCCGGCGCATCGCGTCCTCTCGATCAGCGAGTGTCCGATGGGAGCACACCCCGGAGGCCTTTTCGGCACGTTCACCGATGCTGTGCCCTATGGCGAGGACCTCGAGTTCTGGGAGGAGGTGCGGAACGCCAGCCGACGGGACGACTTCGACGAGTGGATCCGTGAGTGGGTGCTGGACGTGGTCGATCACAATGCCTACGTGGCCAAGTTGGGTTCGGATCGAGTCGCTCGTCTGCTCGCCAGAGCGGCCCCCGATTCGTGGCGAGCAGACGAAGCAGCACATCCGCCTGATCTCACGGCTCCGGTCAACGACTGGGAACGCGCCGCCGTCCACGGCGCGCGTGTCCTTGCAACGCGCATCGTTGCGACGTCCGCCAACGCAGCCCTGGCGGGCGCCGGCGTCGCCAATCTTGCCTGCTGGTTGGGTGTGCAGCAGGCCCGGGCTCAGGGTTCGTCCTGCGTCCTGACCGCCGAACTCGGATTGTGGGGCTACGAACCGACGCCCGCCGATCCGTTCGTGTTCAACCATCGCGCCTTTCCCAGCTCGACGATGTTGGCGGCATCGTCGGAGATCCTGGGAATGGTGATGAGCGGCCCGGGCACTCGATCAATCGCGTGTCTCGGTGCTGCGGTGATCGACGTCGAGGGCAACATCGACTCGACCGAGATTCCCGGGCGGACGTTTCTTGTCGGGTCCGGCGGCGGCAACGATGTCGCGTCGACCGCCGATGAGGTCGTGGTGATGTGCACGTTGACGTCGCGTCGGACCATGGAACGGGTCCCGTATGTGACATCTCCAGGCCGCAACGTGAAGTTCCTGGTCACCGATCTGGCGACGTTCGTGAAGGGCCGCGATGGCCGCTTCATGCTGGTGGCGATTGCCCCCGGTGAGGGCACAGTCGACGAACGGATCGCTCACGTCGACGAGCTGGTCGGGTGGGACCTGAGTGTGGCGCCCCACGTGGTCGAACTCGATGATGTCACCGAGGACGAGGTTGGCGCCCTTCGGCGCTGGGATCCGCAGGGGTTCTTTCTTCGTGGCTGAACCAGAGCTCGCCCCCGAAGCTCCGCCCTCGGCCTTGGCACCGCTGAAGATCAAGATCTTTCGAGCCCTGTGGATCGCCGGATTGGTGTCGAATGTCGGCACCTTCATGCACACGACAGGCGCGTCATGGCAGATCACGACCCTCACCTCGTCGCCGACAGCCATTGCTCTGTTGCAAACCGTCTGGGCCGTCCCCGGGTTCCTGCTCGCGCTCGTGGCGGGGGCGTTGGCTGATGTCGTTGACCGGCGCCGGCTCCTCATCGTCACCCAAATCTTCATGGCGGCCGTGGCGGCGGTGACCGGGATCCTGGCGCTGACCAACCAACTCACGGTGACGTCGTTGTTGATCCTCACGTTTCTCCTGAGCGTGGGTGGCACCCTCAACATGCCGCCGTGGGTCGCCCTCACCCCCGAGCTGGTGCCTCGGGAGACGCTCGGGCAAGCCATTGCGCTCAACTCGATCTCGATGAACATCGCGCAGTCGATCGGCCCGGCCATCGCCGGTCTGGTGATCGCATCGCTGGGAACGGGGGCGGTGTTCATCGTGAACTCCGTGTCGTTCTTCGCGGTCGTGCTGGTGGTCGTGAAATGGAAGCCGGCTGCCCGTGACACCACACTTCCCGTCGAGCACGTCGTTGCCGCCATCCGCACGGGCGTTCGCTTCATTCGTCACTCACCGGCACTGCTGGTCATCCTCGCTCGACTGGCCCTCGTCGTGGTCTTCACGGCGTCGCTCACGGCGTTGCTGCCCGTCATTGCGCGGGGTCGATTGGGGGTGTCATCGGGCGGGTTCGGCCTCCTGTCGACATCGCTCGGAATCGGGGCCATCGCCATGGCGGGGGTCCTGCCCCGACTCCGGTCCCGCGTCGGCCCGGACCGAACGATGGGCGCGGGAGCCGCGCTGTTTGCGGGCGGCCTCGTGCTCGTGGCGCTCAGCAGATCGTTGCCGTTGACGTGCCTCGCGCTGGCCGTGGCGGGGGCCGGATCGATCACGCAGATGACCACACTGTCGGCGCTGTTCCAAGGCTCGCTGCCAGCATGGGTGCGCGGACGGGGTCTCGCCCTCATCATGGTGGTGGTGTGGTCGGCGACGTCGGTCTCGGCGTTGAGTTGGGGCGCGCTGGCCAGCGCGACCTCGGCGTCGCTGTCGTTGATCGTCGCGGCGATGGGGCTGCTGGCGGTGACGTCCATCGCCACGGTGACGTTGGGATTGGGAGGTCGCGAGGGCATCGACCTGACCCCTCAACCATGGACGATGCCGGAGCTGGCGATTGAGCCATTGCCAGATGACGGGCCGGTGCTCGTGACGGTCGAGTGGCGTGTGGATCCGAGCCGGCTCGACGAGTTCACCCGAGCGATGGCACCACTTCGACGGCAGCGCCGACGGGACGGCGCAATGACGTGGGGATTGTTCGTCGACATGGCTGACCCGGGCCGCGTCGTCGAGTCGTTCACGGTGGCGACCTGGGTTGAACACGAGCGCCAACACGGCCGCTTCCTGGCGAGTGACGCTCTGGAACAGGCCGAGGCACGTTCGATGCTCCTCGATGGCGTGGCGCCCAGGGTCACCCATCTGATCGCCCCGACTGCCCTCGATCACCCCTAACCCAACAGGTCAGGTGGCGGCGCGGGTTCGGAGCTGAGCGCGGTCGGCCTTGCCGGAACTGGCGAGCACCGGCAGCTCGTCGACAACCTCAATCCGCTCCGGCCACGTGAACTTGGTGGCGCCTCGCTCGGCGAACCATCGCTGGCACTCGGCGAGGTCGAACCCGGTGCCGGCCCGCAACACGACGTAGGCGCATACCCGTTCGCCGAGTCGCTCGTCGGGGAACCCGACAGCGACCGCCTGATGTACCGATGGGTGCGCCTCGAGGATGGCCTCGAGCTCGCCGGCGGAGATGTTCTCGCCGCCCCGGATGATGATGTCCTTGATCCGACCGACGATACGGAGCCACCCCTCGGCGTCGATGGTTGCGAGGTCGCCGGTTCGGAACCAGTCGTTCTGCACCGACTCCGCCGTGCGCTCCGGGTCGATGTACCCCACGAACAACTCGGGCCCTCGTATCACCAGCTCTCCAGCAGTCCCTGCGGGCCGGTCCTCGAACGTGATGACATCAACGACGCGCAACTGGATTGATCCGGCAGCCCGACCATCGCAGTCGCCGGTCCGTTCGGGGGGATCCCCGACGTGCCAGGTGGTGACCACCGGGGCTTCGGTGGATCCGTAGGTGCGCTTCACGATGGCGCCGAAGCCGGCCGAAGCCGATGCGATGAACGCCGGCGTGACCCCCGCACCTCCGCATGAGATGAGCCTCATCGATTCCACGGCCGTGGTCGAAAAATTGGGGGCGGCCATCATCGTCTGGAAAAAGGTTGGAGGACCCATCATGAAGGTCACCCGGTGTTCCGCGACCAGTTCGACGGCTCGGTCGGGCGACCACTTGTCCATGAGCATCGAACACAATCCGCCGGTGCCAGGCAGCATGATCGCGTTCGACAGCCCTGAGATGTGGGCCATCGGGGCGGGCATCAGCACAGTGTCGCGATCATCGATGCCGTGGATCTCCAGCAGTGTTGTCGCTTTGTACAGCAGCGCCCGGTGGGTGTGCATAACGCCCTTGGGCCCGCCGGTGGATCCCGACGTGAAGA
>JBBRSC010000007.1:0-28749 GCA_038245795.1 Acidimicrobiales bacterium
GATGATGTTGCGGCGGATCGATGGCCACGAGTACCGCCGAGCCCAGCCGACTGTCCGAACAATTGATGGCGGCGAGCCGTTGCGGAGCGTGGTCAGTAGCCAATTCCGATAGTTCAGATGGAAGAAGGTCGGCGATGCTGTTCCACCAGATCCGCCGTGGAGATGGTGGACAACCGAGTCCGGAGCCACCCGGATTCGCCATCCGCTCCGACGCGCTCGCCATGCCAGATCGGAGTCCTCGTAGTAGGCGAAGAACGACGAGTAGAGCAGACCGATCTCGTCCAGCATGGAGGTCCGCAGCAGCACGGCGCCGCCGCAAAAACCTTCGGTGTCGTGGGGTACCGGACCGGGCCGGTCCTTCGCCCCGTACCAGCGATCAGCCCATTCGCCACTTTGAGTCCGATGCGTTCCCAGATTGTTGATCCGCCGATGGCGGTGCCCGACGGCCTCCCAACGCGCCCGGCCACATCCGTCGCTGCCACCGGTCACGGCGGTCGAGGTGCTCGTGTCGTCGAGTCGCAGGGTGGTGTCGACGTCGAAGAACGTGAACTCGACGATCGGGGCACGTTGGCGATTCGAGCCGATCGGCACGGCCACCGAACATCCTCGACCAACACGATGGAGAACCTTGAGCGCCTGATACGGATCTGTGTGGCGCACAGTGTCCTCGAAGATGCAGCGCGACGTGACATCCAAACCGTCCACGGTGATCCGTTCGATGAGCGATCGAGATGGGGCTGTGGAGGGATCGATCCCAACATCGATGAAGGCGAGCTCGAGGAGCATTTTCGCACCGACCGCTCCCACCACGGGGTCTGCCATTTCGGCGAGCAGCGGAGCCAGCCACCCCGGGTCGACCACCGCATCGTTGTTGATGAGCGCCACGAAATCGACATCGACCAGATCGCGGAGCCCTCGGTTGCATCCCTCCGCGAAGCCGAGGTTCGATCCGGTCGGCCGGATTTCGACCTGGGGTTCAGTGGCGAAGTCGGTTTGGAGTCGTTGGAGCGACCCGTCGATCGAGCCGTTGTCGACGACGACGATCCGGAGATCTGTACCGGTGGTGTCGCTGGCCAGCAATGATCGCACGCAGCGGGTTGTCAGCCATGCCGCATTCCAGTTGAGTACGACGACCCGGACGACGGGCATGGCGTCCGAGGTGTCCACAGTCGAACGCTAGCGGAGGGTCACGATGATGCCGCCGCTCGTCGAGTCGACGTGTTCGATTTCCGTCGGCGGCAACTTCGAGATCTCCCGTGCCGCCTCGGGCGCACTCATCCAACTTGTGCCGACCGGTGAAATGAGTCGGTCGTATCCCGCATCGCCGCTGACATAGGCCGTGGTGCGGAACACCAGGTATCTGACGTCACGGTTGATCAGCACTGCCTGGCCGTCGCTGCTCGACGGGTCGTTCGCAGCCGCAATGTCAGCCTCGTACCACTTTGGAAAAAACCCTGAGTATCCATTGACGCGCACGTTGCCATCCTCGCCTGCCGCCACCATGCGCGGCGCCTCGACGAACCCCCAGAAGACACCTGAGCTCGGCGGTTTGGCCGGCAGTTCGAGAACGATCCCGGGCGGCAGTTCCGCCAGCCGTCGGTTGATGCTGAGGAATTCATGCTGATCAAGTGGCGTGCGGGCAAACGACAATTGAAGCGTGCTCTCGACGCACACGAGTACACCCAACAGCACACATGCTGTTGCTGTTGTGCGCTCTGATCGTGCGGCCACCTTCGCGAGCGCGGCGACACCGATACCCGCCAGGATGGCAATCCCGAGCTGGCCGACCACGATCAGTCGAACCAGCGCGCGAATCCCCGAGAAGCCAGGAACCGCCTGTACGGCCACGTCGAACAGCGCATTGTTGCCCACGGAAATGACCGCGAGAACGAGACCGATGATGGCCAACGCCGCGGCCTCTGAACGGCGGCGTGGATC
The DNA here is from genome assembly GCA_038245795.1 of Acidimicrobiales bacterium. Lineage (GTDB taxonomy): Bacteria > Actinomycetota > Acidimicrobiia > Acidimicrobiales > Microtrichaceae > JBBRSC01. The sequence continues at coordinate 1,939 of JBBRSC010000007.1, forward strand.
GAGTCCAGATGACTCCCACCAGCGACGTCGCACCACACATCCGAGCCCGACGAGCCCGAACACGACGCCGATGATCCCCGGGAAGGCCATGTCCTCTGAGTAGGGACGACGTCCCGGCGTGGGCGACTCGACCACCGCCATGGATTGCTGGGATCGACCGAGCCCTGCCAAGGATGTGCCCTGCGCCGTCGACGGATCGCGCGTGAAGTATGGGTCGTCTTGAAGTTCGAGATAGCGCAAGGCAATCGGCCCGACGAGCACTCCGGCGATCACGGCTGCTAGGGCGATCCTGGGCAGGATTGATCGGGGGGCCGAACGGATTCGCGGCAGCCGGGCGATGAGCAGGCCACCGACCAGCAGCACCGCCGCAATGCCCAGATAGCTCGCCGACAATGTGAGCACTGCCAGCGAGAGTCCCAGTGCGACACCGTGGTGCCATCGCGGATCGTCGTCGGTCAGCCTGAGCACCATCAACGCAATCAACGGCAGCAGCGCTCCGACCATCAATTGGAAGTGGTTGGCTTGGCCGAGACGGATCGTGCTGTACGTGAATACGAGTGCTCCCACGACGGACGCCAAGGGGTGCCCCGAGATCCGGAGGCACAGCCGCCACGACGACTCCAGGGCAACAACGAAGAGCGCCAGGTAGATGAGGTTCATCGATGCCACCGGGCCGACGAGAGCGTTCAGCAGTGCGAAGATCGGTGCGAGTCCCAGGTGCGTGTCGCTGTAGGCCATCGGCAGGTGCGCCGTGTGGAAGATCTGCCCGGCCCAGAACCCGCTGAAGCCAGAATGTGCGGAGGTTTCGCCCCATCGAAGGATCGCCAGGTGGAACATGGCGTCACCGGGATCACCAACCAGATCGGTGCCGATTCGACCGATCGCCGGAAACCCCAGGAGCCACGCTGAACCGGTCCACGCTGCGAACCGCAGAAGCGCCGTGCGTCGACCCGACATCAGCCACAGGTCCCGGCGGCGCGAATGCGAACGTCAGCGGACACCCCGAGTCGTGGGTCGGGCTCCGACCGTTGATCTGAGGCGGCGCGACCCGCTTCTGCGGCAGCCGCGCCTGATTCGCCGAAACCACCCAGCCTCACGAACGCGAAGCCACCGGACGACACCGGGAGTTCGAACGTCCTGGTTCCGGATCCCATCGGAACGTCTGTTGACACAAAGGGGCCATTGGCGGTCAGCCCCACATCGACGAGGGTCGCTGCCCGATCCGCAGCGGACCGAATGTCCAAGGTCACGGTCGTACACGCCGTTCCGACGGCGATCGGAACATCGATGGGAGATTTCGACATCCATCGCTCGAACCCATCGGCTGCCGCCGATCGCGTTGGCGTTTCCGGACCGAGGTACACGCCCCCGCCACGTATGTCGATGAGTTCCCATGTGGAATTCTGTTCAAGTGTCTTCGTGATCCCGATCGGCACCGCCGAACGGCTCGTCAGCGCGAACGACGCTGGTTCGAGGGGTTCGAACAGCAGCCGACGCGGGTAGGCCGGCTGCAGCTGCAGCCACCCGACGTCGCGAAGGTCGCTCGTGCGATCCATGACAAACAGCTGCCGGTGGATCAACGGATCAGCGACGACGACCCGGCTGCCGGATGGTCCTCCGTAGGTGCGTATCCACTCCACCGCCTGGCTGTCGTCACGGCCGAGCCCTCGCAGCGTTGCATGATGCCGAACCGTGTCGTTCGTCATCATCGTGGCGGCGACCAACCCCAAGATGGCCGTCAATGACACCGCGACCAGTTCCAGCCGACCCGAGACACGAGGGCGCTCGTTCATTGCCGAGGCCGAGGGCAGCGACGTCGAGACACCAATGCAGATCAGGACCATCCCGGTCGGAACCGACATCGCGACGATCCGGTTCGGCACGTAGTTGGTGGTCCCGCCGACCAGCAAAAACCAGTAGGGGCACATCGTTCCTATCAGCGCGATCAACGGCCAACGCGTTGGCGCCGCTCGCAGCGCGACGACCAACCCCGTCAGCCAGAGCAATCCCAGCAACACCGTGATGGGACCACGTAGCGCGTTCGCTGGCACCCCGAAGGAGTCGACGGGGAACGTCCCGAGAATCCGGCCCATTCGTTCCACGATCGGGCCGAAGCTGTACTGGTCAGGCCAGGTGTTCTCGACGCCGGTCAGGAACAGCAGGCCTCGCACTGCGTTGAAGACGGCCAGCGGTCCCAGGACGAGCGTTGCCACGACCGCCATCATCAACCGCCGCCAACGGCTTCGATGACGCCAGAGAAGCGGCGCCAAGCCAGCCACGAGGGCGGGTGCCAACACGAAGGCGTATTCGAACTCCGTCCCGAGCAGACCAACCAACGCGAGTCCGACGATCGCCAACTCCTGCGCGCCCGGCGGCGCATCGCAGCGGACCAGGAACAGCAACGCAGCAACGGCGAACATCCCCATTCCCAACCCGAGAACGAACATCGAGTTCTGATTCAGCAGGAAGTATCCGAGCGAGCCCAGCCCACCAACCCCAACTCCCGCAAGAACCCCGGCATGAAGCGACCGGCGTCGAGAGACCCCCAGCCCGAGCGCCAGTGCGTAAGCGGCCGGAGCGATGAACAGCAGCCAGAGCGAGGTCATCGGGATCCACTGATCGGAACTCTGCGTGCGAAAGACCGACGACGCGAGGTCCTGAATGCCGGCTTCGCCCCAGCGCCGAGCGCCCAGCTGGTACTGCCGAACCGGATCGTTGGCGGGGCTGTCTGGGCTGGTCGCGCTGGGCGATCGATCGGGAATATCCCACACGGTGTGATCCATCAACCAGTCGTTCACGGAGGCGAAATAGAAGCCGTCAGACCCCGGCGAGGGAAACCGGAGTCCCGGCGAATCCACGTCTGACGTCGCAGAGAGGTTGATCGCCATGCCGGGGATTCCCGCCGCCAACAGGATCAGCATGGAGATGAGTAACGCTCGGGCATCCTTGAGCGCTTCCCGACGACGAAGGCATATCCAGAGGAGTCCGCCGACGGATGCAGCCGCGAACACGGGCCCAGCACTCGAGAATCCAACGATGAGTCCGGTCCAGTTGATGTAGGCAACCGCCAGCGCAGCGCCAACGACGGGTGCGGCGGGAACCAGGAACGATCGCCATCGGTCAGGGGCTCGAAGAGCCAACAGCAGACCCGCACCGACCAGGACGGCCGCCACTGTTCCAACTCTGAGGAGCTGACCGAGAAAAACCCCGCTCACGCGACCCGGCACCACGTCGAGGTCGATGATCCCACTGCGGCGACGCTAGCCGCGAGCGGCGCTCACACTCGCTCGGGTGGTGCCTGCAACGGAGCCGGCGAGCAGTGGCCCTCAAGCTCAACGACCTCGATCCGATCCCGGTTCTCCCACGTGATCATGTTCGTGGGATCGCGGCGGATCTTGTACTCGCGGAAGGACATCTCGAGCGCATCGAGCGTCAGGTAGCGACCGATGAGCGGATCGCCAGCACCGAGGATGATCTTGAGGGCTTCGACCGCCTGGATGGTGCCGATGATTCCTGGCAGTGCACCCAGCACGCCTGCTTCGGCGCAACTCGGCGCCATGTCAGCCGGCGGGGGCTCGGGCAACATGTCCCGGTAGGTGGGACCGTTCTTCGGATCGAACACCGTGACCTGTCCCTCGAAGCGGAAGATCGAGCCGTGGATCACGGGAATGCCGAGCTTCACGGAGGCATCGTTCAGCATGTACCGCACCGGGAAATTGTCGGCACCGTCGATGATCAGGTCGTAGCCCGAAATGATGTCTTCGATATTGGATGCGTCGAGTCTGCGGTCGTAGGTGACCACGGTGACGTCGGGGTTCATGGCGGTGATGGTCTTCTTGGCGGAGTCGACCTTTCGTTCACCGATCCTGTCCATGTTGTGGAGGATCTGGCGCTGCAGATTGGATGCATCGACGACGTCCATGTCGACGATCCCCAGCGTCCCGACACCCGCAGCTGCGAGGTAGAGCGCCGCAGGCGATCCGAGACCACCGGCGCCCAGGAGCAACACCTTGGCATCGAGCAGCTTCTGCTGGCCGATCTCGCCGATCTCGGGCACGAGGAGATGGCGTTGGTAGCGGTTGCGTTGTTCGGGAGTGAGGACCTGGGGCGTTTTCCAGTCGCGGTCCTCGTCCTTCCATTTGTTGAAGCCGCCCGCCATCGACGCAACGTCGCTGTACCCGAGATCCGCGAGGGTGCGGGCGGCGAAGGCGGAGCGAACCCCACCGGCGCAGTGCACGACAACTTTCGCCGACTTGTCGATGAGGCGGCCCTCGACCTGGGCTTCGAGATGTCCGCGGGGAATGAAGACCGCACCGGGGATCGCTCCCTGTTCGAACTCGTCGGCCTCTCGGACATCGAGGATCACCGCGCCCGCGTTGCGAAGTTCTTCAGCCTGGGCCGTGCTCACCTCGGTGATCTCGGATTTTGCCTGATTCAACAGCTCTCGAAAGTTCGCCACTACGCGCTCCTCATTGACGTCCTGGGTGTAAACCCTACCAAGTTGGTCAACAATTGTTCCAGCCTGGTATTCCAACGATCTGAACTCAGGTCAGGTTCGCCAGGAGCCTCGGCAAGACCTGGCTGAGATCGCCGCCGAGCACGACATCGGCGGCGTCGTCCATCTGGGTCGCGCCGGCGTTGATGACGATGACCGCTGCGCCCGCCCGCTTGGCGGTCGGCACCATGTGCGCGATCGGGAACACCGCCAACGTGGACCCCAATGCCAGCAGGAGGTCCGCCGACTCCGCCGCCGCGAAAGACCGATCGAGGTCCGCTTCGATGAGGCTCTGGCCGAAACTGATGGTGGCCGATTTGAGAATGCCACCACAGAGGAGGCACGGCGGATCGATCTCGCCGGCACGCACCCGTGCGAGGGTGGCCAACATGGGCTCGCGACGGTGGCAGGACAGGCATTCGGTCTCTCGCATGGTGCCGTGAATTTCAACGACGAGGTCGGGGGACGATCCGGCGAGTTGATGGAGGCCGTCGACGTTCTGGGTCACCAGGAGACGCAATCTGCCAAGTCGTTCCAGCTCCACGAGCGCACGATGTCCGTCGTTGGGTGTCGATGTCCACGCGGGGTGATGCAGTCGCGATTGCCACGAACGTTGGCGGACCTCGGGATCAGCCAGGTAGTGCGAGATGGTGGCGAGTTTCTCCGCTTCGGGGTTCTTGGTCCAGACACCCTCCGGGCCCCGGAAATCCGGAATGCCTGAGGCGGTCGACATACCGGCCCCGCTCAGAACGACCACCGATCGGGCCTCCGACAACAGGGCCGTGGCGCGTTCGATATCCGCTGACGAGGTCGCCGACGTTGGGTCCGACGGCACTCTGCCGGATGATGTTTCTGAGGACATGGGGACCGTTGTAACACCCACCGTCACGCGTTGCGATGTCATCATCGATCGGTCGATCTCGGCGGATCGCGCCGAACGCGACTTGATGTATGAAATGACATGAAATACATTCTCGTCGTCGCTTCCCCCGCGCATCACTGAAGTGCCCGAGGAGAACGCCATGTCCATCGTCACCATCACCCCGCCACCACCCGGTTCGGCCACAACTTCCACCACCACACCTCGATCCGACACAGCCCCTGCTGCCGACACAGCCCCTGCTGCCGACACAGCCCCTGCTCCCGACACAGCCCCTGCTCCCGACACAGCGCCATCGACTGAGCCAGCGGGCGTTCCCCGGGCGCCACAACCGATCGTCACGTGGATCTCGCCCACCGTCGCCATCATCCCGTGGGAGGACCCACGCCTCGTCGGGCTCGGACACGATCTGCGGAGCGATTACGTCGAGCGCTTCTGGCTGGGTGTCCTCGGTCCCGCGACAACGTTGCTCCTCCGCCGATTGGCGCGAGGTTTCACCGAACGTCCGACTGGCTACCGGATCGACCTCGCCGACACCGCTCAGGCCATGGGCCTCGGACGGGGCATCGGACATTCGTCGATGATCGGACGGACGCTGGAACGGGCGTGCCAGTTCGGCGCCTGCAGAATCGAATCAGAGGCAGCGCTCGCGGTCCGAACCCTGATGCCAACGTTGACCACACGCCAACTCCGGCGATTGCCCGACCCGGTGCAACGTTCACATGCCACATGGCTCTCGGCGCACGGCCTCGGGGCCGCTTAGATCTGCCTCGGGGCCGCTGAGATCTGCCTCGGGGCCGCTGAGATCTGCCTCGGGGCCGCTGAGATCTGCCTCGGGGCCGCTGAGATCTGCCTCGGGGCCGCTGAGATCTGCCTCGGGGCCGCTGAGACCCGCCTCGGGACACGCCCGATGGTCAGCCCTCGACGCCCTCGATGTCTGGCTGAGTCGCCCGGCCCTGCACCAGACCGATCAGTGTCCGCACACCGAAGCCGGTGCCACCTGCCGCCGCCTCTTCCGACTGCGCATCGTGATAGGCGGGGCCAGCGATGTCGAGGTGGGCCCATGGGACATCGCCGACGAACTTCTGGAGGAACAATCCTGCGGTCAACGTGCCGCCGAAGCGGGAACCGATGTTCTTCACGTCAGCGATGATGCTCGCGATCTGGGGCTCATAGATGTCGGGAAGGGGAAGGTGCCAGAAGCGCTCGCCAGCCCCCTCGGCAGCCGACTCGATCTCGTTGACCAGTTCGTCGTTGTTGCTCAACACTCCAGCGATCCGATCACCCAAGGCGACGAGACACGCACCTGTGAGCGTTGCAACGTCAACGATGGCGTCGGGTTCGGTTTCGGCTGCCCATGCCAGAGCATCTCCGAGCACGAGTCGACCTTCGGCATCGGTATTGAGGACTTCAACGGTGGTGCCGTTGCGAGCGGTGAAGACGTCGCCGGGACGAATGGCGGCACCGCCAGTCATGTTGTCGGTGAACGGCATGTAGGAGGTGACGGCGACGGGTGTACGCAGCGCAGCAATGGCACAGGTCGCGGCGGCGACGGCCGCAGCGCCCGCCATGTCGCACTTCATGGTCATCATGGCCTCGGCGGGCTTGATGCTGAGGCCGCCTGAGTCGAACGTGATCCCCTTGCCGACCAAGGCCACGTGGCCGATGGCGCCCTCGGGCCGGTGTTCGAGTTTCACGAATCGCGGCTGCTCGGTGGATCCCTGATTGACCGCGAGAGTTCCCGCCAGTCGTTCCTTGGCGATCTCCTTCGGGCCGAGGACGGTGACCTTGAGACCTACTTCTTCGGCGTAGTCAGCGACCCGCTCGGCGGCGACGGTGGGTGTCAGCGTTCCGCCTGGCTCGTTCACCAGATCCCGTGCGAAGCAGATCGCGCGGGCGACCGCGAGTCCAGCGACCAGCCCGTCCCGCTCTGTCTTGTCGCCGATCCCGACGATCGAGACCTTGTTCAGCCCCTTCGTCGACGGCTCGCTCTTGTAGGTCGTGAACGTGTAGGCGCCCAGGACCAAGCCTTCGGCGATCAACTGGATCGCGAGCGCAGGATCGAATCCGGTGGTCACAGTGCCGTGCAGGAGCGCGGCGGACTTTGATGATCCCGCACCGCGGGCTGCCGCGATCGCTGCCAGGCGCAGCCCGGTTGCGGTGAGTGCCTTGAGGTCGCCGACCCCCACGAGCAGCGTGGCGTCCTTGGCGCCACTTGCCAAGAGGACCGTTTCCCCGGGTTTCGCGGCGAAGCCGAGCCGTTCGAGCTGTCGCTTGTCAGGAAGGTCACCGCCCTTCTCAGACGACGACACCAGGCGGATCAGCAGGCCGGTCGAAGCGGGAAGGGCGCGGGCAAGAGTGACGTTGAGCACGGGGCAATCCTACGCACGGCGCCCAGTGATCGCGGTGGAGAGTTGACCATGACGACAGCATGTCGGTATGATGCCGACAGCCCGTCGATAACAATGCGTTCGATCGGCATCTCCTCGATCACCGACCGGTGGTCCTCACCTTGGGAAGGTCCAACGTGTTTCTCGCCCTCAGAGACCTGCGTGTCGCCCGCGGTCGTTTCGCCCTCGTCGCCCTCGTCATCGCGCTCGTTGCGCTCCTCACCACCATGCTCTCCGGGCTCGCCACCGGACTCGTCGATGACGGAATCTCAGGGCTTCGGGGGCTGCCATTGACCCATCTCGCGCTCCAGCCGGGGTCGCAGAGCAGTTTCAGCCGCTCGACGCTGACCCAGAGGAACCTGGCGCCCTGGTCCAAGGTCGATGGTGTCGACGCGTCACCGATTGGCGTGTCGTTCTTCAACGCCAAACGAGCCAACGGCGAAACCATCGATCTGGCGCTGTTCGGCATCGATCGTGGCAGCTTCCTGGCGCCGCGCCCGGAGGCGCAGGCAGCCCTCGAGGGCGAACCGGGTCTGGTCCTCAGCGAACAGTTTCAGGCCGATGGACTGAAGGTCGGCGATGCGCTCACCATCGTCGGCGTGGATCGGACGCTGCCCGTCCTCGGATTCACCTATGGCGGTTCCTACGGCCACGTCGACATTGCCTTTTCGTCGTTGTCCACGTGGCAGGAACTGGTGTACGGCGATAACGCCAAGGGCCGATTCTCGGCGATCGCCATCCGCGCCACCGATGAGTCCACCTTCGCCGCCACCGATGTTGCCGCGGAGACCACCGTCGAGTCCAAGGAGGCCGCGTATCAGGGCTCACCCGGATTCGCTGCGGAGACCGCCACCATGGACCTGATCCGGGGCTTTCTCCTCGTGATCTCGGCCCTGATCGTCGGCGCGTTCTTCACCGTCTGGACGGTGCAGCGCACCCGCCAGATCGGCTTGTTGAAGGCGCTCGGAGCGTCCAATTCCTATGTCCTCCGTGATGCGCTCGGACAGTTGGCCATCGTGCTGGTGGCAGCGACGATCGTCGGCGCGGCGGTCGCCGTCGGGCTCGGGAGCCTCATCGGGGGCGGCGTCCCGTTCAGCCTCAGCTCGGCACCCATCCTCGGATCGACGCTGGTCCTCATCGTGGTCGGGATGGCCGGCAGCCTCGTGGCGATCCGTCGCATCACGAAGGTCGACCCGATCATCGCACTCTCATCCGAACACTGATCCACCTGAAGGAATCGACATCATGAGCCTCCTCCTCGACGACATCACGATCACCGTCCCCGACGGAACCGAAACGCTCACCATCCTCGATCGACTGTCTGTCCGCGTCGACGCTGGCGAAGTCGTCGCCGTCACTGGACCGTCCGGTTCCGGAAAGTCCACGCTGCTTGCTGTTGCCGGCCTGCTGCGCCGTCCCGACTCCGGCACCATCACGATGGCCGGTGTCGACACCACCGAGTTGTCGGCCGCGCAGCTCACCCGCCTTCGTCGTGATTCGGTGGGCATCGTCTTCCAGTCGTCCAATCTGTTTCCGTCGCTGACGGCATTGCAGCAGGTACAACTCGTGGCCCATATCTCCGGCCGCCTGAACAGCGCGGCCACCTCACGGGCAAAAGAGCTCCTCGGATCCGTCGGTCTCGGCGACCACCTCGAGCGCCTGCCCTCGCAGCTCAGCGGCGGCGAGCGCCAACGCGTCGGAATCGCTCGGGCGTTGATGAACGAACCTGACGTCCTGTTGGCAGACGAACCAACTGCGTCGCTGGACCCCGAGCGTGGCCACGACATCATGGAGCTCATGACACGGGAGGCACTCGATCGCGGGGTCGCTACCCTGATTGTCACTCACGACCTGGACCACCTCGACGGAGCGACGCGTCGTCTTCACCTTCGGTCCGGCCGGGCGGAGGAGTCCACACCCTCCGCTACCGTCTGACGATGCCGAGGATCGCCGCAAACTCCGTTGCCGAGCATGTCGCTCACCAGGAGGCGGCAGTGATCGCGGCTGCGGTGCGCTTGTTCGTGGAGCGCGGGGTGCGTGAGGTGTCGCTCACCGACATCGCCGCAGAGGTCGGTCTCGCCCGAAACTCTCTCTATCGGTACTTCCCCGACAAGCCGCATATTCTCGCTGCGTGGTTCCGCTCACAGATCGTCGCATTGATCGAGACAGGCAACACGATCGCCGAGGGCAACGAGTCCCCCAGCGGGCGGCTCGACAAGTGGATCGCGTTCCAGCTCGAGTATCTGGCCACGCCCGCTCATCAGGCCATGATCGGAGCGATCGATGAGATGCAGTCGTTGCCCGATGAGACCCGACGCGAGATCGGCGCCCGCCACCACGAGCTCTACGCGAGCCTCGAACGGATCGTCTCGGCAGTCATTGTGACGGCATCGCCCGAGTCGACACCTCTCGAATCGGGCAGCGAGACCGAGAACGACGACGCGTCCGATGGCCGTGCCCGCCGTGACACCTGGGTGATCACGATGCTCCTCACGGGGTTGCTCGGCAGCGCTGCCGAACTGATCCGAAACGGATCCGATCGGGAACTGGTCACGGCTGAGCTGCTCCGAGCTACTGCCGGCACGGTCGGAGCAACTCAGTCCGGATCGTGATCAGTCCTGTGGTTCGGCTCTGCCCGATCGCAACGACGACATGGCGTCAGCCACGGCTCGCCGGACGCCACCGATCGAATCGATGGCGGCGCTCCTGGTCTCGGTGAGGTCAACGCCAACCGCGTCGCCGACTCGTTCAACGGTGCGCTTTGCCTCGCCTCGGGCGCGATCAAGCGCGTGGGTCACGGCGTCGGAGCGGTCACGGAGTTCCATGCGGCCCAGCGAGGCTTTCACCGATGCGTCCTGGAGCCAGCTGCGACCGGCCTCGATCACGTTGTTCAGCGCCTTCTGCAGATCCTCTGACGTATGGGCCTCTCGAGCGGCCAACGCGTTCCGAGCAATCGTCAGGTCAAGTTCCATGGTGTTCAGCACTTGGGCGACCTCGTCGCCGTAGCCATCAGCGCCGTCGCCAGCCTCGTAGGCCTCGGCCGCTGTGCGAACCGCCCGCGCGTCCTCGAGGAGCCGGTCAATTGCCGTGCTGAAGTTGTCGGGGGTGTTGGAAGGTGTCGTGTCGTTGCTCATCCTGAATCCTCTCATTCGTTTCGGTCCGCTGGTGTGGTGTGTTCCAGCGATCCCAACGAATCCGGTTGGCGGGTACCCAATGATCTTCACCTGTGAACCGAGAGACACGGAAGGGCCGAAGGTCACTCGTCGGGATGAGGTCCTTCGCCCCTGTTGACGATCGTGGTCCAGTGCAACGATGTCCCACATCGAGGAGTGGAGTGTGTGATGAAGATCGTGGTCGGTATCGACGGGTCATCGGCGTCGCGAGCGGCGCTCCGGCTTGCACTGGACGACGCGCGCCTCCAAGGAGCCGACGTCGTCGCAGTAGGAGGTTGGCAGCCAGCCGTGTACCCCGTTGGCGGTCTCTACGGCGGCATCACTGCACAGTCGCCGGATCTCGGGCCGGTGATACGCGCGCGGGTCCAATCGGTTGTCGACGCGATCCACACCGCGGGCGATCCGATCCCGACAATCGAGACGGGCTGGGGATCGACCAGCGAGCTCTTGATCACGCTCGCGACTGACGCGGACGAACTCGTCGTTGGGACGCGGGGTCGAGGCGGAATCGCGAGCAAAGTCCTCGGTTCGGTCAGCCACCAACTTGCCAATCACACGCCGTGCCCATTGATCGTCGTTCCCGCTCCCGACACGCCAGCTGAGCAGCCCGAACTCCCGGGGGATCCGCCAGGGCGGGACGCAGCCGCACAAAACGTGATTGTGGTGGGAGTCGACGGCTCACCGAACTCGGCCCGGGCATTGGAGTGGGCACTGGCCCGAGCTGAGCACACCGGTGCCGTGGTGCGGGTGATCCACATCTGGGAGGAGGCTCAGGAATCTCAGGCCGAGTTCATCGAGAACGAGGCACGCCTCCAGCTCGATCAGATCGTTTCCGCCGTCGAGGTGCCGACCGGTGTCGTCGTGCAGCCGATCCTGCGACGCGGTGCGGCCGCCAGCGTCCTACGCGACGAGATGGCCAACGCCAACATGCTGGTCGTGGGAGCCCGCGGCCGCGGCGGCTTCCTGGGACTGCTCCTGGGATCCGTGGCACGCGACTGTCTGAATCACACCGAACATCCCGTCGCGATCATCCCCGACGTGTCGATCGAACACCCAGGTCAGCTCACGAACAAGCAACCGCGGTGAACCGGCTGAGTGCCCGAGCGACGTACTCGCTGATCTCGCCACCTCACTGATGGAACGATCCCCGTCCGCCCAGAGCCAGGAGTCCGCTCAGAGTCCGAACGGGTAGGTATCGGGAGCGCCCGCCACCTCGTGGGTGGGCAGGGGGGTCACGGCGGTCGTGGCATCGATCCAGACGTACTCGTCGAACTGAGTGGGGAGCGACGCCTGGAAGTAGTGGCTCTGGAGCTCTGTTTCCGGTCGGTAGATCACGCCGATCGCACGCTCGAGGCGGGGGACGGCCAACTCCTCGCGGACCTCAGGTCGGGCCGGATCGCGGAGGTGCATCATGAACCCGCCGATGCCGGTGTCGTGACAGATACGTTCGTAGCTGTCGGGGTGAGACGGTCGGACCGACTTGATCTCCATCGGGCCACCCCAATCGGTCGCCGCCGCCACCGTTCCGTGGTCGGTCCCAAACCCCAGGAGGAACGCCGAGGCGCCGAACTCTCGGCGAGCCAGCATCCCCACGTTGTGTTCGCCCCGCGCCCCCATCTCGGTCGCCGACGCATCCCCGACGTGAGAGTTGTGCTCCCACACAACCACCTTGGCGCCGGGTCCCCGATGCGCTCGGACGAACTTCAACGTCTCGAACATGTGTTGGTCACGAAGGTTCCAGGAGGCCCGCGATCCTGAGTACATCACCCGGTAGTACCGCTCGGCCTGCGCGACCACCATGGCGTTTTGGGCAGCGTCGACGAAGTCATCGCTGTTCTGGCGAGCGTCGACGAAGTCGGCGCTGGTTTGGGCCGAGTATTCGAGGCGTCGGCGGAGGAGGTCGGTCAAGGTCGCCACAACTCCCTCTTCGCATCCGCTGAAGCTGCCGGTGACAACGGCGCGCCCGTAGGCCGCGGGATCATGCTGCCACGGCGTGAGGCACGAGTATCGGTGTCGAGCCACGGCCGCTGCGTCGGGGTCAATCCCCGCGAGATAGCTCAATACCGCGTCTCGCGAGGTGAACAGGCTGTAGATGTCGAGGCCCGAGAAGCTCACCTGGCGAGACGGTTCTTCCAAGGTGGCGTTGTGGTCGCGGAGCCACTCGACGAACGTCGCCACCTCACGATTTCGCCACATCCAGGTTGGGAAACGCGCGAAGGGCTCCATGGGAGGGCCCGTCGGCCGGCGATGTCGCACATATGTGTCAATGCGGGCGGCGTCGGGCCAATCAGCTTCGACAGCGACAACGGTGAACCCCTTGCGAAGGATCAGCTCACGCGTGATGCGCTCCAGCATGCGGTAGAACTCGGAGGTCCCGTGCGAGGCCTCCCCGAGCAGGACCACTGAACAGTCACCGATCCGTTCGAGGAGCGGCCCGAGTTCAGCATCCGCGATCGATCCGAACGGCTCGGCAACTTCGGCAACGAGTCCCGCGATTCCGTTGGACCGATGCACTGGTGCGGTCGGAACGATGAGCGCCGGCGGTTCGTCCTGTGGGGTCCACCCCTGCGCGCCGATCAGCGGAACGAAGCGCACCGGTCCGAGGTCCTCCTCGGTGGTCTCGTCGCCGTGTCGACGGACCCGGACCAATTCCTGACCGCGACTCTCAGGACCGACGGGGATCACGAGGCGACCGCCCTCCGCGAGTTGGTCGAGCAGCGCTCTCGGCACCGCTGGACCTCCGGCAGTCACGATGATGGCGTCGTAGGGCGCCGACTCGGGCCAGCCCAAGGTCCCGTCGCCGACCACGACGTCGATGTTGAGATAGCCGAGGTCGATCAACCTCGCTGCCGCCGCGTCGGCGAGCAACGCGTGTCGTTCGATCGTCACGACGTTGTCGGCGATCTGGCCGAGGATGGCGGCACCGTATCCGGACCCGGTGCCGATCTCGAGTACCCGGTCGCCGACCGTCAACTCGGCAGCGTCGACCATGGCGGCCACGATGTACGGCTGCGAGATGGTCTGGCCCTCGGCGATCGGAAGCGGACTGTCGTCGTAGGCGAACTCGGCGAGGTGCTCCGGAAGAAACTGTTCCCGGGGAACGCTTGCCATTGCATCGAGGACACGACGGTTCTTGATCCCCCTGGACGCGATGTCGCGGCTGACCATCTGGGCCCGCCGCGCTGCCATCTCCTGAGGTTCTGATGTTGTCATGCCAGCGTCTCTTTCGTTCTGCTCAGGCCGTCTTGGGTGAGCTGGACGTCCGACGACGTCCGCTGCTTGACAGGGCAGGCCGTCGTTCGGTTCGGCGACGTGAGGCCGACGGGATCGGCTTCGCCCAGGTCGCGTCGAGGAACTCGGCGATCGAGTCCGTCAGCCGGCTGGGAAAGAGCCGCAATTCCAGCGGAGATCGCGCTCGGACCAGCGTGCTGTTGGGGAGCTGACCAACCAGGCGGTGGGCATCGTCGAAGGGATGGATGAGGTCGTTGGCGTGAGCGAGCACGAGCGCGGGGGTGACGACACGACAGCGGGCATCGAACGTCGGGGCGACCGGACCGACCAGAACTCCGTGCATGATGGCGGCGATCACGTCAGGCGGGAGCGACCCCGCGTTGAGGAAGCTGTTGACGGGCCCGATCGACGTCCGAGGAAGTCGACGCAGGAGCGAGGTGATCGGCTTCAGGACGCGGCGCCCGTAGTGGGCGGCCAGCAGGATCGGAACGAATGCGATGGCCGCCGATGGAACCGCCCATTCCAAGACCGGCATCTCCAACACGAGGCCATGGATACGGTCGGGGTGCTCGGTGGCGGCGAACAAACTGACGTTTGCCCCGAGCGACATTCCGCCGAGCGTGGCGACCGGCGCGCCCAACTCGTCAAGAAGTGCGATCGCCTGTTCGGCGTACGAGTCGATCCGGTATTCCTCGGCGTGGATGGGCTTGTCGCTTCGCCCGTGACCCAGCAGATCGAGCAGCACCACCCGGTTCCCTCGCGCGGCCAACGCCGCGGCGATCCCCCGGTTGAGCTCGGAGTCCAGGAGCAACCCGTGCATATACACGATGAGTTGGTCGCCCTCGCCGTAGACGTCGTACACCAGACGATGTCCACGCCAAACAAACGAATGAGTCGCGTACTCGATCGGCCCTGTCTCTTGCTCCATGACCTGAGTCTCATTCCGACCCCGACCGACGCCAAGGGTCGAAGGTCACCTTCGGACCATGGGTCCTTCGGCTGCGCCGATACTCAGGGACACCCCGGCCGATTCTTCTGAACGGATGCTTTCGAGGGGGTGTCCACGAGTACAAGGTCAGCCAGTCGAGCGTGGATCGGAGTCGACCTCGGCGATATCTGCTGGATCCCGTCCCACCGCCATGACCTGGCTCTGAACGACGTAGGACACGAGCGCTCCAATCACGCCCGCCATCTCCCGAACGGCCGCGTCCCGCGCCGGAGTCTGCGCGATCGGGTTGAACTCGTCGAGGAGGCGCACCGCACCCTCGGCCATCTGGGCTCCGGCCGCCAGTTGGCCCCGGGCAACATCGATCAATCGCTCGAACGGGATCCCTGATCCGATCAAGACCAGGATCATTTGCGCGGCCTCGATGTCGCGTACGTCGTAGACGGATTCCCCGTCGACCCGCGCGGGTCGGATCAAGCCCGATGCTTCCCACGATCGCAACATCTGGATGGGAACACCGCTGCGTTCGGCAACGTCGCCGAGTCGGAGGCTCCGCCGTCCGTCTGAAGTGACCCGGCGTTCGGTGCGCTCGGTCGGCGTGATCTGCTCGGCGATCATCCGCAACGAATGACCACGCGACTTCAGATCAGCAATGTGGCGCAGTCTGCTGAGATGACCATCGTTGTAGAAGGCCTGCCGTCCGACCCGTCGCGGTGGATCGAGCAGGCCCTTGCTCTGGTACGAACGAACGAGCGCCAACGACATGCCTGCCGCGTGGGCCAGCTGGTCAGCCCGGTAGTCGCCCATGGATCCCCGTCCTCAAGTTGCCCCGTCCGACCCGACCCCTGGCCCGACAGGGCGGTGGTCTGATTGGTTGTCCTGCCGGCGGTGGAACCGGCACGGTCAGTATCGCAGCATGTGACGCAAATATTCAATGGTTCGACAACGACCGAGGCTGGCAAGACGTCCTTTGGACGCGTTGTTACCGACCGGTAGCCTTCGACCCATGGGTACGTCGTTCATGGATCTGGTTGCCGAGCGGGTCGTCATCTATGACGGCGCTACGGGGACGTGGCTGCAGATGCACCCGCTCACCGCCGAGGACTTCGGCTCGGAGGCGCTCGAGGGCTGCAACGAGATGTTGTGCCTGACGCGCCCCGAGCTCATCGCGCAGATGCACCGAGAGTATTTCGAAGCTGGCGCCGACATCGTCGAGACCAACAGTTTCGGATCCGGTGTGGCACTCATGGAATACGATCTCTTGGATCAGATCCACGAACTGAACGTCGCCGCTGCGCATATCGCCCGCTCCGTGGCCGACGAGTTCTCCACGCCGGATCGGCCCCGTTTCATTGCCGGGTCGATGGGGCCGGGCACCAAGTTCCCGACGCTCGGTCAGATCCGTTACGACGAGATCAAGGATATCTATGTCCGCCAAGCGGTCGGTCTGATCGAGGGTGGCGTCGACGTCCTGTTGATCGAGACCCAGTTCGATCTGTTGGGCGTGAAGGCCGCCATGAACGGCTGCCGTGAGGCCATGGTCATCGCGGGTCGCGACGTCCCACTTCAGGTGCAGGTCACCATCGAGCTCACTGGGCGCATGTTGCCCGGCACCGAGATTTCCGCAGCGCTCGCGGCACTGCAACCAATGCGCCCCGACATCCTGGGACTCAACTGCGCGACCGGGCCGGTCGAGATGGGTGAGCACCTGCGCTACCTCTCCCAGCACTGCCCGGTCCCCATTTCGGTCCTACCGAACGCCGGATTGCCGTCGGTCGTCAACGGTCTGATGCACTACGACCTCACCCCCGAGCAGTTCGTCGAGCACCAACTCCGCTTCGTGCGCGAGTTTGGCGTCCGGGTGATCGGCGGCTGTTGCGGAACGACCCCCGAGTTCATCCGTCAGCTCGTCGTGGCGATGGAGGGCGTGGAGCCGGCGACGTTGAACCCGACCGATGCCACCGGGCTCACCTCGATCTACTCCTATCAACCGTTCGGTTCCGAGGGCGATACCTCGTCCACCAGCTTCTTGATGATCGGGGAACGCACCAACGCCAACGGCTCCAAGAAGTTCCGCGAAGCAATGCTGGAGACCGACTGGGAGCAGTGTGTTCAGATGGCCAAAGATCAGGTCAAGGAAGGCAGCCACGTGCTCGACCTGTGCGTCGATTACGTGGGGCGTGATGGCACCGCTGACATGGACGAGCTCGCCAAGCGGTTCGCTACCCAGAGCTCCGTGCCGCTGGTGCTTGACTCCACCGAACCACCAGTGCTCGAAGCCGGACTGAAGTGGCTTGGCGGCCGAGCTGTTCTGAACTCTGCCAACCTCGAGGATGGAGAAGAGGAAGGCTCGCGCGGCGATCGGGTCTTCCGTCTGGCGAAGAAGTACGGCGCAGCGGTGATCTGCCTCCTCATCGACGAGGACGGCCAGGCCCGCGATGTCGACTGGAAGATGCGAGTCGCTCATCGCATCCACGATCTCGCCATCAACCGCTACGGATTGACACCGAGCGATCTCATCTTCGATGCGTTGACCTTCCCCCTCTCGACGGGCGACGACGATCTTCGTGGCGACGCCATGGCCACCATCGAAGCCATTCGTCGGATCAAAATCGAACTGCCGGGTGTCCACACCACGTTGGGATTGTCCAACGTCAGCTTCGGCCTGACTCCCGCATCGCGTCACGTCCTCAACAGTGTGTTCCTGGCCGAATGCACCAAGGTCGGACTCGATTCGGCCATCGTGCACGCCAGCAAGATCATGCCGTTGTCACGAATCCCCGACGAGCAACGCGAGGTGTGTCTGGACCTGATCTTCGACCGACGGGGTTCCGCCGGAACCTTGTCGAAGGGAGACGAGAAGTACGACCCGCTCCACAAGTTCCTGGCCATCTTTGCTGGCGTCTCCGAGCAGGTCGTCGAGAAAGAGGACCGCTCCGATTGGCCGGTCGAGGAGCGCCTCAGCTCCCGCATCATCGACGGCGACCGTGACGGTCTCACCAACGATCTCGATGAGGCAATGGCCAAGGGCCTACCGGCGCTGAGCATCGTCAACGATGTGCTGTTGAGCGGCATGAAGGTGGTCGGCGAGCTGTTCGGCCGCGGCGAGATGCAGCTGCCGTTCGTGTTGCAATCGGCCGAGACAATGAAGACCGCCGTCGCCTATCTCGAGCCGCACATGGAGCGCTCCGACGAAGCCTCGGCCAAGGGCAAGCTCGTGCTGGCCACGGTCAAGGGCGACGTCCATGACATCGGCAAGAACCTCGTCGACATCATTCTCACCAACAACGGCTACGAGGTACACAACCTCGGCATCAAGATTTCGATCGCCGAGATGATCGACAAGGCAATCGAGATCGGCGCCGACGCCATTGGCATGTCGGGCCTGCTGGTGAAGTCCACCCTCATCATGCGAGACAATCTCGAAGAATTGAACAGCCGCAATCTGTCGAGGATCCCCGTGATGCTCGGCGGCGCGGCGCTGACCCGGACGTATGTCGAGCGGGATCTGCGTGAGGTGTACGACGGCCGCGTGTTCTATGGCAAGGACGCCTTCGAGGGCTTGTCGGTGATGGACCGGTTGGCGGAAATGAAGCGCACGGGCGACGACGATCCCGATTTCGGACGGGTCACTGGCGGGCGGAACATCGCCGCCAAAGTGAAGGTCGATGTCGACCCCTCGACCATTCCCGCCCGCAGCCCGGCGGTTGCTACTGACGTCCATGTTCCGACTCCGCCGTTCCTCGGGTCACGCGTCATCAAGGGAATCGCCCTCGACGACATTGCGGCGTACATCAACGAAACCGCGTTGTTCCGCAATCAGTGGCAGTTTCGCCCCGAGAAGCGAGGCGACGGCACCAGCGAGACCGACGCCGAATTCAAGGATCGCATCCGACCGAGTCTCCGTGCGCAACTCTCCGAGGCCAAGGCCGACGACCTGCTGGTTCCTCAGGTTGTCTACGGCTACTTCCCGGCCAATGGCGACGGCGACGATCTGGTCATTTGGACTGATGACACGCGGACCACGGAGCGGGTCCGATTCCACTATCCGCGCCAGTCGATCGAGCCGTGGTTGTGCATCGCGGACTTCTTCCGACCGATCGATTCCGGCGAGGTTGACTACGCCGCATTCCACATCGTGACGATGGGAGCCGCAGTCTCCGAGCGGTGTGCGGAGTTGTTCGCTGCCGACAAGTACCAGGATTACCTGATGCTGCACGGGCTCGGGGTTGAGATGGCCGAGGCGTTGGCGGAGCTCTGGCATCGGCGAATCCGCGAGGAGCTCGAGTACGCGGACGAGGACGGACCGTCGCTGGCCGGCTTGTTCCGTCAGCAGTATCGGGGTGGCCGCTACTCATGGGGATACCCGGCGTGCCCGGATCTCGAGGACAACGCCGTGGTGGCCGAGTTGTTGGGGGTCGACCGCATCGGCATCGAGGTGTCGGAGGACACGGGCTGGCAGTATCAGCCGGAACAGACGACATCGGCGTTGATCTGCCATCACCCGAAGGCGAAGTATTTCGTCGCCCGCAAGTAGCGGGCCGTGAACGACTCGTCGACGCCCGCTGGGCGTTACGCCATTCTCGTGTCGAGGTTTCCCAAGCTGACCGAGACGTTCGTGCTCCAGGAGTTACGCGGCATGCAGGAGCGCGGCCTCGACTTCGAGCTGTACTCGATCATCCACGAAACTCCCGAACAGATGCAGCCCGACGCGATGGACCTCGATGCTGGCGCCAACTACATCGAGTGGCGATCGCGCGAGGTGCTCACGGCCCAATGGCATTGGCTTCGACGAAACCCGCATGGATATCTCCGTGCATGGGCAACGGCTGTGCGGCTCTCGTGGCCTTCCAGGAGTGCGCTCGTGCGGGCACCGCTCCTGGTGGCGCTGGCCGCAGCAATGGCGAGACGCATGACCGCGCAGGGCGTTGTTCGAGTGCACGCCCATTGGGCGACGTACCCCACGATGACTGCCGTGTGTATCCAGGAGATCGCCGGGATCCCGTATTCGTTCACCGGCCACGCGCATGACATCTTCGCCGATCGCGCAGGTCTCGGGACCAAGGTGGATCGCGCCGATCTGGTGATGACCTGCACGGATCATGGCCGAAGCATTCTGGTCGAGACGGCGGGCGATCGGGCCCGGGCGGAAACCACCGTGCATCTGGTGCACCATGGGGTCCGCCTCGGGACGTTCACCCCGCAGCCGCTGCGCTTGCGTGAACCGGGCGATCCATTTCGAATTCTCTGCGTGGCAGCTCTGCAGGAGTACAAGGGACATCGCTTTCTCCTCGAAGCCAGCGCGCTGCTCACCAGTCGCGGCGTCACCAACACCGTGACCATGATCGGCGACGGCGAGCTCCGCGGGGAGCTCGAGGAGCTGGCCTCCTCGTTGGGGGTCGACGCCCGGTTCCTCGGTCGTCAGGCGTCAGATGTCGTCCGCCAAGAGGTGACCGCCGCCGATTGCTTCGCCCTCGCCAGCATCCAACTCGACAGCGGCTTCATGGATGGCATCCCCAATGTGTGCGTGGAAGCCATGGCCATGGGACGTCCGGTGGTGGCATCGTCGCTGCCGGGGATCCGTGAGCTGGTGATCGAGGGCGAGACGGGACTGCTCGCAACCTCGCGCGACGCCTCGTCGTTGGCCGATCAGCTGCAACGCGTGGCTGGAGACCCGACCCTGGCCGAACAACTGGCAGCGGCCGGGCTGGCGAAGGTGCATGCCGAGCACGACGCTATGACGAACCTCGACGAGGTCCATCGCCTCCTCACATCGCTGCTCTAGCCCGCCGTTCTGGGCACCATAACCTGCGCCCGTCGCAACCGCGCGCAACGACCTCGCCCCGCCGGCGGTGTCAGTCGATCCTCAGTGGCGGCGGTTGCGATGCCACGCGACCTGCGCGGCGATGCCCTCTTCGAGGCTGGTGGTCGCCCGCCAGCCCAACACGCGCTCGATCTGCTCTGTGGAGCCGCCCGTCTTCTGAGCGTCGCCCGCTTGCGGACCCTGCCGCTCGAGCGTCACCGGCGAACCAACGGCGTCACCGACCATGTCAATGAGATCGCCGAGGGTGCAGGAGAAGCTGCCTGACACGTTCAGCACTGTCCCCGACGCAACGCCGGGTGTCACACCGCCTCGAATCGTCGCATCGACCACGTCTCCCACGAAGGTGAATGCGCGCTCCTGGCCGCCATCGCCGAACAGCGGGAATGTGGTCCCGCCGAGCGCTGCTTCGATCAGCCGATGATGCGCCATATCTGGCCGTTGCCTGGGCCCGTAGACGGTGAAGTAGCGAAGCGACACGGTCGGCACCGCCCAGTTCGCGGCGTACAGCACCATCAGATGTTCGCCGGCCAGCTTCGTCACGCCGTATGGGCTGTAGGGCTCTGGGCGATCGGTCTCCAAGGTCGGATAGCGCTCGGCGTTGCCGTAGACCGAGGAGCTCGAGGCGTACACGACCCTCGGCGTCTCGACCGTCTTCGCCGCCTCCAGCAACCGCTGTGTCGCATTGATGTTGCGGGCGACGTAGGTGGCGAAGCCGTCGGACCAACTCAACCGGACGCCCGGCTGGCCGGCGAGATGCCACACGCAGTCGGCGCCTTCGACGATGGGTGCGAGGTCGAGATCCAAGAGGTCGCCCTCGACCATCGTGAGATTCGGATGATCGGCCACCCCCGCGAGATTCGAACGTTTGGCTCCCGCCTCGTAGTACTCCGTGAAGGCGTCGATCACCGTCACCAGATGACCCTCGTCCAACAAGCGCTCGGTCAGCGTGGATCCGATGAATCCGGCCCCGCCGGTCACCACTGCTCGCATTGTCGTCCCCTCAATTTCAACCACTCTCAGTGCCCCGGCGATGCTCAGCGCTCGCCCTGGGATCATGTCTGATCCGCTCAGTACGGTAACGGTATGCCTCGTCGTTGCGTGCATCCGGCCGCCGAGGCTCCTCGGGCGTCAGATGCGTCAGCGGCGGAGCGGTTGGAGCGCCGCGTACTGATCCGGATTCGACGTTCGATCGTCGTACAGCGATCCGCCGATGGCACCACGCGACTGCGCCGAGCGCACAAAGCCGTTGATCTCGTCGATGGTCGCCTTGTCGTTGATCCCGCCGACCGGATGGATCGGCGCGTTCGGGTCGCCCAGATTGGCCCTCACTCGATCGATGTTCTCATTCGTGTACTTCTCGCCGTCCCGCCATCCTGAGGCCGTGGTGCGATTGGTCCAGTAGCCCATCGGCATCCACACGTCGAAGTAGTCCTTGATCTTCGTCCACGGGAAGTTGGGCCAATAGTTGAGGTTGAGCACGTCAGTGACCACCGGCGGCAGGACGATCGCGGCCATGGCGACGTCAGGGAGAAAGAATCGGACGAACAACGACTCCAAGACGAGGGCGTTGTTGCGGGCCGTCAGGTCCTTCTGATCGGTCGACTCGATGTCCATGGCAATGCCGTCGACACCGAACTTCAGCGGGGCGACCAACTTGATCACATCGCTCTTGGGGTCGAGATTCGCCGGCAGGAACCACGACACCACTCGCAGGCCTTTGGCGTGGGCACGATCGACGATGGCCTTGAACTTGTCCGGGTCGAGGAGGTCCTCGGGTCGGGTTGCCTTGGCGGATTGGATGTACAGGACCTGAACTCCGGCGGCCGCAATGCGGTCGACGTCATCGAGGCCCCACGTAGCGCTCGGTGAAAAGGTCGGCGACCAGTCGTAGACGTCCACCCAAGCTCCGAGGCCAGCGAAAACTGCCGTTTTGGCAGCCTGGGCACGGCGAAGAACGGTGGTCGGGGGCGGCGTGGGTTTGGGGCACCGTCGACCCTTCCGGCAGGGCGGCAGCGGATTGCACGCAACGGAGACGATGAGGAGCGTCAGTACCAGCGTCCCCACGACACGCCGCATGCCCGGAGTGGACAAGCGCATTGGGTGAAACTATCAGAGGCCCTCCGAAGCCGGTCGGCGCGCTCGCCGAACAACGCGACAGACTCCAACATCCAACTCCGAAGGACATCGTGACCACTTCATCGCCAGAGCCATCGACCACTCGAAATGCTGACAAGCGCACCATCGGTCTTGCCAAGATGCGCGAGGTCTACGGATGGGACGTCGGCGACGGGCCCGGCGACTTCTTCGGGATGACGGTCGAACATCTCTTCGCCGAGGTGTGGACGCGGGAGGGACTGTCGATTCGCGATCGTCGGCTGCTGTTGGTCGGCATGCTCGTCGGGTCGGGTCTCGACGATGTCGTCGAGCTGCAACTCGATGCTGCGCTTCGTTGCGGCGACCTCGACATCGCAGAACTTCGGGAGATCGTGATCTTCCTCACCCACTACGCCGGTTGGCCGTGGGGGGCGAAGCTCAACTCGATGGTCGAGAAGCTGGCGGCACGCCAAGCGAAGCAGCAGGCCGATCAGGCCCCATAGCCGTATTTCGCAACGGTCAGCCGGGAAGCCGCTGCACCATCGAGGCGGTCAGGGCAAACAGATCGCCGAACTCTTCGACGCGCTCCAACACTTCCGATGCAACGAAACTGAGCAACTCGCCGTCGGCGGCCGCAGCTACCTCGTCCCACGTCACGGGTGTCGAGACCGTCGGCGTGGGTCGAGCCCGAAGGGAGTACGCGCAGATGGTCGTCTTGTGGCGCGAGTTCTGGCTCCAATCCACAAGCACTTTGCCCACACGGTCCTTCTTCGCCATGGTCGTGATGACCGACTTCGGATGGCGCTTCTCCAACACTTGACCGGCAGCCCGCGCGAAGTCGGCGCAATGATGGTGGGTGTGCGGGGAGTTCAGCGGCGCATAGATCTGCAGACCCTTGGATCCCGAGGTCTTGGGAAACAACTCCAGGTCGATCCCCTCGCACAGCTCCTGCAGTTCGAGCGCCAACGTTGCGCATTCCGTCATTCCCGTCTTCTCTCCCGGATCCAGATCGAACACAACCATCTGCGGAGCATCGAGATCGACTGAGCGGGCCATCGGCGCATGCAGCTCCAACGCCGCCAGGTTTGCCGCCCACACCAGCGCCGCTGGTTCTTCGAGGCGGCAATACTCGACGATTCCACGGCGATCCCCGGGTCCGATTGCGACCGGCACCCACTCGGGTCGATGTGAGGGGCAGCGCTTCTCGAAAAACGAGTTGCCGTCGACACCGTCGGGGTAGCGGCGGAACGTGATGCACCGCCCACTCGTGTGCGCCAGCATCGTCGACGCAATAGCGGCGTAGTAGCCGATCACCTCGGCCTTGGTGAAGCCGACGCTCGGGTACATCACCTTGTCGAGGTTGGTCAGGACGACCTGACGGTCTCCCACCTCCGTGACGACCGACTCCCCCATGTGGCGTGCGGGCGTCAGGCCGTCTTACGACGGGCCGGGGCCGACTTGGTGGCCGACTTCTTGGAAGCCGACTTCTTGGTCGGACGTGCCGCCGAGATCTTCTTGGCCGCCACCTTGTTCGAGCTGGTGTCGTTCGGGCTGCTGTTCGTTACGGCCTTGCGGGGCGCAGCCTTCTTCGTCGACGTGTTGGCGGCAGACCCGGCCCGCTTCTGTGACACCCCAGCGTCGGCATCGATTCCCGTGGGATGTCGACCGCGGGCCGACTTCGCGGCCTTCACCGACGCCTCGAGCGCGGCCATCAGATCGATGACCTTGTCCGCGCTGGGAGCCGGGGTGATGTTCAACTCGATCGACTCGCCCGCCGACTTCCGTTCGATCAGATCCAGCACCTTGTCGCGGTAAGTGTCGTGGAACATATCGGGATCGAATGATTCGCTCAGCGACGCTATGAGCGACTCTGCCATCGCCAACTCGCGGCGTTCGATCTCGACGGCGGCAACGTCGTCGAACTCTCCAATGTCGCTGGCCGGGTTCAGCTCGTCGGAGTACACCATCATCGACAACACCAGCGTTCCGTCGCGGGGCCGGAGGGCGGCGACGTATTCCTTGGAGCGCATCACGAAGCGGGCGATGGCCACCTTGTTCGATTCCTCCATGGCCCGCACCAACAACGCATAGGGCTTGGCGGCCATCGAGGGAGCCACGTGATAGGCGCCGTCGAAGAACACCGGGTCGATCTCGTCGAGGTCAACGAAGCACTCCAGGTCGATGGTGTGGGTGGCATTGGGAGCGAAGGCGGCGAGTTCGTCCTCGGAGACCATGACGTAGCGATCCTTGGAGAGTTCGTATCCCTTGACGATCTCGCCGTAGGGCACCTCTTCACCGGTGACGGCGTTGACACGCTGCTGACGAACCCGAGCGCCGTTGCGTTGGTCGATCTGATGGAAGCGGACCGACTTCTCGGAGATTGCCGAGTACAGCTTCACCGGGATGTTCACCAGACCGAAGCTGATCGATCCGCTCCAGATGGCTCGTGGCATGGGCCCCTCCTCAGAAGATGACAACGATACCCGCCACGACGCGATCGCAAACAGGACTGGGTCAGGATGCCAGTAGCGCCCGCGCCACCAGGTCCGTCCCGAAGGCGGTGAGGATCGCCAGGTACAGGAGCCCTGTAGCGGCCATGACCGCCGAGTAATACCGCTCCTTCAACGCCAGTCGGGTCACGACGCACAGCCCGATGGTGGTCACGGCGCAGGCCACCCAGAACCAGCCGAGCATGCCGTTGTAGCCATCGGCGATCCGGCCGCTGAGGACCGATCCCATCCCCGTGGGAATCAACAGGAGAATAACTTCGAGAGGCCAGATGATGCCCACGATCCGGACCAACTGGAGCAGCGGTGCGCGTGGCAGCCCGGGCTGCGTGAGATACCAGTGGCCGAGCAGCATCGCATCCGTCACAGCACCCAGGAACAGGGCGCCCACGAGCACCCTCGCGAGCTGTAACCAGGCGGGCGCTCCGGCATCGAGACCGGCCGCAACGAGCCCGATCGTGCCGATGATCGGCGCGATCACATCCAGGTTGGGCGGGAACTCAGCGATGTTCGGATCGAAGCGCTGCTCGTCGCGTTCGATGCCGGTCATCTGATCGATTCGTGCCGATCGAGCCTGCGATTGCTCCCGCTGATGGAGCACCCCTGCGCCCCTTCGCTGCCATGACACAAAGATCACGACAACGGTCGCAACCGCCACGCCGATCGACGCGAACTCGCGAACCGGATTGCTGCCGTAGCGAAATCCTGCGACGGCGGCGCCAACGGCCATCAGGCCGAACACCCCGCGCATCAACCAGCCGTAGCCAATGCCGACCTCCCGGCGACGGGTGGTCACCCACAGAAACCACAACGACCCGGTGGCCCATTGCAGTCCCACGGTCGCAGCGTCGAGTTTCAGCACGTGCGCCGAGCTTCCGGTGCGGTCACGCCATGACCGAGACCAGTGCCCGGTTCGATGACGTGAAGGAATCAGGCCCATTTTCCGCGGCCGCCAGGCAGTCCTCGAGACGGAAGCCAAAGCGTCCGGGGAGGTAGATGCCCGGTTCGATCGAGAAGCAGTGCCCGACGGCCAGCGCTTCAGTATTGCCAGCCACCATGTACGGGTCCTCGTGGGCATCGACACCGATGCCGTGGCCGGTGCGATGGATGAAGTAATCGCCGTACCCGGCGTCGGTGATGACACGTCGGGCGGCGAGATCGATGTCTTCGCAGGCGACCCCTGGTGCCACCTCCTCGAAGGCGGCGCGGTGCGCATTGGAGAGCACCTCGTAGACCTCGATTGCTTCGTTGGGCACGTCGCCGGTCCACAC
>JBBRSC010000008.1:0-28315 GCA_038245795.1 Acidimicrobiales bacterium
ACGGCTCCACCGTTGCGACTGGCGACGCTTGGCTCGGTGGCCCCAGCAGCTTGGTCGGCGCCCGCCGGGACAACGTCGGCACGAAGCCGGGCGAAAATGGCGTCGGCCGCTCCCGATTCCGGGTCGACCGACGCGTCGTCGTGCGAGTCATCATCGTGGTCATCGTGGTCGGAGTCATCGTCGTCGAGGTCATCGACTGCGGTCAGCCCCGGTCCTGACGACACCAACCGGAGATGACTGGCACTGTCGGAGTCTCCGTCAATGACCGTCGGGACCTCGCCTGATCCGGCAGCTGTCGCATGTGGGTCCGTGGTCTCCGTCGGCTCGGCATCATCGACGCTCTCGGCACCGTCAGGAGCCTCGTCGTTGTCGCCGACGGCGATCACCTCAGCGTCGGCTGCTGGCGCATCGATGGTCGCGGCATCGATGTTCGAAGGGTCCGGATCCGAAACGTCGGGATCGATGGAATCCTCGGGACGGTCCGCGGTCGTGGCCCGCGGCGGCTCGATGATCGGATCGGACAGACCGAGCTCTGCGATCAGGTCATCCGCATCGGTGTCGTTCTCCACTGCGGCTGCTGCGTCCTCGGCTGCCTGACGGGCCTTGGGGAGCGCATCGACCAGATGGTCCTCGGATCGATCGAAGGTCTCACGGGCGGCCGCAAAGGACTCCAACATGCGTTCCCGTGCAGCCCGCAGGCTCTCCAATTGCTGACGAGCCGAATGCCGTCGTTCCGAAAGGTCCGCGAGCATCCGCTCCCGGGCCTCCTTGGTTTCGGTCAACATCTCGCGACTCTGCTCGCGGGCGGCCTCGACCACCACGGCCGCCTCGGCCTCCGCTCGGGCAGCGCTCGCCTTGGCGTGATCGTCGGCCGCCTGACGCGCATCGTCGGCATCCGCTCGGGCCTGTTCGAGCAGCTCGTCGGCCTCGGTGCGAATGGCGACTGCCGCCGCCTCGGCTTCCGCCGTTCGCTCGCCGAGCAGAGCGGTCGCTGTTGCTCGCAGGTCGCGACTGTCGGACTCGGCAGCTTCGCGCAGCTCGACTGCTTCGTTCTTGGCCGTCGCCACTGCCTCGTCCGCGGCGGTCCTCGCGCGCTCGGCAAGCTCGTCGGCCTCACGAATGGCACGGTCGCGAGCTTCGGTGGCCTCGGCGGTGAGCTCGGCTGCCCGTTCCTGCGCCTCACGAACCAGACGTTCGGCCGAGTCCGTTGCTTTCTGCCGGATCTCGGTGGCGGCTGTCCGGGCTGCTTCCAGCACCCGTCCCGTCTCCTCGCCAACCATCTGCGCCAGCTTGGATTCGTCAAGATCTGATTGATCGCGGAGCGATGTCTCCAGCGTTCGCACCCGCGCACCGAGATCTGTCTCCAGTGTTCGGAGGCGTTTGATCTCGCTGGCCATGCCCAAGACGTGGGCCCGCACCTCGAGGATGTCCCACCCCTTGCGGGCCTTGCTGAATTCCCGTCGTCCGAGGTCCTCGGGATCAGCGGATTCGAGTGACGTGGGGACGGGTGCCATTCGAGAGACGCTACGCCCGACTGATGTCGCGGTGGTGGAGCCTCCCGCTACTTCGGAGCTTGAGGCACACCGTTGGGAGCGAGGACCGCCAACGCCTCGTCCAAGGTGGCCACGGCGTGCAACTCCACTTGACCCCCGACAATGCCCTTGACCCGGGCAATGTCCTCGGCGCTCGTCGACGCCGGGTACAACAAGACCTTGGCACCAGCATCCTGCGCCGCCACCGCTTTCTGGGCGATCCCCCCGATGGGGCCCACGTTTCCCGCGGCATCAATGGTGCCGGTGACTGCCGTAATACGCCCCCCGGTCAGGTCACCGGGGGTCAGTCGGTCGATGAGACCCAACGTGAATGCCAAGCCGGCTGACGGACCGGTGACCTTCCCGGTATCGAATTCGATGGGAAACGGAAGGGCAAGATCGCGGTCGGCTGTCTGGGGGACCAGTCCGAGATACCCCCGGCTGGTGTCCTCCGGATTCTCTCCGAGCGCCAATCGCTGGGTTCGCAGTTCGCCACCCGGTTCCCGCAAGGACAACTCGACCTCGGTCCCGACTGGCTTGCCTGCCAATGCGCCACGCAGGTCCGACGCAACGGTCACCATTTTTCCGTCAACCGCAGTGATGACCTCGCCCTGCTTCAGAACCTTCTGTGCCGGGAAGCCCTCGAGGAGTCGGTCGACGAACGCTCCGGTGCCCGTCTCCCGTACCTCGTAGCCCACGCGATTCAGGGCCAGCGAGGTCGCCACGAACTTCGAGTCGTCCATCCGAGCCTGATTCTGGATCCGGTCCTGCTCGGCCGTCCCCGAACGAACATCCTCCGTCGGAACGGAATCGACGGTGTCGTCGATCCACGCCCAGACGGCCGTGGCGACGGTTGCCTCCTGCTCGGAGACCGTCAGGAACAGCACCTCACCGGAGTTGTCGAACCCCTTGTCGTTCCCAACCGTGATCCGCCCCTCTACCGAACGGGCGCTGCCGGGCGAGAACACCAAGTACGGAACCGGGACGAAGAACGATCCGATGATCGCCGACACCACTGCGGCAGCGCTCACCCACGGCCATCGCCTCCGTCGTCGCCGAATCGGCACCTCGACGGGTATCGTGGACGGCGTGTCGTCGACGTCAATGCTCATCGGTCTCGGGATTGTCCTACTCGGAGTTGTCGTGATGGGACCAATGTTGTTCGGTCATCGTCAGGAGCCTGCCACCGTCCCGGTTCGTTCCGGCGTCAGCCGACGGGGTCCGGATCCTCGCATCGCCGGACGAACGTCATCTCTCCACGTCTCGACGCGACCGTCTTGGATTGTCCGACTACGCGGGGTGATCGGCCTTGTGGCGGTGAGCACCGGCATCGCTGCGTTCCTCGCCATCGTGCTCGGTGGAGCAGTCTTCGCCTTGGGACTCGCCCTCCAGCGCTGAACCGGCCGTGCCGTCAGCGACCGAAGAGTCCGCGACGGCTCGTGCCATTCGAATCGTCAGCGGTCGGTACCGCCGGCGCCATGAAGGTGGGGGGTGGCACGGAACTCACATGCTGTTCGGTCCCCATCGGTGACGCGATGTCCGCCATCGCGGGCACATCGAGCGTCGGGTCGAATGACGGCGACGGAGGCGCATCCTGAAAACGAGATGGCGCCGACGAGAAGGTCGGTTCGGGTGAGAAGGTCGAGGTAGGAATTCCGGGGGCGGGGATACCAGCGGGAGCAGACGCCGCCGCCGAAATCATCGGTGGATCGATCTCCACCCGGAAGTACGGCCGGAAGTCGAACTTCACCTCTTCGAGCGCAAACATTCGGGCAGTCTCGACACCCTGCTCGTTGCGAAGGGTCTCGACGAAGCGAACCGCCTCATCGAGCGACTCGAACTGGTTGTAGCCAGGATTCCCATCGGGGGTCTGGAAAATCACCATGTGTGACACGACGCGTCCTCCTCGTTGGAAGCAGGGGCAGTCTACGCTCTCCACTCACTAATGCGACCCGATCCCGAGCAAGATCAGAATCACGCTGTTGCCGCTCAGCGGGAGCCCTCCGCTCTCGATCGCGCGGCGCGTGTCGTGATCGCCGGGTATCGGAACGAACTCGACATCATCGACGCAGGGTTCGTTGATAGCGACCCCGCGGTTCGAGCGGCCGCGCTTGGCGCACTCGCGCGGACATCAATCGGGGACGACGACCGCAACGCCGCCACGTGGAACGAGGCGAGCCGCGACTCGGACGCCACTGTTCGGAGGCGCGCCGCCCTCGCCGCACCCCTTCTTGGCGTGACGTCTGCAGCGCTGGTGTCACTGCTGGCCGACCCCGATGACCGCGTCGTCGAGGCCGCGTGCTTCGCGGCCGGAGAGCTCGAGCCCGCCGACCACGATGTGGTGTCGAGGCTGCTGCTCATCATCGAGACCCACGACGACTCGCTGTGCCGCGAGGCCGCCGTTGGCGGGCTCGGTTCACTTGGGGTTCCCGAGGGTCTTCCCGGCATTCTCCGAGGTTGCGGCGACAAGGCCACCGTTCGTCGACGGGCCGTTCTGGCCCTCGCTCACTACGACAGCGACGAGGTGACCGCCATGTTGCGACACATGACCACAGATCGCGATCTGCAGGTCCGTCAATCAGCCGAGGATCTGCTGGCCATCAGCGAGGGCCACGAGATCGGCTCAGAGGATGCGCTGGCGGAGCGGCGGGAATCCGTTGAAGGCAATTGACGAATAGCTCGTCGTATAGGAACCCGCCGACAACAGCGCTAGGCGATCGCCTTCAGCGATGTCGACGGGAAGATCGACCGAGGTGCGCTGAGTCATGACATCCATGCTGTCGCAGGTGGGCCCGGCCAGCACGCAGGGACCGAGTTCAACACCGTCGCCATCGCGCGAGGTGATGATCGGGAAGCGGATGGTCTCGTCGATGGTTTCGATCAGCCCGGTGAACACGCCGACGTCGATATAGACCCAGCGGAGCGGATCATCGGCCGTCTTGCGCGACACCAGGAGCACCTCTGCGGCCAGGATGCCCGCCTCGGCAACGAGGTGCCGTCCCGGTTCTGCCAGAAGCCTCGCTCCGAGTCCGCCGATACGGTGCTCGACTGACTCGAGGATGACCGCCCCGTATTCATCGATCGGCATGATGATGTCATGGCCATATCGCGATGGAAACCCACCGCCCAGGTTCACGACATCGAGCGAATGACCGTGCCGGTCCACATACGTCGCTACCTCGGCGACGTGCGCCAGCGCCGCGTCCCAGGCACCCGGATCGAACTGTTGGGAACCTACATGGAACGCAATGCCACATCGATGGCCAACTTCCGCGGCTGCCACCAGCAACTCGCCGGCCATATGTGGAGTGCACCCGAACTTGCGCGACAACGGCCACGCTGCCCCCTCGCCATCGCTCAGCAGCCGACACATCGCGATCGATCCGGGAGCAACGGCGGTGAGTTTCGCGAGCTCGGCCTCTGAGTCGAAGGAGTACAACTCCACGCCGAAGCGATGCGCTTCGTTGATGGCCGCTCGCGATTTGATGGTGTTGCCGAATGACAGCGCCCCAGACGTCACTCCAAGGGACCGGCACAGTTCGATCTCGCCATGCGATGCGACGTCGAAGGAGCACCCCTCATCGGAGAGTGCGGCGATGATCTCAGGACCGGGGTTCGCTTTCACAGCGTAGAACAGCTCCACGCCGGGGAGGGCCGATTGCAGCCCCCGGTAGCGGTCCCGAACAACCTCGAGATCGATGCCGACGACCGGCGTCGTCCCGGGATCTTCGAGAAACGCCCGTTGAACTTCGGTCAACGGTGCGAGCGAACCATTCAGAGAACTCACCACCAGGCAATCATCAGGCACCGCGTCGCCGATCGCAGGGAGGGCGGGGCGACCACGGGGGCCGGCCAGATCGGCCGACCCCCGCAACCTAGCCACCGTGTCGGCGGTTGTGTCAGTTCTCGAATTCAGTGAGGAACGTCAGTTCCCGGCAAATCCGTTCGACTTGCCTTCGTACGCGAGCAACGGTGCTGCTTCGGTCCAATCTGTACCGGCACGCTGGACGATCCGAGTTCCCTCGATGAGCCACGGGTCCTTGTCGTTGCTCGTGGTGGCGGTGTTGCCCGGACGAAGGAGCCCAATCTGTTCGTCCTTCATGGACCACAACGTGTTCATCACCGAATCGCGGGTCATCTTCGGGCTCTTCTCGAGCGCCCGCACAAAGATGGAACCGAACCCCCAACCAGCTGCGTGCACACCATCGGTGACATCTTCCGCCGAGATGCCCGCCGCAACCGCGTCGGCGAGGTACGCCACCATGGCGGGATCGTTGGCGTCAGCGGCGCTGCCCGGGTCCAGAGTTGCCTGACTGGTGTAGACCCCTTCGACCTTGTCCTTGCCGAAACTCAAGGCGAGCTTTCCTGAGCAGGTGATCGACAGGTACCGGTCGGGGGTCCAATCGGCGGGGACAAATGGCAACGACCCGGCGCAGGAGCTCCCGGAGAGGCCTACGAAGAGGAGGTCAGCCTTCGACTGTGCCAACTCCGTCACCGACGCCTGAGTGGTCTGGCCACTCTTGGGGTCGAATGTTGCTTCGGCAGCAAGGGACATCGTGCCGCCGTTGTCAGCGATGAACTTCTTGATCGCCGTCTGATACGACTTTCCGAAGTCGTCGTTCTGGTACAGCAGAGCGATCTTCGCATTCGGCTTCTTGGTCTTGTAGAAGTCCAGGAATCGCACCGCTTCGGTGGCGTAGGACGGCAGGCCGCCGATGTACCAACGGGAGTCGCCGTTCTTGCCCCACTCCGGGGAGCCGGTGCCCAGGGCGACGGACGGGACGCACTGCTGGTTGAGGTAGCTCCGGGCCGCCAGGTTGGTTTCGGTGCCGATGGAGCCGACCATCGCGAAGACCTTCTTGCTCTCCACGAGGTCCTTCGCGACCGCTGGCGTCTTGGAGGCGTCGTAGGAATCGTCGCCCTCTTCGAGCTGCAACTTGTAGGTCTTGCCGTCGCCGGCTTTCACGCCGCCCGCGTCGTTGACATGTTTGAAGTAGGCCCTGAGGCCCTTGGTCACCCGGTCGTAGATCGTGACCGTGATGGCGCCGGTCTTGGGACCGATGGTGCCGACCTTGATGGTGTCACCCTCGATCCCGGCGGTCGGATTGAAATCAGCGAGGCAGTCCTTGGTGGGATCGACGAACGCCTCGGTCGCTGCTGGTGGTGTCGAGCCATCAGCGACGGTTGTCACCGTGGTGTCGGACTTGGCGGCATCCTTGCCGCAGCCGGCGGCGATGAGCAGGGTGGTCAGCGCGACGACGAGAAGTCGTCCGCTCAATGATCGGCGCATGATGGTGCTCCTTGTTGGTTGATACATCGGTGGTAGTTGACAGGTCTGATGGTGGATGGAGTGCTCACGACGCTGGGGGCGAGGCGATCCGCCGCTTGAGTTGGCGTTCCTCGATCGTGTGTTTGATCGATCCGACCGTACCTGCCGGGGCGAACTGCATGGAGAGGACCAGCGTGACGCCCAGGATCACCGGGCCGAGAAGGCCAAGGTCGGCGGGCAGGACCTTCTTGACGATCACATCGTTGAACAGCCCGACGGACAACGCTCCGACCACTGGGCCGAGAATCGTTCCGGATCCACCGATGACGACGATGACCAACAAGTTGAGCGAGAACGTCAGGTTGAACGGATCGGGCGTCAGGTTGAAGTCGATCAACGCGAACATGGCGCCACCGATACCAGCCAACGCGGCGGAGAGCCCGAAGGTGATCACCTTCAGCCGGTCGACTGCGATCCCGTTGGTCTCGGCCGCGACCTCGTTGTCGCGGATGGCGATCAGTGCTCGGCCCGTGCGCGATCTGATCAGGGCGGCGACCATGGCCACGCAGATCACGGCGATGGTGGCAAAGATGTAGAAGCGCCATTGATTGGAACTGATGCCCGACCACCCGGGCGCGAGCCATTCGGTCGTGCGATCCTGCAGCTTGCCGCGCCCGTTTACCGTCAGGGTCTGGATGGCGAGGCCGCTCGAGCCGCCGGTGAGCCCCTCGAATTGGCGGATGATGTCGGGGAACAACGTGCCCACCGCGATCGTCATGAGCGCCAGCGCCAAGCCCCGGATCCGCAGTGCCGGCAACCCGACAATCGCTCCGGCCAGAAACGACAGGACGATCGCGACGATGAACCCCATCAGGAACTGGCCGTCGTGATCGTTGACCCAGATGCCACACGCGTACGCACCGAGCCCGAAGAACGCCCCGTGGCCGATGGAGACCTGGCCGTTGAATCCCGTCAGCAGATTGAGTCCGATCCCCGCAACAGCGAGGGGAATCCAACGGGTGACCTCCTCGGTCCCCGATTCAACCAGCAACGGGAACAGCACCAGGACCAATAGGGCGAGTCCCCAACCGACTCGGCGAGTTGACGGTGACGACATCGAAAACTTCATACGCGACGCACCTGCTTCGATCCGAAGAGACCCTGCGGCCGAACCAGCAACACCGCCAGTATGAGCAGCACCGCTGGGGCGAGGGGCATTTCTTTGAGCCAGTCCACGTATCGCGGGAGGACGTCGGTGATCAGCCCGACAACCAGGCCGCCGACGATGGCGCCGAGGAGTGAGTCGAACCCACCGATGGTCATGGCAGCAAAGGACAACACCAGGATCTTCAGGAACAGCGTGGCGTCCATACCCAGATTCGGTGCCGCGAACGTTCCGGCGATCGCGCCGATGCCACCGGCGATGCCCCAACTGATCACCAGGATCCGCGCCACCGGGATGCCCGAGAGACCGGACGCCTCGGCGTTGGAGGCCACCGATCGCATGGCAAGGCCGATCTTCGTGAACCGGAAGACCGCCACCAGCGCCAGCGCCTCGACCAGGAGAACCGCCACCGTTCCGATCTGCTGCGCTGCGATCGTCACGCCGCCGACATTGACGCTCGACGGACCGAACATCGGGTCGAAGACCTTCGATTCGTTCCCCCAGATCAGTCCCGCGGTGTTGTTGAGGACGAGCAGCAGCCCGATGGTCACGATCACCAGCTGCAGTGGTGCAGTGGCCGGGTCGCCGGCGGGCTGAACGGCGACCCGCTGTAACACTGCGCCGAGCAGGAACCCGGCGATCATCCCGATGATCAACGCGAGCGGCAACGGCAGACCCCGATCGTGTGCTTCCCAGACAACAAAGGTCGCGATGAGTGACGTCTCGCCCTGAGCGAAGTTCAACAGGCCAGTAGCGCGGTAGATGATGACCAGGCTCATCGCGACCATCGCATAGACCGCGCCGTTCGAGAGCCCGATCACGCAGTATTGGAAGAAGGCACTCATGACGTCGCCTCCGTCGGGCCACCGAGGTAGGCCTCGCGGATCGACGTGTCCGCTTGGAGTTCCGCCGCCGTTCCCTGGGTAACGACTTCGCCCGATTCCAACACGTAGCCACGGGTCGCAAACTTCAGCGCCAGGTTGGCGTTCTGTTCGACCACCAGCACCGCCGTGCCGGTCCCGCTGACCAGCTCCGCGACACGATCAAACACCTCGCGCGTGACGAGCGGCGCCAATCCGAGCGACGGCTCATCGAGGAGGACCAGCGAGGGTCGTGACATGAACGCACGCGCTATCGCCAACATCTGCTGTTCGCCGCCGCTCATGGAACCCGCTTGTTGCGTGCGGCGCTCGCCGAGCCGCGGAAACATCTCGTACCAACGGTCGATGTCGGCCGCGACTTCGCGGTCGCGTCGGGTGTAGGCACCCACGCGGAGGTTGTCCTCGACGCTCAGGTTCGTGATGGTCCCTCGGCCCTGCGGAACGTGGGCCATGCCGGCGCGGACCATGGCGTCGGGAGTGGTCTTGGAACGAGTGGCGCCGCCGAAGGTCATGCTGCCGACGAACGGGATCATCCCCGATAACGCTCGCAGCAACGTGGTCTTGCCCGCTCCGTTGGCCCCGAGAACGACGACCGCCTCACCCTCGTCAATCGAGACCGAGACATCGGACAGAACGTTGACCGGCCCGTAACCACACCGATGAAACGTGGCAGACAGCAACGTCATGCCGCTCCACCGAGATACGCCTCGATCACCCGCGGATTCGCTCGAATCTCCGCTGGCGTTCCCTCGGCGATCTTCCGTCCGAACTCCATGACGACCACATCGTCGGAGATCGACATGACCATGGCCATATGGTGTTCGACCAACAGAACGGTCAGCTGATATCGGTCCCGGACCTGGCGTATCGTGTCGCCGAGTTCGTCGACCTCGCCATGGGTCAGCCCACTCGCTGGTTCGTCGAGCATCAGGAGTTTCGGTGCGCTCATGAGTGCTCGAGCCAATTCGATGCGTTTCAGCGTTCCGTAGGGCAGACCCCGACACGGACGATCAGCGAACTCCGCCATCCCGAGGTCTCCCAGGATCTCCCGGGCTGCGACAACCGCCTTCCGTTGCGAAGCGTTCGGAATGCCCAGCGCGCCCATCAGAAAACCGCCCTTGGTCGCGCTGTAGGCGCCGAGGACGACATTGTCGAGCACCGTGAGCCCCTCGACGAGAGCCAGGTTCTGGAAGGTCCTCGCAATGCCAGCAGACGCGATGCCGTGGGGCGGGATGGCAAGCAATGAGCGCCCGTCAAACGTCATGGTGCCTGTGTCAGCTTCGTACAACCGCGACACCACGTTGAAGAGAGTGGTCTTTCCGGCGCCGTTGGGGCCGATGAGCGCGCAGATGCTCGCCTCGTTGATGTCGAACGTGAGCCCGTCCAGGGCGATCACGCCGCCGAAGCGGACGCCGATGTCTCGTACTTCGAGCAGAGCCATATGCGCCCCCTTTCCCCTCGTGACCGGTGTTGACGATCATCGACCGCCTGCGCGGCGTCAGGCTAGCGAAGGCACTGCGGTCGTGAGTGGGATCTCAGCGACGCGTGTCCATGAACATCACCCGGAGCGATTCGTAGGACTCGACCACTCGCCCGGCGCCGAGCACCACCGATTCGAGTGGCTGCCGAACCAATTGGACGTTGACGCCAGTGGCGTTGGCGAGGCGAACATCGAGCCCCTTCAGCATGGCGCCACCGCCGACGAGATGAATGCCTTGGAGAATGAGATCCTGGGCCAATTCAGGCGGTGCCTCGCCGAGACACGCGAGCACCGAGTCGACCATGGTGTTCACGGGCTCTGCAATAGCGTTGCGGACTTCTTCGGGCGTCAGCACGACCACTCGCGGCAAGCCCGACAGCAGCTCCCGCCCACGCACTTCGGCCCGGAACTCATCGGGCGTCTCGTGGGCAGAGCCGATGGCGATCTTGATCTCCTCGGCGGTCTGTTCCCCGATGGCGATCCCGTGCTCGCGACGGATGTCGTTGATGATCGCCGCATCGATGTCGAAGGACCCGACCCGGACGGCTTCGAGCGCCACGATCCCACCGAGGGAGATCAACGCGGTCTCGGAGGTACCACCGCCGATGTCGACAACCATATTGGCGATCGGTTCATTGATTGCGAGTCCGGCACCGATTGCAGCTGCCATGGGCTGCTCGATGAGGTGGGCATCGGCCGCACCGGCACGCTTCGTTGCTTCGATGACTGCTCGTCGCTCGACAGCGGTGATGGCGGACGGCACGCAGATGACCACCCGCGGTCGATTGAACCGATTGACCCCAACCCGCTTCAGGAGCAGTCGGATCATCTCCTGCGTGACCTCGAAGTCGGTGATGGCGCCCTTGCGCAACGGACGAACCGCCACGATGTGACCTGGCGTGCGACCGATCATCTGCCAGGCATCGCGTCCCATGGCGAGCACTTCTTTGTTCCGGCTGTTCAGTGCGATGACCGATGGCTCGTTGAGGACAATGCCCTCGCCCCGGACGTACACCAACGTATTGGCGGTGCCGAGGTCGATCGCCAGGTCGCGCGCCACGGTCAGCGCCCGTCGTCGTCGGGTTCGGGGGCGAGCGCCCGCAGATGGTCGTTGAAGTCGTCGATGCTCTGGTACATCCCCGTTCGAGGACGGTTTCGAAACGCGATGATCACCGAACCAATGATGCTGACAACGACGGCTGCACCCAGGAAGATCAGTGCGCTCACCGACGTTGTCCAGACCTGGCAGGAAGGGTTGACACATCTTCGAGATGTTGGGCCTCGAGTCCCCAACTCTCACCTTCGGACCACCGCTCACGCTTCCAGATGGGCACCGTCGACTTCAGCGCATCGATGCCGAACCGTGCCGCCTCGAACGCCGCGTCGCGATGCGGGGACGACACGACGACAACAACTGCCGTGTCTCCGACCGAGAGTTCGCCGGTTCGGTGCAGGAGCGCGAGGCGAACAACCTCGGGCCAGCGATGACGGATCTCCCGATCCAACGCCGCCAGCGCAGCCGTTGCGGCCAATTCGTACGCCTCGTAGACCAGCAGATCCACGCCCGCGCGTCCCGGAGCGTGATCGCGGGCTGTGCCGAGAAACGTGACGACCGCGCCGCACGCCGGAACCGTTGCCCACAGCGTTGCCGCTTCGGCCGGAAGGGGTGCGGCACTCAGCCCGACCCATGAATCCTCCGACGGAGGCCGGAGCTCAACCACAGGCTCATCGGGCACGTCGGTCGTGGGCGCATCAATCGTGGGCACATCGGACACTCGACCATCGTAGGGAACTCCCGGCGCCATGTAGCCATTGCCATCAGATTCCGGCGGATAACCCGACTGGGTGCCCCCCGCCGGGGTGCGATCGACAAGTACCTTTGGCGACGTGACCGACCCCGACGATGCTGCGATGTTCTCGTCTGGCGAATACGGCGCACCTGTTCACCCCGATGATCGTCTGTGGCGTCACCCTTCCGAACTCGCAGCCGATCGCCATTCCCCCCGACCCAATAACCCGCGATCAACACGCCACATGACCAAGGTCCTGCTCGGCGTCACCATCGCCACGGCGTCGGTGACGGCAACCTGGTGGGCGACGAGTCAGATGGAACTCGAGTCCGACGAGGCGGCCCCGGTTGTTGCCCGTCGAACATCGGGGGCTCTGGAAACCTTCACCGCAACGACCAGCCTGTCGTTGACGCCACTGCTGGCCGCAACATCGCGCCACGGTTTCGTTGCAAACGAATCCGGCGGCCAGATCGTCGTGATCTCGGTCGAGCCGGGGAGCGCCGCGGTGAGCGCTGGGCTTCGCGAAGGTGATCTCATCCTCGGCATCGGGAAGATCGCCACGCGATCGCTGGCGGATCTCTCGACGGCGTTGTCACTCTCCGCGACCGCCTCGTCGGTGCAGCTCACCATCGAGCGGGACAACGAGATCATGGTCATGTCGCTTCCGCTCGTTGGCTGACTCACGCGACCGCCCGGTCGGAGTCGGCGATTCAGGAATCGAGAATCGGGCGTCGAGTGCGTCGGACGAGCGCAACGGTGGTGGCAGCCAGCACCCCGAGCGAACCCAAGAGGATTCCCAGTGCGACTTCCTGACGACGTCGGCCGTGCATCGATGCCCACCATCCGGCCCGAGTTGCCGACACGAACGTCTCCTCATTCGATGATGCCGGCTCCCAGCCCGTGGCGGTGAGGCGATCATTGGCAATCACCCACGAGTGCATGGTGTACGGCAGGACGTCCGGTGGGGTCGACGTCAACTGGAACACCCACCGGAAGACCGCAACCCGTCGCGCCAGGCGTTCCGAGATACGCACCCGTCCCCCGCGACCGGCCAGTTCCACCTGCCGCGCAACCGCCAGCCAACCATCGGGGGCGACGTTGTACGCGCCGCCGTCGGAGTGATCGATCAGATGGGCGATTGCTTCGACCAGATCCGCTCGTGCGAGGAACTGACCATGGGGATCGGCGTCACCGAACTTCGCGGTCGGGGCGTGCCAGAGCGAGCGTTCCAACCAGGTCCCGCTCGCTCGATCGGTCACGGTCGACCTTGCCCGGTCATGATCGGGCGAGATGACGAGCGTTGGACGAACGATCGTGACCTTCACTCCCTCCCGCTCCCCCGCCCACTGGAGCGCACATCGTTCGAGTTGGAGGGCATCCCGAGCAAACTCCGCCTCGGGATTGGGACGAACCGGGGCGTCCTCGGTCAACGGCATCGGATTGTCCGGCCACGCTCCGTAGACCGTCGCAGACGACAACACGATCACGTGGGTCACGTTGAGGTGGTCGAGCGACCTCAGCCACGCAGTTCCCTGATCCGGGTCCGCTCCCCCGAGCTCGGTGCCGTCCACGTCGGGGCCACGAGCGGGCGCCAACAACACAGCGGTCACCGCTGTGTTGTCCGCGAGTTCGGCAACCGCCGAGACCACCTCGGAGCCGTCGGAGCGGGAGATGCGCTCAGCAATTGCTCGGCCGAGCGAAGTCTCAGCTCCATTGATGATTGTCAGTGCCACATGCGCTCCCTGGCGACCCCGCGCCAGCGTCGTCGGATTCACCGATGATCACCGTTGAACGGCGACTGCGCCCGGCTCGAATCGAACCCTACGATGGCGGGTGTGAGCGCATCCGGTCCATTCGGCGAGGGCAACGATCCATTCGAAGCCATGTCGCAGATGCTCGGCCAGTTTCTGACGGCCGGCGCATCCAACTCCGCGACGCGTTGGGATCAGGCGAAGCAGATGGCTGCGAGCATCGCCAACGGCGGAGAATCGAATCCGAACGTGGACCCCGCGGACCGCTTCGCGTTCGAGCAACTCCACCGCGTCGCCCAACTCAACCTGGAACGCGTGACGGGACTCGTCGTCAATGGCGACATCCAACTCGTGAACCGCGCGCAGTGGACCGCGGCGACCGTTGATGCGTATCGACCGCTCTTCGAACAACTCGCCGATTCCTTCGGTGCCATGCTGCGCTCTCAGTTGGACGAGATCGACGGCGACGACCTCGATCAGCTCGACCTGTCCGCGAGCGGCCTGAATGATCCGCGCCAACTGATGGACATGTTGTCGAAGATGATCGGGCCCATGATGTTGTCGATGATGGCCGGATCGATGGTCGGCCAGCTCGGCACGAGGGTCTTCGGTTCCTTCGACCTGCCGATCCCCCGCCCGACTGCCGATCCGGTGATGGTCGTGGCCGAGAACATCTCCGCCTTCGCGGCGGACTGGAGCCTGCCGCCCGACGATGTCCGCCTCTGGGTGAGTCTGCACGAACTTGCTTCGCACACGCTGCTCAGCATCCCCCACGTCGGCGAACTCATCTCGGATCTCCTGGCCACGCACGCCAGCGCGTTCACTGCCGACATGAGCGCCCTTGAGGAGCGGCTCGGCGACGCCGATCCGTTCAGCCCCGACGGGATGGACAAGATCCAGCGACTCCTGGGGAGCCCGGACCTGGTGCTCGGCGCGATCCGCTCGCCGGCCCAGGAAGCCATCCTCCCGCCGCTGGATGCCATCATCTCGGTGATCGGTGGCTACGTCGACTGGGCCATCGACACCATTGGATCAACGCTGCTGTCTGATCACGAGCACGTGTCGGAGGCTCTCCGGCGGCGGCGGGTCACCACTGACGACGCCTCCCGATTCTGCGAGCGACTCTTCGGTCTCGAGTTGACCCAGGACCGGTTCGATCGGGGCGACGCGTTCATCGCCGGCGTGATCGAGCGTGCTGGAACTGGCGCTCTGGCGTCGTTGTGGGGGTCGGCCGGGGCGTTGCCGACACCCGCCGAGATCGTTGCACCGGGATTGTGGGTCGAACGTCTCGGCCTCGCTCAGGAGTCGGACTTACCTGAGCTCGACGAGCCCTTCGAGATCCCCGACTTCCCCGATCTCGACAACTGACCGAAGCCCCCCGTCAGGTAGCCGCCCAAGGCAATCATGCCGACCAGCATGACCATGACGGCACCGACGGCGATGTCGATCGTGATGGCTGCGGGAATGACAGCGCCGATGACCCACGCGATCTGGAACCGGGCTTCGAATCGTGCGAACACGCGACCGCGATCGGCGTCAGGAGCGTCGCGTTGTACGAGCGAATCGAAGGCCTGTTTCCCGACGCTGGCGGCGATGGCCACTCCCAGCGCCAGGCCCGCGTAGGCCAGCACGCCGTCCATCCACCAACCCCACGTGCCGGCGAGGATCGTCATGACCAGTGAACCCAGGAGGATCTTCTCCTCTGCCAGATGGCGACGAAGTCGCGGCGCGACTGAGGCACCGAGGAGTCCACCAAAGATTCCCGCTGCGACCACCGCACCGAAATACCATTTCGGGAACTCCCCGAGGGCTTCGACCACTTCGATCCCCGGACGTCGCGCCATCACCGTGCCGACGTTCCGCGCCAGGACCTCGGGGGGCGCTGCCTGATGGCCACCACGCAGCTCGAAGGCCAGTACGAACGTGACGAAACCCACCACGCCACGGATGGCGGCCATCGATGCTGCCTCCACACGGATCAACGACGAGTGGACCTCGGACTCTTCAAGGGTCGTGGGCGCCGACATCGGCCGTACTGAGGATGGAAGTCGAAAGGCGGCCGCTGTCGCAACCGCGAAGAACACCGCACAGACCGCGGCGACCCATTCGGGCCCGATCAGAAATGCCACGCCCGCTGGTGCCATGGCGGCAAACCCACTGAGCCCGCCGACGAGCTGCAGTTTGGAGTTCGCTTCGACCAGCTCGAGATCGTTACTCACGACCGCCGGGACCACGGCGGCGCGAGCCACCTGATATGTCTTCGCCAGAACCAGCATGGCGAAAGCTTCGGGAAAAAGCAGCAGGCTGTCGTTGGCGGCGGCGGGGACCATCGAGATCGCCACCAGACAGCGGAGGGCCATCGTGGCGAGGATCACCGCGCGATGACCGCCCTTGACCTTGTCCACCATCGGGCCAATCAGCGGGCCGACCACGGCAAACGGCGCCATCGTCAGGATCAACCCGATCAGGACCTTTTCTCGACCTTGCGCCGGGTCCACTTTGAAGAACAGCGAGCCGGCCAGGGCGATCGCCAACGCTGCTTCTCCCGCCATTCCGGCGGCGTGGGTGAGGGCCAGCCGGGCGAACGGCGAGTTGTAGTCGGGTCGAAGCGCCCCCCGCCGCGATCGGAGAAGTGGATCGGGCGGTGGCGCGTGGGGGGTGGTGAGCGGCTGCCACCCTGTCGGTTGATCGCTCACCCGACCCATCGTAGGAGCCAGCACGACCGGTCGGTCAGGCGCTCTGCCCGACCGCCACACCGGGGAGCGGTCCCCGTTGACCTGTCGAGGCTCTCGGTGCTGAGGGGATAGCGTCTGTCTGTGAACGCAGCCCCTGCGAACCGCCGCGATTCACCACCATCACCCGGGGCCGCCACCCGCCTGAACGAGCCTCGCGAACCACTGCCATGGCGGGCCATGATGGCCATCGCAACGCTCATCGGGCTGGGGTGCGTCGCCATCAGTCTCTGGCTCTATCCACACACCAGCCAAGTGGTCGACGAGCGCGTGTACGTCCAACAATCGATCGCGATCGAGTCCGGCCGCCTGACGATGCCCGCAGGGACATCGCCGTTTCACACAAGCTTCTTCACCCACCCAAATGCCGCGGGCGAGTCGGTTTTCAAGTATCAGCCGCTGTATCCCGCAATCTTGGCGCTCACCCGGATCACGACCGGGACCGATCGGACATCTGTTGGGCTGATCGCGACAATCGCGGCATTCGCCGTGGGATGCCTCGCACACGAACTCTTTAGCCGTCGCCGGGTCACGCTGCTCTCCGTTGTCGCGTTCGGCGCGAGTCCAATGTTCATTGTGGCTGGATCCGCGCGCCTGGCCTATGGACTCTCGCTCGCGCTCGTCGTTGGGTCGGCTGCGCTCTTTCTCCGAGCGTGGCGGCGGCCCACTCCGTTCGCGTTCATTGCGGCAGGTGCGTGCTTCGGTCTCGCGTTCTTCAACCGGCCCTACGACGCCTTGTTGATGATGGTGCCCGTCGGCGGTTGGATCTTGATCCGGGATCGCCCGAGCATCCGGTCGCTCGCTGGGAAGACCTGCTGGTTCGGACTCGGCTGGTCACCCATTTTGGCGGCGATGTTCTGGATCAACTGGCGGACCACCGGTGACGCCTTCACGTTGTCGTATTCGTTTGTGGGTCCGCTCGACAAGCTCGGATTCGGACCGCGACTGGATATTCACGACGGCAACCCTTTTGACTTCACCGTCGGCAGGTCTCTGCTGGCGTTCCGAAATGGAACCAACGCTCTCTGGCGATGGAGCGCAGCGGGGCCGCTCGGTCTCATCGCGTTCGGCTGGGCGGCGTGGACGATGCGTCGCCGTGGCGGCGGACTACTGATCCTTCTCGCAATCAGCGCGCCGCTTGGGTATCGGGTGGTGTGGGGCGAATGGAACGGCTACGTACGCCTCGGGGTGATCAATTCCCTCGGCCCGA
Organism: Acidimicrobiales bacterium; assembly: GCA_038245795.1. Taxonomy (GTDB): domain Bacteria; phylum Actinomycetota; class Acidimicrobiia; order Acidimicrobiales; family Microtrichaceae; genus JBBRSC01. The sequence continues at coordinate 17,811 of JBBRSC010000008.1, forward strand.
TGTACTGGTTGACCGTCGTCGTGCCGATCGCACTATCGGTCGGAATCATTGGCGACCGTTTGGTGAATCAGCGTCCACGAATGAGCATCGGCCTCATGCTCGCTGCGCTGGTTGCCTCTGGTGTACTCGTGCGCCCTGCCATCGTGCGCGTCCTCGACTCACGAATCGGAGTTCAGCAACAGGTCGACCTCGTCGACGCCTACGCCCGACAGGCGGCAACGGACCGTAGACAGATCGTGCTCGTGACCGAGGGCGACAACCTCCTCTATCGCGACCTCCTCTACAACCGGCCAGACTTTTCGAATCGAGTCGTCGGAGCATTGGACCGCCCAGGAGAACTTGGCGCGTTGTTCGAACGTTTCCCGAACGCGGAACTGATCATTCGGAGGAGAGATTACGTTCTCGCTGGCGGGTCCGAAATAGCCACCGAACGCGATGAGCTGGGCTTTGAGCGCTCCACCCGCAGCCTCACTTTGCAGCGCACGGTTGGCACATCGGTCGACGTCACTCTGGACATCGTCAACCCAGCGCCCGGAGCGGTGATCTACACACGAACCGAGCAAGGCGTGGAGCAATGGGGCCCAGCGACATCCACCGTTCTCGTTCGGCTCACCGGTTCCGCATTGGCTCTCAACGGTCGGGTCTCGTCGCCGATGCAGTGGGGAGTCGAACCGGCGACGAAGGGTCTGGTCTGCATCGGCGTGATGACTGCTCCTGACACCCCCGGGTTCGGGCGAGACGAAACCTGCTTCGATGTCAGCCGTAACCCACGGGGCGACACCTCGGTGATCTGGCCAGGCCGTGATTCGACCGTCTTCAACTTTGGAGCGAAACCGATGCTGGCTGCCGACATCTCAGCTCGACCCGTCCTCAACTCGGTGTCGCCAGCTCCTAACTGACCCGAGTAACCGTCAGGCGTTGACCCTCGCCGGGGCGTACTTGTAGCCCAACCCACGGATGGTGACAATCCTCGTCGGGGTCGACGGATCGTCTTCGATCTTGGCGCGCAGTCGCTTCACGTGGACATCGAGAGTCTTGGTGTCACCGACGTAGTCAGCACCCCAGACACGATCGATCAGTGTCGAGCGCGGCAACACCCGTCCCGCGTTCTCCATCAGGAGGGTCAACAATTCGAACTCCTTGAGCGGTAGTCCCACAAGGTCACCGCGGAGTCGAACCTCGTGGCTCTCGGTGTCGACCTCGAGATCATCGACAACCAACAGATCGCCGGATTCGAAATCGCGATCGTCGCGGTCCGGAATCCGACGTAAGACCGCACGCATTCTCGCGACGAGTTCACGGAGTCGATAGGGCTTGGTGACGTAGTCATCGGCGCCGACCTCGAGCCCGACCACTGTGTCGATCTCCGATGATCGAGCGGTCACCATGATGATCGGCACCTTCGATCGACGACGAATCTCGCGGCAGACATCAACACCCGAAATGGTGGGAAGCATCACGTCGAGGAGCACCAGGTCGGGTTGGACCAGATCGAACTTCTCGAGCGCCTCGGCGCCGTCGCGGGCGATCTCGACGATGAACCCCTCCCGCCGGAGACCGACGTTGAGAGCATCGACGAATGCCTCCTCGTCCTCGACGACGAGCACAGTTGATGCGGGCATCAGCGTTGGACCTCCAGGGTCGTTGGTCGCAGGCTCATCGGTTGAGCGCGTGCAGATGGTGGTGATGTCGGGGCGCAGGGAAGGACCAGCGTGAACGCCGATCCGTCGCCTTCACGGGACGAGACCGTCACGTCTCCGCCATGATTGGAGGCAACGTGACGCACGATCGCCAATCCCAACCCAGTACCACCCGTCTCGCGGCTACGAGCGCGGTCGACTCGATAGAAGCGCTCGAAGATCCGGTCGATGTCCCGCGCCGGGATTCCGACTCCCGCGTCGGTCACTGACAACGTCACAGCATCGCCAACGATCTGGGCGTCGACGACGACCGGCCGATTCGGCGGACTGAATTTCACGGCGTTGTCGATCAGATTGAACAGCGCAGAAACCAATTGGCGCCGATCACCACGGATGCGCGGGTTGCCACGTACGAGCACGTCAATGGTGATCTCTCGTTGCTCCGCCGCCGCGCGCAGCCGTCCAACAGCCTCGTCGATGATGTCCTGCACCGCTATTTCGTCGATGTGGGTATCGTCGCCGAACTCGATGCGACTCAGCTCCAACAGATCATCGATGGTGCGACTGACTCGTTCCGCCTCGTCGACCATCCGCCCGGACAACCGTTGGATCGTGCTCTCGTCGTCCTCGCCGTGGATGGTCTCGGCCAGCAGACCCATGGCGCCGATCGGGGTCCGGAGCTCGTGGCTGATGTTGGCGACGAAATCCCGGCGGACCTGGTCGATCCTGCTGCGCTCGGTGGTGTCCTCCACCAGCGCCAATGCCCCAATGGGACCCCGCGCGCGATCCATGGTGGTCGTTAAGGGAAAGGCGCGGACAACGAACGATGTCAACGGCGGTCCGAACAACTCGATCTCCCGCTCGGCAACTCGACCGGCGAGCGCTTGCGCCAGGAGTTCCTGCGTCGCGGCTTCGACCAGTGCCTTGCCATGACGGGCAGCCACGAAAACGTCGGCAGCCGAATTGCGGAAGACCACCGTGGAATCGGACCGACAGAGAATGACGCCCATGTCCATCGAGTCGAGCGCTTGGGCCAGCTGACCTTCGAGCTCGGTATTTCGATCAAGGAGCTCATGGAGATCGTTGGACTGGATTTCCATCTCCTCGAGTTGCTCTCGCTGGGCCACGAGTCGCGCCGCCAATACTCCGATGATGGCGAGTGCAACGACGCCGACGATGAGCGCCGCCAACATCAGGCCTCGTCCGGCCAGGTGCGTTGGCGCAGTTCGAGTCGCGCGACACCCGTGTGTTCCGGCAGCCAACCAGTGATCATGTAGGTGACCCGTTCGCCGATATTGACCGCGTGATCGCCAATGCGTTCGTAGTAGCGGCCGATGAGCGCCAATTGCACTGCGCTCCGCAGGTCGACCTGGGACTCGTGATGCGAGGTGAAGATGGCCTCCACAAACGACACCTGCAGATCATCGAGTCGACTGTCCATGTCGTCGAGCGCCGAGGCCAACGACTCATTCGAGTCAACGTAGGAGTCGATTGCAGCGCGGGTCAGCCGGTCGGCTTCGCTCGCCATTGACTGCACCAGTCCGCGGATCCGGGGGTCGAACTCCACGTCGAAGAGCCGTCGCGACGCTTTACAGACGTTGACCATGAGATCGGCTGAACGTTCGAGTTCGCTCACCAGCCGGATCGAGCAGATGACGAAACGCAGATCTCGTGCGATCGGGTTCTGCAGCGCAAGGACGCGGTAGCAGTCCTCTTCGATCTGCAGGCTCAACGAGTCCACCACGTCGTCATTGTCGATGAGTACCTGAGCGGCATGCAGATCCTTCTCGAGCAGCGCACCAGTTCCACGGCTGATGGTCTCGCAAGTGAGCGCCCCCAACCGGACAACGTCGGAACGGATCGACTCGAGGGCTTCGTTGAATTCGACGCGATGCTCGGTATCCACCATTGCTTCCCTTGTCCTCAACCGAATCGGCCGGTGATGTAGTTCTCGGTCCGTTCATCGGTCGGATTCGAGAACACCACGGACGTCGAATTGAACTCGACCAGCACACCGGTCCTGGTCGTGTTGTCGGCGGACAGCTCCGTAGAGAAGAACGCGGTGGTATCGCTGACCCGTGCCGCCTGTTGCATGTTGTGAGTCACGATGACGATCGTGAACTCGTCCTTCAGCTCTCGCATCAGGTCTTCGATCCGCGACGTCGCGATTGGGTCCAGCGCAGAACACGGCTCGTCCATCAGGAGCACCTCTGGTTCAACAGCGATAGCGCGCGCAATGCACAGTCGCTGCTGCTGCCCACCAGACATTCCCATCGCTGACGACTTCAGCCGGTCCTTGACCTCATCCCACAGGGCTGCCTTCCGGAGCGACGTCTCGACGATTTCGTTCAGCTGAGCACGATCTCGGATTCCGCCGATCTTGGGACCGTAGGCGACATTGTCGAAGATCGACTTAGGGAACGGATTCGGCTTCTGGAACACCATGCCGATCCGTCGCCGAACCTCGACGGGGTTGACCGCAACGTCGTACAGGTCAACGCCACGGAACATCACCCGACCCTCGACGCGGGCGCCGTCGATCAGGTCATTCATCCGATTCAGGCAGCGGAGCACGGTGGATTTTCCGCAGCCAGATGGACCGATGAACGCCGTGATCTCACCCCGGGAGACCTGCATGGCCACGTTCTCGACGGCCAATGACGACCCGTAGCTGACGCTGAGTTCGGAAATGTCGAAGATCAGCTCGTGCGGCGGCGTGAACGAGTCGCTCTCGGTCATGACGGTCGGGATGGGGGAGGTGATGTCGACCACGCTGGGGGCGCCCTTGGTCTTGCTGAGGATGTCGGTCACGAACCGACTCCGTGGATGGGTGAACAGTAGGTGGCGGCTTTCATCTCTGTACAGAGGCTACGGAAACCGTATGGCGCGCAGCGATGCACGAGATGAACATGAGGTGAACGAGAACCAAACACTCATCTCTGGTTCGAGAGAGGCGCATCCTGCCCAGGCGACGAATCCCAGGCCCGGTATCGTGATCCCATGGCTGATGTGGAGACCCCAACGATCAGTCGCGCCGAACGAAAGCGCCAGATCCGGATCCGGGGGTTTGTCGACGCTGCGAAAGGCATCGTCGCGCTGGACGGCTTCGAGGGGTTGACCATGAGCCGGTTGGCCAACGAGCTCGATACCGTCGTGAGCGCCGTCTACCGCTACTTCCCCAGCAAAGGTGCGCTCCTGGCGGAGATCCAGAAGGAGGCGCTCGAGCGGTTGACGATGAGTCTGACCACCATCGCTGCCACCAACGATCAGTCCAGTGCCTTCCGGGAGTTGAATGAGGAACAGGCCTCGCTGGTTCGGCTGGTGCTGTTCGGACGCTGGTTCTGCGCTACCTCGGAGAGCTACCCCGAGGAGCTCAGACTGCTGCAGATGATCATGTCGCAACGCGAGTCGGTCCTCGATCCTGAGGGAGGCGCGCGGATCTTTCCCCTCGCGATGGGGCTCCTTTCACACGCAGTCGTCGCCATCGAAATGGCGCAACACACACGGGCCATCGAGCCCGGGAACTCCATCGATCGTGCGGCGTTGTGGGCATCGGCACTCAGCGGTGTCATGGAGACCGATGACCTCGCGAAGTACGTCCCCGACCTGTTCGGTGGTGCCCGGCTCGCGAAACTGGCGAACCACGACCTCATCCGGGGGTGGGGGGCTGATCCCGACCGGTTACTGGCCGCCAACGAACTCGTTGACGAACTCGCCGCCGAGGGCCCGTTGGCTCCCTAGTCCATCACGCGAACCCTGCCAGTAGCTTCCGGTCCGACTCGTAGGTCGCCAATCCCACCGCCTCGCCGAGATCGACCCAGCTGATCTCATCGATCTCATCACCGTCGACCGCACACAGCTCGGCATCTTCGTTCTCGGCGGTCATGGCCCACCAGAACACGAGCTTCTGTCGCTTGCGGGCGTCAAGGTGCCACGTCTCCCCAGCAGCTGCCCCGAGGACGCACCGAACGCCTGTCTCCTCGTGAACCTCCCGAAGCGCCGCGTCCTCGGGCCGTTCGTCCCGATCCAATTTGCCCTTCGGGAGGGACCAGTCGCCCAGGGGGCGATGCACCATCAGGACCTGACGTCGGCCCAGGTGGGTCCGGATGACCACACCCCCAGCCGCGACGACTTCGGCGTCGGTGTGAGCTCGGACACGATCAGACATCGAGGGCGCGGGCCTGCAGCTCCAAGTGGGTCTCGGTCATGCCACCCGGTTTGGGCGGCACCCACTCGTCATCGATCAGCGTCCACGCCAACGTGTCGTCGGCGAGATTGACCTCGAGGATGCCGTCGATACGGGCCGACAACGCCGGATCGCGGATCGGCACCATGGCCTCGACGCGTCGATCAAGATTTCGTGGCATCAGATCCGCTGAACTCAGCCATGTCGACGGCCCGCCTCCCTCTCCGCCGGTCCTGAACCGGAAGATCCGAGAGTGTTCGAGGTAACGCCCGACGATGCTCCGGACCGAGATGTGCTCCGAAAGGCCGTCGACCTGGGGACGGAGACAACAAATACCACGCACGATCAGCCGAATGTTCACACCGTCGCCAGACGCACCGTAGAGCTCGTCGATGAGCACGGGATCGACCAGGCTGTTCATCTTCATGGTGATGCCACCGTCGGTGCCCATCGATCGCTCGAGACGGATGAGCGAGATCAACTCCTCGCGGAGATGATCGGGGGCGACCTTGAGCACCCCATAGTTGACCTGGCGACCAAAGCCCGTGAGGTAGTTGAACAGCTGGCTGGCGTCGGCACCGATCTCGGGATCCGACGTCAAGAGCCCGACGTCCTCATAGAGTCGGGCCGTCTTGTTGTTGTAGTTACCCGTTCCCAGATGGCAGTACCGGCGGATGGTGTCACCTTCGGAGCGTGCCACCATCGAGATCTTGGCGTGTGTCTTGAGGCCCACCAGCCCGTAGACCACGTGGACTCCCGCGCGTTCGAGTCGTCTCGCCCATTCAATGTTGTTGGCCTCGTCGAAGCGCGCCTTGAGCTCGACGAGCGCCACGACCTGTTTGCCGGATTCCGCTGCGCGAATCAGCGCCGCGACGATGGGACTGTCGCCGGACGTTCGGTAAAGGGTCTGTTTGATCCCGAGGACCGCCGGATCCATCGAGGCCTGGCGGATGAACTCCTCGACCGAGGTCGAGAAGCTGTCGTACGGATGGTGCACCAGCACATCGCGCCGTCGGAGGACCGCCAGCAGATCGGCGGGCTCACCGTCGTCGTCCGCCAGGACCTTCTGGGTGACGGGCGAGAATTCCTCATAGCGGAGGTCGGGCCGATCGATGCCGTGGATACTCCAGAGACCACTCAGGTCGATCGGTCCGTTATGAATGAACGTGTCGTCATCGGTCAGGTCGAGCTCGCGTTGCAACAGTCCGAGCACTTCTTCGGACATTGCAGATTCCACCTCCAGCCGTACCGCACGTCCGAATCGCCGGCGCCGCACCTCGAGCTCGATGGCTGCCAGAAGGTCTTCGGCCTCCTCTTCCTCGAGATCGAGGTCGGCATTGCGAGTCACCCGGAAGACCACGTGCTCATCAACGGTCATCCCCGGGAAGAGCTCCTCGAGATGCGCCCCGATCACTTGTTCGATCGGTACGAACCGCTCGCCATCGCTCATCACCATGAATCTCGGGAGCACCGGCGGCACCTTCACCCGGGCGAAGCGCCGTTCCCCATCGACCGGATCGATCACGAAAACCGCAAGGTTCAGAGACAGATTGGAAATGTACGGAAAGGGATGGCCCGGATCGACCGCGAGTGGCGTGAGCACGGGAAAGACCCGACGATCAAACAGATCGCGCATCTCCCGTCGGTCCGTCGAGTCAAGTTCCTCCCACGAGGAGTAGCGGAGCCCCGCATCGGACAGGGCAGGCACGACCCCGTAGAGGAAGACCTGATCAGCTTCGCGTCCCAGGTCGGTGACCCGGGCACCGATAAGCGACAGCTGTTCGGAGGCTGAGAGCCCGTCGGCGCTGCGTTTCCGCACGGACGCATCCACCTGATCCTTCAAACCGGCGACGCGAACCTGAAAGAATTCATCCAGGTTCTGGGAGAAGATCGCTAAAAACTTCGCCCGCTCGAGTGCCGGAGTCGCCGGGTCGGCCGCCAAGGCGAGCACTCGACGGTTGAACTCCAGCCACGAGAGCTCACGGTTGATCAGCCTCGACTCGAGATCAGCCATGAAATCAACGCTACAGGCGTCATGAAATCAAAGCTACGGGCGTGCTGTCAGGAGCGGTTCTCGGGCCGTGGCTGCGGCGCGGGATCCATGTCGAGCTCCTGGGGATCCCAGTGCAGCAAGAAGTTCTCGCGCTCGGCATCGCGCTTGACCCGCTCGCGGTTGCGTTTGAACTGAGGATCGTGCGGCGGAACGAGCATCAATCTTGCCTGCATGCGAGCAGCAAAGTCGACCACGAGCGAGCGATCGCCGAAATCGCTTCGGACGTCCCAATGGGGAGCAACCGGACCGAGGTACACCACCGTGATCGACGCGCGGGGCGGTTCTGTTGGTGCGTCGGTGGTGAGGTCGGACATCTTTTGGCTCCGGATGATCGAACGAGGCTGAGCACTTGAGGGTGTCAGGACACCGCTGGGTACGTCACCCAACGGCGGAGGGTGATCGTAGCCCCACGGCGGTCCGGACCTCTGATCACGACTCTGTGGGAAGGGGCCGGTCAGGACCCGAGGGTTGCTTCGACGGTCTTCTGTTCGCCCTTACGGTCGACGACAATCGTCAACTTGTCGCCGGGTTTCAGACGGCGGATCTCGTTGCCCACTGCGGTCTTCGACGTGACCGTGGCGTCATTGATCTTGATGATCACGTCACCCTCGGCGATGCCCGCCGCCTCGGCACCGGATCCGGCTTCGACTCCGACCACAAAGGCACCATCGGTCCGGGTCACACCGAACTGGGTACGAACATCAGCCGGCTGATCGGCGATGTTCGTCGTGCGAACCCCGAGGACACCGCGATTCGCGGGTGCGGTTCCCTGTTCGCCTTTCCCGGCCTTGATGTCGTCGATCAAGGGCTTGATCTCGTCGATCGCAAGCGAGAAGCCGAGGCTCTGGCTGTTCTCGATGATGGCGGTGTTCATCCCGATGACCTTGCCTTCGGCATTCACGAGTGGCCCACCGCTATTGCCGGGGTTGATGGCCGCGTCGGTTTGGATCAGGTGCTCGAGCGTCTCCCCGGGAGCTTCGATGGTGCGATCCAGAGCCGAAATGATCCCGCGGGTCACGGTGGGTTGGGCACCGAGGTTGAGCGCGTTGCCGATGGCAACGACGTCATCGCCGACGTTCGCTGCGTCCGAACTCCCCAGCTCTGCTGGAACTGCGTCGGCCACGCCGTCGGCCTTGACGAGCGCAACGTCGTTGGCCTGGAACTCGCCCATCAGGGTTGCCTGGTGAGCGCTGCCGTCGGCATATTCGACTTCGATACCGGTCGCGCCTTCCACCACGTGGGCGTTGGTGAGGACGAGTCCGTCAGCGCTCAGCACGATGCCCGATCCTGTGGCAGCTTGAACGCCATTTGCTGTTCGACTAGTGGTCTTGATCGTGACCACTGACGGTCGCACCTTCTGGAGCACTCCACTGATGTTGAGCGAGTTCCCCGAGAGCACGACATTCGGTTGCGATTGCTGGCTGACCCGGATGGGCGCCGTCGTGGACTGGTTCGGAAAGGCGAAATACAGCCCGGTGGCCACCAGCGCTGACACCACCGCACCGACAACGGCCGCCATGAGCAGCGAGGGACCGGATCGTGACGCGTTGGCGTCCACCACCGCTGGACCGCCAGCAGCAGGACCGCCCGCGGACGCAGTCTGACGACCGAGCGTCGGATAGGTCGGCATCGTTGGACCGAGCGACGGCGGCAACGACCAGCTGCCCGGCGACTGGGGCGCGGCGCCATTGCCCCCGAGTGGCGGAGCACTCGCCCCGCCAGCGCTGGCTTGGCCCAGGTATGGCTGGGGCGCCAGCGTTGGCGCCGACGCCACACCGGGAACGGACTGGTACGCAGGCACCGGCTGATACGCCGGCATGGTCGCGGTGCCGGGTGCCGGTGTCTGGAGGTAGCCCGGGGGCGGCATCGAGGGTGGTGTGTAGCTCAGTGCCGTGTTCGATGCGGGGCCGGCTGGCGACGCGGGGGGACCACTGGGTGGGGTCGGCGGTGTCCATCCGCCGAGCGGGACACCCTCGCTGGGCACCAGCGGGGTTGGATCTGTCAGTGGTGGTTCGTTCATGGCGGTGCGGCCTCCTAGTTCGGCGGGCATTCACGTCCCAGCCGGTTCTCAACGTACCGACCGGTGCCACCAATGCCTTCGCCACTATGCCGTTGTTGACTGACATCGTCCGACCGTTGGAACAGATCTTGCTGTGACGGCGTTCAGTCCTAAGTGCAGGTCTGAGAGCCATCTCAGAGCTCAGTGTGTGCGAACAGGGAGGTTCGGGGCATGTTGTCTAGCGACACCAGTGACCACAGGTCGACGGAGGAACAACTCATGGACTCGAATTGGATGGCAAGCGGGATGTGTGCCGATCAGCCACCGAGCCTGTTCTTCCCGAGCGACGGCGTCGGAGTCGAGGTCGCCAAACGACTGTGCGCGACCTGCCCGGTGAAGGCACAGTGCCTCGACTATGCGCTTGATAATCGGATCGACCACGGGGTCTGGGGCGGCACCTCCGAGCGAGAACGGCGTCGGATCCTTCGCTCGCGTCGACTTCCAGTGCTGTCGGAACCGGCGCCCGTCTGATGGACGTCGGGTCACGCTAGTACGAGTCTTGTTGCCCCGCCGCTCCTCAGGCCGTCTCCGGGTCGATCAGCCTCTGGCAACGTCGTTCACCCCACT
>JBBRSC010000009.1:0-27661 GCA_038245795.1 Acidimicrobiales bacterium
GGCCCGGTTGAGCGTCGTCATGGACGCCACCACGTCGCCGGCGAGATCGTCGGGGCACAGGTCGTTTTTCATTGCCGTCGTCGCGATGCCAGTCCCAATCGGCTTGGTCAGGATGACCACATCGCCGGGCAGACCAGCGGCGTTGGTCAACAGCTTGTCGGGATGCACCACCCCGGTGATTGCCATGCCGTACTTCGGCTCTGAATCGTCGATTGAATGTCCGCCGACCAACGCGCATCCCGCCTCGGCCAAAACCTCGGCACCGCCGTCGAGCACCTCTCCAAGAATGGGCCATCCGATCTGGTCGCGCGGCCACCCCACGATGTTCATGGCCGTCACGGGCGTTCCACCCATCGCGTAGACGTCGCTCAGCGCGTTGGTGGCCGCAATTCGTCCCCAGGTTCGGGCGTCGTTGACAACAGGCGTGAAGAAATCGACCGTCTGAACGAGCGCAAGGTCGTTGCTCAGCCGATAGATCCCCGCATCATCAGATGTCCCGAATCCCACGATGACTTCGGGTCGACTGGGCGGGACGATCGACATCGCTCCGAGCGCTGAGCGAAGCTCCTCGGCCGAGAGTTTGCAGCCGCACCCAGCGCCGTGGGAAAAGTCCATCAGTCGTACGGCGTTCACAAGTTTTCTTTCAACAGGCCTTCGGATCGATGTGGCGGAAACGAGAGGGAATCGAACCCCCGCGCCCGAGATTCGGACGCCATCGGTTTTGAAGACCGGGGAGCCCACCAGGGTCTCAATCGTCTCCGTTGTCTTGCTACCACAGGCGTCATGGTGGCGACACCTGTGATCCGTCGGATTCCCGACTGGGTCAGAAAGTTTTGCCTTCTGTGATGCTGGAAGCGCGTCACCGCCGATCGAGCCAGAACTACACTCACGACGGATGCCACCTCGGATACCCCTCATTGAACATCGACAGGCTCCGCCGTCGGCGGCTCCGCTTTTCGAGGGGGGCGACCCTGGTCCACTGGTCGCTGCGTGGGCGCACGTCCCCGAGTTGCTCGATGTTGCGCTGCCATTCATCGGCATGGTGTTGGGTCCCTCGTCCATCGGTATCCGCGCAAAGGAACTCGTCATCCTCCGTACCTCGGCTCTGATGGCCTGTCGCTACTGCGTCGATGCTCATACCGACGTTGCGCTCGATGTTGGGCTGGACCCGAACGAGGTGGCTGCGCTCCGAGACGAGCGGCCGATCGACGAGTCATTCACGGCGCCAAACGAACTCGCACTCCTCAAGTGGACCGACGCCGTTGCGATCGGGCCCGGCATCGTCCCCGACACCGTTGCCGAGGACATGGCACGCCACTGGCAGGACTACGAAATCGTCGAGCTCACCATGCTTGTGGGGGTCACGTTGATGCTGAATCGATTTGCAACATCGCTCCAGCTCCCCACGAGCGACCAGACCATGGATCGGTTACGCACGCTGGGCTTTCCGTCCACCGCCGATTCCCCACTCAGGATCGTGCCCGATACTGAACCAGTCAACGAGAGCGACGCCCCATGACATCGGTCCACGAAGCCATCGAGTCCCAGGCCATTGCGCCTCGCGTGTGGTTCTACACCAACTACCACTGCAACCTTGCGTGCTCGTACTGCCTCACCGAATCGTCGCCGAGCGCGCCACGCCGCCAGCTTGATCACGGGCTGATGAAGGCGTTGGCCCAACAGGCATCCGAGATGGGATTCACCGAAATCGGGGTCACCGGCGGCGAGCCGTTCCTTGATCCTGATCTTCCGGCAACACTTGCGGAGATCTCCGAGATTCTGCCGGTCATTGTGCTGACGAACGGGACGCTGTTCGTGGGTGATCGGCTTGATCGACTCTCCGTCATGATCGGCAAACGAATCACCTTCCAGATCTCGCTCGACTCGGCCGACCCCGATGTCAACGACATGGCTCGTGGGCCCGACAATTTCGCCAAGGTAGCGAGCGCCGTGCCCCGGCTCATCGCCGCTGGCCACCGTGTGCGGATCGCCAGTACCGGACAATCGCCGGACCCGATCGAGCAGGAGCGGTTGTGTGCGTTCCATCGTTCGCTTGGAGTTCCTGACGAAGATCACGTCGTGCGCCCCATCGTGCAACGAGGCCGCGGCGTCGTGATCGATGGATCGATTCCTGCCGGAGCCTCCGAGCTCTACCCCGAGCTCACGATTACTGCTGACGGTGCATTCTGGAGTCCGTTCGCGCCCACGGTGATCGATGATCGCGTCGACACCGACCTCCTTCTCAGTCGAACGGTCGATCCCCTGCGCGTGCCAGCGGAACGCTTGGTGGCCCAAGCGACCGGCCTACCCGCCGGAGCAGATGTTGCGCTCAACATTCGTTGAGTGTGAAGCCTTCGGCGGCCGGTCGGTCGCCAACCTGATACCCCCAGAACCCCGTTCTCACTTCGTGAGGTATGTGTCGATTCGCTGAAACACGGCGATCACGAACTGCTGTGGGCTCGCCCACGGCGTGATGTGCATCTCGATGCCCGACCGAATCAGTTCGAAGTCGGGGGCGAATCGGAGACCGAGTTCGTCTGCCGACCAACTGCGCGTCGGGAGCCCGCTACACGAGTCGGGCCCATCTGGGCCGAAGACCTCGACTACGAGGTGGCCGCCGATCCGGATCGACGACCTCGCGCATCCGAGATACGCGTCGACCTGTTCGTCGTCGACCATGAAGTGCAGAACGGCACGGTCATGCCAGATATCCCAGGTGCGCTCAGGCCGCCACGAGAGGATGTCAGCTGCGATCCACGAAACCCTCTGTGCTGCGTCGCCCAAACGTCGCTTCGAGGTTTCGAGGGCAGCAGCGGACAGATCGAGAACGGTCACGTCGGAATATTCCGATGCGATCAGGCCGTCCACGAGCGTCGAGCCGCCGCCGCCGACGTCAATCACACTCGACGTCGGCCCGCCGCAGTTGCGAATCTCCTCGAGCGACCGAGAGGACACCTCCTGAAACCAACTCGTGTCCCCATGCTCCTTGGTCGACCAGACAGCCTCCCAATGCTCGCCGCGATCGTCTATCGGCGCTCGTTGATCATCCATGCGCTGGTAACTCTGCCACGACTCGTGGAACCGTTCGCTCAACAACGAGTCGTACCGCACACGATTCGATGAACTCTGTACTTCAGCTTTTGTCCCACCGATTGGCGATGGCCTCCACGAGGGCCAGGATCCGGTGCGTCCCGGCGTCATCGCCTTTCTCGAAGTCATCGCCGTCGACCGCCATCGTGTTGGTCACGTGCGCCACGCAAATCACGTCTCGCTCCAACGCCTGCGCGTAGGCGTACAACCCCGCCGCCTCCATCTCGACAGCGTGTATCCCTTCGTGTTCGGCGGCGGCGATTGCGCTCGGTGTTTCTCGGAACGGCGCGTCGGTCGTCCACGACGATCCAGCGAAAACTGGCTCAGCGAGCGAAGTGATCCCGTCAGGAAAGAGCGCTGCTAGGCCGGGTCGCATGTTGGCCCATTCGGTTGCCGGGAGGTAGTGGGCGCTGGTGCCTTCATCTCGCCAAGCTCGTTCTATCAACACGAAGTAGGGGGGTACTCCCAAGGTTTGGATCTGGCCGGCTGAGGTCACCGAGATGATCAGCTCGCACCCCGATGCGTGCAGTTCCTCCGCTACTAACACGGCGTACGGCCCCCCGACAGCGCACGGAACGATTCCGATGTCACGGCCACCAATCTGTGTTGTCCACATCTCCGAGTGGTAGCACGCCCAGTTCTTCAGAAGCGTCGCCTCCCCCGTGAGACGCAGGTGACGAACCACGTCGCCATCGGGGTCGAGCAGACATACCCGCGGCATGGCGACTTCATCGAGGCCGCGCTGTCGGCGTGCCTCCCGGAGCAGGCCATCAACTTGGAACACTGACGGCTCGTCGTGCTGCTTCGGACGTTGGATCGGTGCCGTGTCGTCATTCATCCTCGATCATTCTGACCGCTGGGGACGCAATTCTTCAGTTCGCCACTGCTGGCCGCGGAGAACTCAGCGTCGATCATCACTAAGTTCAACGGATCACAGCACGACTCGTGCGGCGCGATCTCGCCGCCCGCCCCGGCCGTCAGGCCATGGTCATGGGAACCGTCATCATCGCTGTCACATTCACCACCGCGGCGTTCGGACTCTCGAGCCGACTCAGCTCGTTGCTCTCACCGGCCAGCACCACCCAGGCACTTGCCTCGACCCCTCGGGGCAGCGTCGTCATCCAGGCTGACTCGGGGGACCTCACCACCCGGACCGCGCTCGACCAATCACTCGTCGGGATGGTGAGCGCCCAGCCGGGAGTGGCGACCGCCAACGGCGGATACGACCAACCCGTGTCGTTCAAGGTCTCCAGCGCCGCCGGGCTGGGGCGGCCGCCGTTGTTCCGCGGGCTCCTCTTGTCGTCGACGTTCGACCGGGCGGTCTGGCAAATCACCTCCGGTCGAGCACCGAGCGGTCCCGACGAGGTGGCGTTGGATGCGCCGGGGCTGATCGTCGCTGATTCGCAACTCGGTTCCACACCGCAACTCGAATTGCCGACCGGTGCCCGCGATGTTCAGGTCGTGGGGATCGTGGCGCCCGTCTCGGGGCCGTCGCAGTCAGTCGGCTCAGCCGATCTGGCACCGACCGATCTGGCGGCCGCCGCGTCCATCGCCATTGCGTCGGCTCACGTCGTGTTGGATCCGGAGGTCGCACCCCAACTCCTCGATGCGGTGGGTCGTCTGGATCAGATCACCGCGCTCCCGCTGCCGGGCGTCGATCCCGACGACCTGGCGCGACGCCTGAAAAGTGCCCTCCCCGGATCGTTGCGGATCACGGCCGCCGCCAGCCGTGCCGCTGCTACCCAGGCGACGATCGGATCGATCGACGATGGCATCCAGACCGCGACGCTCATCGAAGCGGCACTCACCGCGCTCGTCGCGGCGTTGGTGGTGGCGAACCTGTTCTCCGTGCTCACCGCTCAACGAACGCGAGAGCTGGGATTGCTCAGAGCACTCGGAGCCGGACGGCACCAGATCACGCGCACGGTCGTCATCGAGGCGATGTTGGTCGGAGTGGTCTCGACGGTGCTGGGAGGGATCGCCGGGGGGTTCCTCGGGGCGGCCGCTGCACGATTCGTGCAACCGGCTGATGCCAGCCCGACCTTCGTCTCGACACCGACGATGTGGGCGGCCGCCGCCATTGTCGGCATCGGTGTCACTCTCGCAGGATCAGTCGCTCCGGCGGTGCGAGCTGGTCGGGTGTCGCCGCTCGAAGCGCTCTCCGAGGCCGGTGCGGGAGGCGAACGGCGGACACGACTCCTGCCGGGAGTGATTGCGTTGATCAACGGCGGGGCGGCGGTTGCGTGGGCGATCGCAACGACAGCGCCGTCAACAGCGTTCCGCAACGTGGTCGCCGGAGTCGGCGCGGCGTCGATCATCTGGGGCCTCGGTCGCTGCTCGCGTGCGGCTCTGGGACCGCTCTTCGATCTCCTCGCTCGGAGGTCGGGACGCCGCGACGTGACGAGTCGACTGGCATTCGGCAATCTGTCCCGGCATCCCACACGGACTGCAGCTGCCGCCTCGACACTGATGATCGGGCTGGCACTCGTCGGAGCGGTGGCGACGGTCGGAGCCACGGCGCGGACATCCATCGACGCCCAGCTTCGAACGTCAGGATCAGCGCAGGTCATCGTGCAACGACGCGGCCTCGTGCGGGTGTCCACCGATTCGATCGTCGGTGCATTGCGCAACGTACGAGGCATCTCAGATCTCGCCGAACTCCAGACCGTCGACGGGTCGATCAGCGGTCGGTCGGGAAACCAGCCCCAGGTCACCGCGACCAACTTCGATGCCATGGCCAGCATCGTCGACTTGGGCATCGTCGAACGATCGGCGGCCGGCACAGCGCCAACCGGCGATGCGGCCATGCTGTCGACGAACGCGGCGGACGCGCTCGGAACGCGAGTCGGCGAGTCCGTCACGTTGACCTCAGCGTCGGGAAGGAACCGATCGGTCCGCGTCGTCGCGTTGTATCAGAACACGGCAATCGTCGGACCAGCGGTCGTGACCCGCGAGGCGGCGAGAGCCGTCGGCGCGAGCGGCAGCTTCGAGCTGGCTGCCGTGCGCGTCAACGACCGCGCTCCCTTCGACCGCGTCGTCAATCGGATCGACCGCATCGCCCGCTCGTTCCCCAAGGTCGGTGTGAATACCCCCGATGAGCTCGCCAAACTTGACGGCGGCATCGCTGACTCGGCGATCCGGGTGGTCGCCATCCTGCTGATCGGAGCGGTCGGTCTGGGGTTCGGTGGGCTCGCAGGCACCTTGGCATTGTCGACGCTCGAACGACGGCGAGAGCTGGTCCTGCTTCGTGCCATTGGATCGACTCGGGCGCAGCTCCGACGGAGCATCTCCATCGAGGCCGGCGCTGTCGCTGCCATTGCGGCAGCGGTCGGTTTGGCCGGGGGGTGCGGCGCAGCGTGGATCGGTTTGAGTTCGGCGACTAGTGCGTTCAGCGGCGCGCCTGTCGTTCCAGTCGGGGCGATCGCAGTGATCGCCCTCGGCGCGATCGCGTGTGCCTGGGTCGTGTCGCTCGCAGTCAGCCAGCGCGCGTCGAAGGTGCAGCCATCCGAAGCAGGCCGCTTATCTTGACCCGACCTGCGGCAGCCTCCCGAGCCTGCGCGAGGTCCTACTGCCGGGCCACCTGGAATGACCACGACACATCGGCTCTGCCAGGCACCGTGAGCACGACGGCGTGGCGGCCAGCGGTCAATGGGCGCCGAGGGATGATCAGTACCGCGTTGCTGGAATCGAGAATCGATCGTCCGGTCGGTCCATAGATCGCGTCCGAGCTGACAAAGGTGTCTTCGTCGACCACGCAGATGTCGGCCGCGCCGAGGGTCGTGCCGTCGGGTGTGATCATCGATGCCCGCACTCCTGTGGTGGGGGGATCGGCTGGCAAGAGGACGATCATCGGCAGCCCGGCGGAGCTGTAGCCGGGACATGATTCCAGCGGATTCGGAAATTCGCCGCCGAAGGATCGCAACCGGGTGATCGCCCCGTCGCCAGGGAACACAATCGGCACCGTCGGCGACGCCACTGTCGCGAGTCCACGAATGACGTCGAGCCCCGCGCTTGTTCCGAGGATGCCGAACGCCGACCGTTGCAGCGACGGCCGCAACATACCAATGGCGTGAAACGGAGCGGTCATCCAGTTTTCGATGGCGGCACGCTCGTTCTGTCCACCACCCAGATTCGAGGAGCCGCCGGCTGCTGCACCTTCTGGCGTGTAGCTCGTTGATGCCGGATTCTCTGTGTGGGCGTTGGCGTATTGGCCCGTGCGGAGCGCGCTCGGCGTATCACGGAGGTAGACGAGATGTTTGACGATGCCGACGGACCACGCCGGCTCATCTGTGATAGCCGACAGACCCGATCCGAGTCGGTAGGAGTTGACGGTCTCGAGCCAGGTCGCCGTGGCCGACAGAGGATCCGCTGGCCCTGCGCCGTCATCGACGCGGAGGATGGACGGGCTCGGTTGGCGTGTCCGGCCAGCCAACAGCCCTGCGATCAGTTGAGCGACCTGCGCCTTCGTCGCAAGGCGCTGCCATCGACCGTTGACGCACCTCATGACAAAGGTTCCGTCGTCGCCGAAGTCAGAGGTCCGGCAGCGTGTTCCGGAACGCGCTGCTGATTGACACGATGCCGCGACCAAGCTCGCGATCAGTGCCAGCGCACACACCACCCGTCGCTTGGAGATCATTCGTCGTCCACCCATCCGTTCCAACGCCCGAGCGACTGGGCAGAGACCGTAGATCCATCCTTGGACGGCGTCCACCGTGACGCTGTCACCGACCGGGTCCAGATGGACAAGGTCGACTTCATTCCGAACTCGCGACTCGACGACGTACTTGCCGCCACCACCGCCACGCCCGCGGAGATCGACGCCGCGGTCAAGCTCTACGAAGACGCGCGGCTCCGCTCGTTGCGCACCACGATGATGCTGCTCGCGGCACTGGCCCTCCTGGCGGTCGTCCCCGCCGGGGAAGTTGCCGAACCTGCGTGACACAGACGACGAACTCTCGGTCGAGGACCTCCAAACGTCCTCATCGACCGCCGACGGCTGACAGGCGATAGCTGACGAGCGGGCCCGATCACCAGGTCCATGATTGCCCGCGAACGTGATGGGCCGAGCGGGCGGTACGGTGAGTGGGCAGAGCGTGAAGGAATGTTCGTCATGTCCATCGATACCGCAGCCGATCAGCAGCGAGAGATCTTCTCCGACGAGGAGCTGACCGAACTCGCGCTGGCCGCGAGCCCCGACGAGATGCTCGACGACGATGCGGTTCCGTTGGAGGGTGCGTGGGGT
Organism: Acidimicrobiales bacterium; assembly: GCA_038245795.1. GTDB lineage: Bacteria > Actinomycetota > Acidimicrobiia > Acidimicrobiales > Microtrichaceae > JBBRSC01. Next base: position 8,333 of record JBBRSC010000009.1, read on the forward strand.
GCGTCGGGTCCGCTCCCGCTCTGGTACATGCCAGCGACCACTGTGCGAGCGCGGGGCGGAACACGCGCCCTCATTGTGGGGGTGATCATCGTGTCGCTCCTGGTCATCGTGGCGTCCGGCTTCTGCATCACCTACGGCGTATTGGAAATCGCCTGAGCCGTGGCTACCGGCCGAGCAAGACGTCGAACGGGCCCATCACCTCATAGGTGATGCCAGCCGCAACGCCGAAGGGTGTGGTGGGGCCGCGCTGCGAGTTGAAGTACAGCCGTTGGCCATCGGGGCTGAACGCCGGTCCGGTGATCTCGCTGCCGGGTTGGCCAACCGCCTGCACAATCGCTTCAACGGAATTGTCCGGCCGGATCATCACGATCTGCATGTCGCCACCATCCTCGGCGATGAGGAGTGTTCCGGTCGGTTTGTCCGCCAGCAGATTGTCCACGCCGGACAGGATCGTGGCGCCACCCCCCTGGAATCGAAGTCCAACGGTCGACGCGGCGGTGTTGTATTCCCACACCCGGTTGTCGCCCTTCGTGGTGAACCACACGCGCCCGGCATCGGTGTCGACCCCTTCTCCACCGTTGAAGTGCAACGCCGTCGGCACCTGATCGCGACAATGCACGGCGCTCGCCGCGGGATCAGGGACCGCGACCCACGAGACGGGCCCGCTCGTTGACGCGCCGGTGGCAACTTGGAGGAGCCCAACCGACAAGTCGCCAGCAACAGTTGGGGTGAATCGGTAGAAGCAACCGTCGGGCCGATCCTCGGTCAGATAGATCCGTCCATCGGACGCCACAGCGGCGGCCTCGTGGGAGAAGGCGCCAAGGGCTCCGCGCCGGATGGCGGAGTTGGGTGTCGCAGGATCGCACTCCCAGACAACGCCCTCCTCGTACTCCTCACACGAGAGCCACGTGCCCCATGGGGTAGCGCCACCCGCGCAGTTGACGGAGGTGTTCGAACAGATCGGGTAGGCGTCGACAACCGTGCCGTCTGGTGCGAAACGAATCGATGACACTCCCCCTGCCGACAGCGGGATCTCGTGATTGACGGCGTAGTACCAGCCGCCCGGGACGACGAGATCGGCAAAGGTCGCGGCGCCATCCGGGAAGGATGGGAACTGATGCCGAGTCCCGGGAATGACCTGACCCCCTTGGGCGATGATGCGGCTTGTGAAGCCTGCCGGAAGTCGAAGTCCGTTGGCATCAGTGCCGTCGACTCCAGGGGCCACCACTGGAGCGCAAGCGTCGAGGACTCCGCCGACCGCGAGCATCCCGGCCGCGCCCGACCATTTGAGCACTGCTCGACGAGATACTGACGCGCCGATGAGTTCCCCTACTTCGCCCATGCTGCTACCCATCTGTTGTGATTCCGTCCCCACATGGTACGGGACACGGCGCCAGCACGTCAGCCGAGATCGATGGTGCTCATGTCGGGTGAGTTGGTTCGCGTGCGTTTCAGCTCGAAGAAGCCGTCAGTGTCGACCATCAACATGAAGCCATCCCAAAGCTTCACTCCCTCCTCAACCGACGGCATCTTCGTGATGACCGGTCCGAAGAGGCCGACCTGTCCGGCGGCGCCATCAACGGCGATGATCGGCGTGCCCACCTCGTTGCCGACCAACGCCAAACCGTCGGCCATGCCGTCGCGGATGGCGTCGTCGAACGACTCGTCGTCGAGCGCCTCGGCATGGGACGGATCGAGACCGAGGCCGGTCAAGATCTCGGCAACGTCGAAGTCCGACACGGCCTCGTGATGGATCCGCCGACCGAACTCGGTGTAGAGATCGCCGATCCGCTCATCGAGCCCTGCGGTTCTCACCGATTCGACAACTCGCAGCAGATCTCGGGTGCGACGTGCCGGTTCGAAGAAGGGATGACCTTCGGTCAGGTCGTTCTTGAACAGCAGACTGATTGGCCGCCACGTGATGCGAAGGTCGCGCTCATCGGTGATGGAGTCGAGCCACCGCGACGCCATCCAGCAGAACGGGCAGATCGGGTCAAACCAGAATTCAACATTCACTGGGTACTCCTCGGTCGGCGCGTCCGGGGTCAAGCGCTCGGGCAGAGGCTACGCGTGATGATCGAACGTGTTCGTCCGCTCCACGCGCAGTTCAGCCCCCGGCGATCTTGGCGATCTCCGGGTCGAACGCGGTGGTCGGAAGTTCGCCTGACGTGCGAGCCGTGAGCTTCCCGGCGCTGTCGTCGCGGTCCGCCGCCGGGTCATCCAACGGCGAGTCAACACCGGAGTTGTTGGTCACAGCGGCGACCGAGGCGAGCGCTGTGTTGATATCCGAGCCGTCGGCTCGATCCTTCAATCGGCCAAAGGCGCCGTTGGTTGTGTCGTCGACGTGGTTCATGAGTTCTCCTCGATCTGTTCGCAGGCGGCGCGCAACGCGACCCGCGCCCGATGAAGTCGCACCCGGATCGCTCCAGGTCGACACTGCAGTACCTCGGCGACTTCCCGAGGCTGGTAGCCGTCGAGTTCGACGAGCGCCAGCAGGGTCCGCTGTTCGGGCGATACCGCAGCCAGCGCCCTCCACAGTTTGTCGTCCTCGGGGTGGTCGGTCGGGGTGTCCTGCTGTGCCCGATGAGCGAGCTCGATGACCTGGTGATGTCGCCGAACATCTCGAACCCGATTGAGCGCCAGATTGATCGCCACCCGACGCACCCACGCCCCGGGACGATCCAGGGCAGCGACGGATTGCCAGTTCCTCGATGCTCGGACCATCGCTTCTTGGGCCACATCCTCACCGCCGCCGAATGAACCGCACACAGCCGAAGCAATTGCGACGATGGACGAATACTCGGCTCGAAAGAACTGTTCGAAGGCGGGTGGCGTTTCCGTCCCCACCACCGAGACGTCCGGGTTGATGTCGCTCACGTTGATTCCCACCTTCTCCACACACCGCTCGGGGACCAATCGTTACACCTCGAGTGCCAATTCGCGATCGCCGAACGTCGTGCAGAGCGGTGTCTCCACCATCCACCCGGCCAGTCCTCGACGGGAGACAGTCCCCCGTCGAGGGCGGGCCAGGTGTCAGGCTCAGCCATGGTTTGGTGGCAATGGACATTGGTCGTCGTGGCTTCGTTGCTGGTGCTGCTCGCGCTGTACGACCTGTTGCAACGCAAGCACGCCATCCTGCGGACGTTCCCGTTGATCGGCCATCTCCGGTTCATCCTCGAGAAGATCGGTCCCGAACTCCGTCAGTACATCGTGACCAGCAACGACGCCGAGCGGCCGTTCAGTCGCGACCAACGTCGATGGATCTACTCGAGTGCCAAGAAGATGGACAACCATTTCGGCTTCGGCACCAGCAGCGATCTCGAGACCACGCCGGGCTACCTGGTGATCCGTCACTCGCCGTTTCCGCTCTCGAACCCGACCCGTGACTCGCCGTCGTTCGACCCCGATCACCGGATCGCGATGGCGAAGATCCTCGGTGGCCCTCGTGGTAGGGACAAGGCGTTCAGGATGCCGTCCGTCATCAACATCTCCTCGATGAGTTACGGCGCCTTGAGCTCGGCGGCCATCGTGGCACTCAATCGTGGCGCCGCGTTAGCGGATTGCATGCAGGGCACCGGCGAAGGCGGCATGAGTCCGTATCACCACGAGGGAGGTGATCTGACGTGGCAGATCGGCACCGGATACTTCGGTTGCCGCGACGAGCTGGGCAACTTTTCGTTCGACCGTTTCCTCGATGTCGTCGAATCCAACCCGTCGATCCGGGCCATCGAGATCAAGTTGTCCCAGGGAGCCAAACCAGGCCTTGGTGGGCTCCTGCCGGCGGCGAAGGTGACCGCCGAGATCTCGCAGATCCGCGGCATCCCGATCGGCGTCGATTGTGCCAGCCCAGCAGCGCACACTGCGTTCCGCGACGAGGACTCACTCCTCGATTTCGTCGAACTGCTGGGAACTTCGACCGGTCTGCCGATCGGCATCAAGTCTGCCGTCGGTGACGAGAGCTTCTTCACCCGCCTCGCCGACCTCATGGTTGACGGTCAGCGCGGCGTCGATTGGATCACCATCGATGGCGGCGAGGGCGGAACGGGCGCTGGTCCGCTGTCGTTCGTCGATCACGTCGCGTTGCCATTCAAGATCGGATTCAGCCACGTGTACCGGGCGTTCGCCGAGCGTGACATCACCGACAACGTGGTGTTCATCGGCTCTGGACGCCTCGGACTTCCACACTTCGCGCTGCTGGCTTTTGCCATGGGGTGCGACGGCGTCAACGTTGGGCGCGAGGCGATGCTGGCGATCGGCTGCATTCAAGCTCAGAAGTGCCACACCGGCCACTGCCCGACGGGCGTCACGTCGAACAACTGGTGGCGGATGAGGGGACTCGATCCCGAGTCGAAATCGGTTCGCCTCGCGTCGTACGTGGTCGAGCTTCGCCAAGAATTGTTGCAGCTGGCGCGGGCGTGCGGAGTCACTCACCCTGCGCTCGTCACCCTTGATCACATCGAGATACTCGACGATCGCCTGGGCAGTCGATCTGGGGCGAATGTCTTCGGCTATGAACCGGGCTGGGGTCGGCCCAGCGCGGCTGATTGCGCTGCGCTCCTGGCCACTCCCACCTGAGCGAACCTCGCGGTGCCGACATCAACTCAGCGGATCGTCCGGGTCTCCGCGTTGGGCCCACACCGCCGCAAGCTTGGCGGCCGCCGCCAGGTGGAGCGATGCGCTTCCGGGGTCGTCGGCCGCGGCGTCGAGACTCGCCAGCGTGTACTTCACCAGATGCGCATCGTGTGCAGTTGCCGCGTTGGCGACCAGCGTGTCGATCAATGTTCGCCGCATTGATGCAGGCGTGTGCCACGCGGCGGACGCCGCTCGGTCTGGCTCACATTCCCGACCGAGCGCGAGCTCGCTCGCCAGATCAACACCCGGATCGGGCTGTTCGAATCGAGGGAGGAGCGGCCGTGTCGACAGCGCAGCGCGGAACCCGATCAGTTGGGTCGCTGCTATGGCCAATGCCCGGGCCGGGTCGCCGATGTCGCCCGCGATGCCCAAGACCGACTGCGGAAGCGTGAGGGCGTGGCTCCAACCATAGGGAGCGTGGTCGACGGGCTCGAGCAACATCGTCCAGGCCGCCGCCCGCATGATCGACCGTGCGCCAGCTCGGAAGTCGGCGGTCGTCACTGGTTGGCGAACGAGCGCCCCAGCGATCTCGGCATGATCAACCTGGGCGACGATCGGAAAGATGAACGTGCTCCCGGGTATCCCGAGTTGCGGGGCGGACGAAATGGCGTCGAACAACCCGCCGTCATCGTTCCGAGTCGAGGTCGACGTTGCAATGGGCTCCTGTTCGTCGATCCAACCGATCAACCAGTCGGGGTAACGCGCGACCTCGCGGATCAATGGTCGCAAGAGCCCTGTGGTGAGCTCGCCCCGGGGCGAGACCCGAGGAAGCTGGTACAGGAAGATGGAACCATGCGCGGCAGCTGACAGGCGCGGCGCGATCTGCTCAGCAAGCAGGTGGCGGAGCTGGGTCCCCGAGCAGTGTCGACCCAGCGTCGTAGCGGCCATGTCCACCGCATCGAGATCACCTGCTTCGATGGCTCGAGTGAGCAGACCAGCCGCCGCTACGACGTCACCCGAGTCGACGATGTTGGCGTGAGCGCTCGGCGCCCTTTCGGAGTACCCGTCAGCGAGGGAGACGAGCCGCCGTCGCGCCAGCGGCCGGGCGTCGGGGCGGACGTGTGGCAGGAGCGCCATACGGGCAGCGAGCTCGAGCGGCGCGTGCAGGACGAAGGAGTCGGCGGGGTCGTGTCGGGGATGGCTGATGATGTCGGCGACGAGGCCACCGAGCGTCACATCGGACATGGCGTCGAGCGCCGTCAGGTCGAGCGGTGACGCGATCGGCGACGTTGGAGTCAGGTGGGAGAACATGTTGGCGACGATAGAACTTCAAGTTCACTTGAAGTCAAGGGGAGGTTTCTCGCTACCATCGAGCGAATGCCGCAGAACCGACGAACGAATGATCTGATGACGATTGGCGAGATGGCAGAACGCTGTGGTCTGGCCACGTCGGCGCTTCGCTTCTACGAGGATGAGGGGCTGATCGATTCGGCTCGCACCAACGGCGGTCAGCGTCGCTATGCGAGGGAGGTCATTCGTCGTGTTGCATTCATCCAAGTGGCCCAGACGGTCGGGTTGAGCCTGACCGACATCCGCGCCGCGCTGTCTCGGCTCCCGAACGGTCGAACTCCAACGAAATCCGATTGGCAGCGCCTCTCGCGTTCGTGGCGCCCGACCCTCGACGGCCGTATTCGTGAGCTCGAACTTCTGCGCGACGAACTCGAGAGTTGCATCGGCTGCGGGTGTCTGTCCCTGAAGGCCTGTGCGCTCTACAACCCCGACGATCGAGCGTCACGATTCGGTCCCGGGCCCCGCTATCTCCTGGGCGACAGCTCAACCGCGTGACGCCGTCGCAGGCGACCACTCCGCTGACGAAGTTGTTGCGCCCTGCTGCGTCCGGCGCAAGTTTCGGTGCCCAGAACGATGGAAGCCGTGCCGGGCTCAGTCGAGCTCGGCGAGTACTTCACCGATGATCTTCGTCGCTTGGTGCGCCGGAAGCGGATCGCCGCCTTCGGCCTCCGCAACCTCCGCAGCAAACGCCTCCACGGAATGGACGCCACCCACCAACACGTGACGGAGCGCATCGCCGCTTGCCTCAGGGTCGTCCAGCGCCTCGACAGCCTCGGCCACATCATGTTTCGGTGATTCAGCCACGGCATGAACCACGCTCATCGCCTCTTCGCGACCGGTCGCAGTCGAAACCACTGGCGCACGATCGGGATTCTGTTGCAGATCCCATTCGGCCAGCGCTTCGTCGTAGCCCCCTTCGCCCGGATGAAGCACCCGGGTTGCCGGGCCGAGGTCAGCCGAGCGCGCGTCAGTTGAAGGAGCATCGCTCTCGTGGACACGCTGCTCCGGCACGGGAACCACGAGTGTTCCGTCGGGATTACGAATGATTTCCATGTGGGTGACTCCTGGCAGGACAACGTCGGCACTGCGTCGACACACGTTCTTACCCGAATCCGGCGCAATTCAGTCCTGCCGGGCCCGGTCGACCCGCCGCCATCGAAGTTGTTTCGCTCACCTGCACCTGGCGCAAGGTCAGGTGCTGAGAACGAGGGGGGCTGCGCGCGCTACGTCGTAACGTGTCGGGCGTGAGTGCGCAGATCGTCATCAAGGGAATCGGCGCAGCGCACGGGAGCCGAGTGCTCTTCTCGGAACTCGATCTGGTCGTGGCTGCGGGCGACGTGATCGGGCTGGTGGGACCCAATGGCGCCGGAAAGTCGACGTTGCTGCGAATTCTGGCGGGCATCGACACGGCCGAGGCAGGTATCCGATCGGTGTCGCCGCCGGACGCATCCATCGGATTGATGCCCCAGGAGACCGCTCGACGTGTCGGCGAGACGGTCGATGGATTCCTTCGACGTCGGACCGGCGTGACTGCGGCACAATCCTCACTCGACGACGCCACCCAGGCACTGGCAGCCGGCGACCCGAATGCCGATGAGACCTATTCGGCCGCATTCGATCGCTGGCTCGCGCTGGGGAGCGCCGACTTCGACGAGCGAGTCGCCCAGGTCACCGCCGAGATCGGACTCGACGTCTCGTTGGAGTTGGAAATGACGGCATTGTCGGGTGGACAGGTGGCTCGATGCGGTTTGGCATCGATGCTGCTGAGTCGCTTCGATCTGATCCTGCTCGACGAGCCCACCAACGACCTCGATCTTGCGGGACTGGAGCAACTCGAACAGTTCGTCCTGCGGACGCGTGTCGGCGTGGTCCTGGTCAGCCACGACCGTGAATTTCTGGCCCGCACCGTCACCAAAGTGTTGGAGCTCGATATGCACCAACGCTCGGTGCATCTATTCGGTGGTGGCTACGACTCGTATGTCGACGAGCGAGAACACGCACGACGCCAAGCCCGCGAGCGCTATGACGAGTACGCAGGGACGGTGTCGAAGCTCACGGAACGCGCACGAACCCAGCGCGACTGGGCCGATACGGGAGTCCGCAACGCCCGTCGCAAGGCAACGGACCGGGACAAGATCGGGAAGAACTTCAAAGCGGAGACGAGCGAGAAGCAGGCCGCTAAGGCGCGGCAGACGGACCGAATGATGGAACGACTGGACGTCGTCGAGGAGCCCCGAAAAGAATGGGCACTGCAGATGTCAATTGTCGCGGGCCCGTCCTCGGGGTCGGTCGTCGCGGTGCTCAATCAGGCTGAGGTTCGCCGCGGGTCGTTTGTGTTCGGCCCGCTCACGCTGCAACTGGACCGTGGTGATCGGGTGGCCGTGCTCGGCGCCAACGGATCGGGAAAATCGACATTGGTGTCCGCACTGTTGGGACGCCTGGCGTTCGACGCTGGCAGCGGCACGCTCGGTTCGGGTGTCACCGTGGGCGAGATCGATCAGGCACGGGGCACGTTCCTCGGCGACGAAACCCTCGCCGTGGCATTCGGAGCGGCGTGCCGCGAGTTGACCGACCCCGAGGTACGGACCTTGCTCGCCAAGTTCGGCTTGGGCGCCGAGCATGTGCATCGGACCGCCGCCACCCTGTCGGCGGGCGAACGCACCCGTGCGGCGCTGGCGCTCCTCCAAGCCCGAGGCGTCAACCTTCTGGTGCTGGATGAACCGACAAACCATCTCGATGTGGCAGCCATCGAACAATTGGAGCAGGCCATCGATGCGTACGACGGAACGCTGCTCGTGATCTCGCACGACCGCCGCTTGCTCAGCGCCCTGCGAGTCAACCGCACCTGGATCGTCGACGACGGCCAACTCACCGAACCGACATGACCCGCGCCGGGCGCGGCACTCGGTCACCGAGAGTTCAGCCAACGATCGTTGCTGCAACCTCGACCGATTCAATCGGCGCCCACCCCGACAACACGCTCAGGAACGGGGTATCGGCGCTGTCGTGGCCGTGGCAGATGGTGACACACACGGTCGGGTCCGAGAGTCCGCTGGGGTCGACGACCCGCCAACGGACTCCATCGTGCGCCTCGACGACCGCATGGAAATCGGGCGGTTCGAGCCCGGGTGCGTAGACCGCGAGATACCGCGCAGGAATGCCGAGTGCGCGGAGCAACGAGATCATCAAGTGCGCGAAGTCGCGACACACGCCCACCGAGAGCGTGAGCGTGTCGAGTGCATCGGTGTACGACATCGAGGAGTTCCGTTCGTAAAGCACGCGCTCGTTCACGAACTCGGCGACGCGTTCGATCACGTTGAGCCCGCTCACTCCGAACTGCGTGCGAGCGAAACCGGCCATCCGGTCCGACGGGCAGAAACGACTGGGTGTCAGCCAGCGGACGAGTTCATCGAACGCCAATGGTCCGGTGTCGGGCGACGTGAGAAGTTGAACGCGACCATCGAACGTGATCGCCGAGGGCGTTCCGTCGATCGAAGCACGCGCCAGACCGCTGCTGTCGGACACCTCGATCTCGATGTCGTCGACCATCAGCCGATCTCGTTCGACGGCCTGGCTCAGTCCGGGCACTGGTGTCATTCGAACGGCGAGCAGCGACGGAGTCCCCGCTTCCACAAGGACTCGCACCGACGCGTCGACCCGAAAGGCGCCACGTTCGTTTGGTCGCTCGAAAGAAGGGGGCATCGCAGAGGGTAACTCTACGCGACCACTTCTGCTCCTCCCGCAGGCCGCTCGCTGATTCAGACTTCCTGCTCCCACAAGTCCTCGGCCAACACCACGTGCCCATCGAATCCGGCGGCGGCCTCGGCCAACCACTCATGTTCGGTTCCGGGCCACGGCGCCGGCACGAGGTGGGTCATGACAAGGGTGCCCACGCCACACCGGGCAGCGGTCGCCGCGGCATCTTCGATACTGGAGTGATAGTCGAGGATGTCTTGGAGTCGCGGGAACGGGACGGCCTCGACGAGCGCCCGTCGGATCACCGTCTGGACGTAGACGTCGACGCCTTCGCAGAGTCGATCGAGCCCCTCGCAGGGAACGGTGTCGCCTGCGATCGCCAGTGATCGGCCGTCAGCTTCGACGCGGTATCCGATCGTCGGATGAACGGGCGAATGATCAGTCGGGGCGGCAACGATGCGCACCGTTCCATCGTCAGACACCACGCCGTCGGACACCTCGGTCACCTCGCAGATCGGTTGCCAATTGAGATCGGCATGATGGGCGAGCCGATACCCGATGTCATCACGCAACATCTCCATCGTGCGGTCGACGAACTGTTGGGTGCCAACGGGTCCCACCACTCGGAGCGGATTCGGGGTCGGGGACATGGCCCATCGCATGGTCACGATGTCGTTGAAATCCGTGACGTGATCGCTGTGGAGGTGGGTCAGAAAGACGGTGTCGAACGCGACGGGGCCGCTCATCGCCGCCGCTGCCCTCATGAGTACCCCTCGACCGCAATCGAAGAGCAGGTCTCGTCCTGCGGCCCGTACCAGCGTGGCGGGCCCCGCACGATTGGCATCGGGAATGGGGCTTCCCGTTCCCAGCGTGATCAGCAACACGTCGATCCTCCTTGACTCCCTCGGGCGACCAACCGAACCCGGCTGCCAGGTTCACGTGAAGTTGCGCCCAGTGTGCAGAAAGCTAGCCCGACGCAACGACGTGAATCGCCGACGCGGACAACTGTCACCGGACGGACGGTGCCTCAGCGCGCGCCCTGGTTGGATTCGACGAGCGCGTCATCAACGTCGATGTTGTCCGCCCACTCGCCCGGGGTGTTCAACGACATGGCGCTGCTGAGGTTGTGCCACCCCAGAACCAATGTTGTGGCGGTGCCGAATGACAGGGCGACAACGCCGCCGATCATCACCGACGGATGCGCAGCCGATGAAATTCTTCTCGCTACGTAACTCTCATGTGCGCCATGACTCGGTGATTCCGGTGTAATAGAACATGTGTTCGACATTCGGAACAATCTGTTCTAGGATATCCCCCAGTTGGGAGACCAACTCGGGATGCCGGGATGGGATGGGGGCGATCATCCCATCCCGGCCTCACACTCAGACATGGGCCCCACCGGGGCACATGTCGTTGTGCAGAAACCATGATGCCCATGGGGTGTGACAGCGAGTGTCGAGCGTCATCTGGACGGCCAGGACACCCCAGGTCGTCTGTTCACCGGACATCAAGTCCAGACGTCACATCCCAACGACGGACACCGGCGCCGATGAATTGACCAAACTGCCGTTGCCGAGCTCGCCGATGTCGTTTCGGCCCCAACACTTGACGAGCCCCGAGGTCAGTCCCGACGATGTGACAGCGCACGTGTGCCCCCCGCCGGGGGCAACTGATGTAGCGCCAGACAGCCCGATCACCGTCACTGGCGTCAGTGAATTGGTCGTGTTGCCAGTTCCCAGCTGACCCAAATTGTTGAGCCCCCAACACTTCGCACTGCCATCACCGAAGGTCGCGCACGTAGTGCCGTCGCCGACCCCGACCGACGTGGCGCCGGTCAACCCGGTACCGATGGCTTCCAACGAGTTGGTCGTGCTCCCGTCGCCCACTTGGCCCGCAGAGTTGTATCCCCAACATCTCACGGCGCCGGCCGCGACAATCACACATCCTTGTTCAAATCCGGCGAACGACGTGGCCCCCGTGACTCCCGTGGCGGATACCGGTGTCAGTGATCCCGCTGTCGAGGCGTTGCCGAGCTCTCCTTGGCCACCGTAACCCCAGCATTTCACCGCCAGAGATGTCACGATGACACAGCCGTACGCAGTGCCGAGCCCGATCGAGACGGCATCGTTGATTGTCGAGACGGCCACCGGAACGAGTGACTGAGTCGTGGTTCCGTCACCAAGTTGCCCCACCCCGTTCTGTCCCCAACACTTCACAGTGCCGCCCAAGATCAGCGCGCACGAGAACGACGCTCCGACGCCAACGGCGATCGCGTTGGTGATTCCGGTCACGGGGACGGGAACCGATGAGCGAACCGTCGTGCCGTTACCGAGCTGGCCATAGCCGTTGAATCCCCAGCATTTCACTGCGCCGCCAGCGACGATCGCGCAGGAGTGACCATCGAAGACGTCAACCGCCGTGGCCCCAGTGAGTCCGACGACCGTCACCGGCGCGGCGGAATTCGTCGTCGAGTTGTCACCCAGCTGGCCGTAGATGTTGTATCCCCAACAGCGAACTTCGCCGGTGCCAATGACCGCGCATGAGTGGGCGTTGCCCGTGGCCATCACCTTCACGCCGCGTCCGTTGCTGGTCGTGACACTCACCTTGGTGCCCCGGTTTGCGCGGGATCCCGCCGCGGGTTCGGTTGCCAGAACCGTCCCAGGCGCCGTCGACGACACCGCTGCGGTCACCGTACCAACGCCCAGTCCGGCACCCGTCAGTGCAGCCGAGGCGCTCCCGGTGGATTGCCCGACCACGTTGGGAACGGTCGATCGTTGCGCCTCGATGATGGCGATGACCAGCTGCGCGACCTGCACCTTGTTCGCCGCCCGCACCCAGCGGCCCCGCTGGCACTTCAAAACGAACGTGGCATCAGCACCGAAGTCGGTGGTCCGGCAGCGGGCGCCAGCCTTCACGCCGTTGATGCAGCCGGTCGACACGAGAGCCACCAGCGTGAGGAGGGCGATTGATCGACGAGACATGATTCCCCGCTTTCCCGGCCCGTCGGGCGATTCCGGTGGCCGTCGTGCTCGGGAGACTAGGCATGATCGGCCGACCTCGCCCGCTCGACGTCGCGAAGTGCCTACTGACGCTTCAATTCGAGTTTGAACTCGATCATGGCGTCGTCCTTGACGGTCGCCAAACCCGGAATGTTCGGAGGGTCGACGCCGAAGTCGGTGAGCTTCAAATCGACAGTGCCAACGATGTTGATCACGCCGTTGCCGGCGATCGCTTGCAATTGAGCGGTGACCGGTTTCGTGGTGCCCTTCAGTGTCAGGTTGCCCGGGACCGACATCATCAGCGGTGTCCCCGTTGCGGGAACCGTCGCAATCGAAACTGGCGTCGACTGCTCGAAAATCGCGGACGGAAAGTCGTCGGTCTTGAGATAAATGCTGCGCACGGCGGTGTCTCGGAGCGACTGGTCTGACGTGAGTCCGGCGAGTCCGACGGTGATCTTCGTCGAGGACAACGCATCGGCGGTCAGTTCAGCCGTACCAGTGACCTTGGTAGTTCGAGCGGTGACGACTTGGGCCCCAATGGTGGTGTCCTCGTTCATTCGGTACCCGGCCTCTGAGGAGTCACTAGCTGCCCAGGTGCCGGCGAAGTCCGCGAGTCCAGCCGGCGCCACGACGGTGCCGTCGCCCGACGGCTTGACCGTGTCGAGGGTGAACGCCTCGTCGGCGGTGGTCGAGGTCACGTTGTCGACGAGCACATACCCGCCGACAGCGAGGACCCCTACGACGATGACACCGATGACAACACGCTTCTTCACGGCCAAGAATGTAGATGACCGCCGATGGAGGCCGTCAGCGGGGTGGCGGGTTCGGATCGAAGGCTCCCCGCCCCATCTGCTCGCGGATCGGGACCACTGGCGGATTCGTCATCGATCGTCGCTGCCAGTTGGCGCCGTCGACCACCAAGGTGTGACCGGAGATGAACCGGGCGTAGGGCGACGCCAAGAACGTCGCCGCCCAGCCCAGCTCCTGCCGTTGACCGACACGCATCGCCGGCTGACAGACGTCCTTGTCCAACGTCCGTTCCAGGTTGCTGACGATGTCGGCGGTCATGTCTTCGTGGGGAAAGAGGCCCGGGACCAGCGAGTTGACCTGGATCCCGTACGGTCCCCATTCCACCGCCAGACTCTCCGTGAGGTTCTTCACGCCGGCCTTCGCTGCTGCCGAATGAGCGAACCCTGGTCCACCCGTCCAGGCGTACGTCGCGCCGATGTTGACGATCGAGCCCGGAGTGCCGATCGCCAGGTGACGCCGCCCGAACTCACGACAGCAGAAATAGGTTCCGTTCAAGGTGATGTCGACCACGGTGCGCCATCCGTTGGGCGACAGGTCCTCGGCGGGCGCCGGAAAGTTGGCCGCCGCGTTGTTGATGAGCACGTCGGGGAGACCGAACCCATCGGTTGCCTCGGCCTGGTCGAAGGCGGCGGTGATCTCGTCGGGCTCCCGGATATCGCACTGCACAGCGAGCACGCGGGCCCCGATTGCCTCGATCGATTCGACGCCCGCCTGGAGATGGACCGGGTTCCGGCTGGCGATCACGATGGCGGCTCCCAGCCGCCCGAACTCGGCGGCCACTGCCTTCCCGAGACCAGTGCCCGCACCGGTCGCGAACACGGTCTGGCCATCGAAGGTGCCCGCCGGAAGCGCGCTGGCGCCAACAGGTGGCGGCGGTCGCAGGCCCGGGAGATAAGGGCGTTCGCGTGTCATGGTCAGCTCCCCGTGTAGTGCGCTGGTCGGCCATCGGCGCGCGCCGAACGGAACTCGGCCGCATCGTCGCTGCGATTGATGAACGTCTGATACACGAGCTCATCGGCCATCGAAGAACGAAGCTCAGGGAGCGACAGATGACGGATCACCTCACGCGCCATGCGAATGGTGAGCCTGGGGGCGGCCACGATCTGCTCAGCCATGGCCCGAACGGTGGCATCGAGTTCTTCCGGCGGAACGACACGACTCACGATGCCATGGGCCAACGCCTCCTCGGCGTTGAGGACCCGGTTGGTCAGCACCATGTCGGACACCACCCCGTGGCCGGCCATCTGGAACAACACGCCCATGCCCCCCGTGTCGGGGATGACCCCGTGCCGTGTTTCCGGCAAGCGGAACTTGGCGTCCTCGGCGGCGATCCGGATGTCGCACAACAGCGCCCGTTGAAACGAGGCACCGATCACCCAGCCGTGACACGCGACCACGACCGGCGCGTCGATGTCCCAGAGCTGTTGGATACCGGCATGACCGCGGCGCATCAGGCCGTGATGCGACATGCCATCAGGGTTGGTGCCGATGCTCGACACCGCGCGGCCCGACGAGAACGACGGTCCATTTCCCCGCCAAATGACTGCGCGGATCTCGGGTCGGGCTGTCAGTTGGCCGAGGATGTCGAAGAGTTGAGCATCCATGTCGTCATCGAACGCGTTGTGATCGTCCGGATTGTTGTTGGTGATGATGGCGATGTCGCCGTCGATCTCCAGGTCCACCGTGGCGGTCATCGTTCGCTCCCCGTTCTCACGATCGCGGGTGTTGCGATTCGCACAACGTTGGCTACCAGATCGGCTGACGCCGCGTCGGCCAACGTCGGTCACGCAACGTCGCCCACAGCAGCTCAGCCGGCGCGATGCGCAACGGGCAACGTCACCTTGACCCGTAGACCTCCGCCACTACTTCGCTCCATCGACGCCCTGCCACCCGATGTCTCAGCGAGGCGACGAACGATCGCCAGGCCGAGCCCGCTCCCACCATCGCTGGGGTTCGGTCCTCTCCAGAAGCGATCGAATGCCCGCGACATCTGGGACTCGGTCAGCCCGGGACCCTCATCGCTCACGGCCACGGTCATCATGGAGCCACCGTTGTCTCGGTCGACTTCAACCGTGATCGTGGACCCTGGCGACGACACCTCGACCGCGTTGGCGATGAGGTTGTCGAGCATCTGCTCAAGACCTCCCTCCACCACCCGTGCCATCCCACCGGATCCATGATTCTCGACGACCAACGCCACCTCGCGTTCGTCGGCGAATGGGCTCCAGGTGGCGGCCCGTTCGGCCGCCACAACACCAATATCGACCGTCGTCAGGGAGCCCGGTTTGGCGTCGAGTCGCGCCATCGCGAGCAACGCGTCCACGAGTTCCGACAACCGGTCGACCTCGGTCATCGCCGCCTCCACCGCGCCAGAATCGGATCGATTGGCCAGCGAGTCGTCACCGTTTTCTGAGAGTCCTTCGAGCCGGAGGCGGAGGGCCGTCAAAGGGGTCCGCAGCTGGTGTGAGGCATCCGCGAGAAAGGCCCGTTGAGATTCAATCAGACCCTGATTGGCATCAGCCATTGTGTTGAACGCACGGGCGACACGGAGCAGGTCCGGTGGCCCATGGCGGGCGGCCACCCGTGCCGACAGCTCCCCCGATGCCAACGTGTCCGCCGTGGCCTCCAGTTCCCGAACCGGGCGTGCGAGGGTCGATGCAATGAACCATCCGGCGAGGCCCACGACCGCCAGCACGATCCCGCCAAGGGAGACGAGTTGAATCCAGACCCGACGGGTTCGCTGGTCGACGGTTGTCGTGGGGTAGCTCACGCGAACCGCGCCCAGCACTGCCCCCTCGCGCACGACGGGGACGGCGACGTAGACGAGGGAGCTGCCGAGCGTGGCGGACGAACGCTCCCCGATGCTGTACTCACCCCGGAGCGCCGCGACAATTTCGGGTCGGGTCGAGAAGTCGCGTGACGCGCCGCCGCGATTGTCGGAATCGATCACCGACTGCCCCTGCGCGTCGACCATCACCACTCGCCCACCGGTCTGCTGAACGTAGCGGTCCACCAGCGGCGGAATCAGATTGAAGTTGTTGTTCTCGAACGCGTCGTCGGCTTCGGCTGCCAGGACACGACTGTCGCGTTCGATGGCGGTCAGCAACCGATCCCGCTCGCGGCCGGAGAAGATTCGACCGAGCGGAATGATCAGCATGATGAGAATGAACAGCGTCATCATCAGGTAGCTGACGAGGATGCGACGGGTCACGTTGGCACCCTGAATCGATACCCGACGCCTCGCACGGTTTCGATCCACGCCGGGTCGCCGAGCTTCCGGCGGAGGGCGGCAATGTGCACGTCGAGTGTCTTGGTCGGGCCATACCAGTGCTCGTCCCAGACTGACTCGAGGATCTCCCGGCGTCGCTGAATGACTCCGATGTCCGACGAGAGATGGACCAGAAGGTCGAACTCCTTGGGCGTCAGATCCAGTTCCTCGCTCGCGAGGTGGACTCGGTGAGCCGCCAGGTCGATCACCAGGGGTCCCAGGGTTCGCGTCGCTTCCTCCAACGACCCAACCTCGGTCCGTCGGGTGACCGCCCGGATCCGCGCGACGAGTTCCCGGGTACCGAACGGTTTGACGAGATAGTCGTCCGCACCGGACTCGAGCAGCAACACACGGTCGATTTCCTCACTTCGGGCGCTGATCACGATGATCGGGATGTTCGAGGTCGCCCGGATGCGACGACAGACCTCGGATCCGTCCAGATCGGGAAGCCCCAGGTCCAACAGCACCAGATCCGCGTCGCCGAGGGCCAACAGTCCGGCGGCCGCTGTTCCGTGTGCATCAACCTCGAAGCCGGATCGCCTCAACCCATCCGCCAAGGGCACCGCAATGGTCGTGTCGTCTTCGATCAGGAGCAGCCGCACCCCCCAACCATGGCCCATACGCACCCGCTGGCAGCCGATCTTTGCCAATCCTTTGCCATCCCCTTCACCTGCTCTTGACCTGGTCCGCGTACCTTTTGAGGTGTTCCAACCACCCCAGGAGAAGCATCATGGCTCGACCGACCATCATCAAGACTGCCGCTGGACTCCTGCTGTCGGCGGCGCTGATCGCCGCCATCGCAGTGAGCGTTGGCATCATGTCCGACCCGACGAGCGCCGAGGGGCCGGGCACCTTCCAGCCGACGGCGGCGCTCCTCGCCCCCACCACGACTGCGTTGACCACCAGCACGGTTGAATCAACCTCTCCGACAACGGGCGCACCGTCCGAGGACAAGGACGATGCCACGTTGACCCCCGATGTCAACGAACCAATTGACACCAGGGCCCCCGGTGTCAGCGAGTCGCACGACACGAAAGGCCCCGATGTCAGCGAGTCGCACGACACGAAAGGCCCCGATGTCAGCGAGTCGCACGAGAAGCCCGAGGGCCACGATGCAGACGACTGACAGACCGAGGAAACGTCACGCCGCGCAGCGTTCCCGATGGGCGACCGCTGCCCTCGCAACGGCGGGAACGATCGGCATCACGGGTTACCTCCAGTTCGTGCATCCCGCCGCTGCAACGACGTCCGACACGCAACTCTCCGACCTGACGACCGGCCAATACGAGCAGGCTCAGATCCCCGTTCTGCCCCCGCCCGCTCCGTCCGTGACGGTCAAGGTTCGACACAAGCCGAAGCCGGGCGCAGCGCCGACCACGGCCCCCGCAGCGGTTGCTCCTGTGTATCCGCAGGTGCCGCGACCACAGACACCGCAGCCACAGGTGCAGGTCCAGCCGCGGCCTCTGCCGCCGAAACCGCAAATCAGCCACGCCACGACTCGGGGCTCGAACGGATGATCCATCGGGCCGAGCGGCGCGTGATGGGCACCACTGCGAGCATCATTGTGCACGGTGGGAGCCAGTCTGCCGAGGGTCTCTTCGAGCGTCTCGAGCGTCTCGAGGCATCGTGGAGCAGGTTCCGTCCCGACAGCGAGCTGTGCCGACTCAACGCCGCCGCAGGCACCGTCACCCAGGTGTCGGGGTCGTTGTTTGTCCTGGTCGAGCACCTTGTCTCGGCCCGCCGCCTGACCGGTGGGCGTTTCGACCCGACCCTCCATGATCGGATTGTCGACCTCGGGTACGACCGGACCTATCGCGAGCTGTCCGGCGACAGAGACATCAGCGACAGAGACATCAGCGACAGAGACATCAGCGATCAGATCTTCGACGGGGCTCCGGCGACGGGGGACATTGTCCTGTTCCCGAAGGCTTCGGCAGTCCTCCTGTCGACTGGCGTCCACCTCGATGCCGGCGGGCTCGGCAAAGGTCTCGCGGGCGACATCAGCGCTCGGGAAGCAATGGAGTCCGGGGCCGACGGCGTGCTCGTGGAGATTGGTGGGGACATCGTGACCCGCGGAAACGCGCCGGACGGCAACACATGGCGCATCGATATTCCCGCCAGCGACTGCGAGCCCGAGCGGGTCATCGAGATGAACGACGGCGCAGTCGCCACCTCCGACACCCGTGCTCGACGCTGGACCGTCGGTGGCACCCTGCGACACCACATCCTCGATCCGGCGACCGGTCTTCCTGTGCCACGTGACCTCCTAGCGACCGTGATCGCCGGGATGGGTTGGTGGGCCGAAGCACTCGCCACCGCGGCCATCATCTCGACCGCCCGAGGCGACGATTGGCTCACCGCTGACCGAGCTGAACGCCTCGGTGCCGTCGTTTCCGCATCGGAGATCCAGCGATCGACAGAGTCCAGTCTCTGGAACGCCGTCGAGAGCGAAGCCGAGCACGCGCATGCCTGATCAGATCTGGTGGTACCTCGCCCGTTCGAGTGGAATCGTCACCCTCATCGCCTCTGGGGCATCGGTCATCTGGGGATTGTTGCTGTCGACCCGCGTCATCAAGCGACGCTCTCTTCCCAAGTGGTTGCTCGATCTGCACCGGTTTCTCGGTGCCATCACCA
>JBBRSC010000010.1:0-26977 GCA_038245795.1 Acidimicrobiales bacterium
TGCCATCCCCAAGAAGAACTTGTTTGGTCAGACCGGGTCGTTCCTCTGCTTTGCCTGTGACTCGCCGTTCCTCCCGTGGCTGGCGAAGACAACCGGCGCACAGAAGATCGGCGTGCTCGCGTACGGCGTGCCGCAGTCCTCGTTGTGCGCCGACGGCGTCAAGAAGAGTTTCGAGGTCTACGGCAGCGGGTCCGGCGGAGCGTCGGTCGGTTTCGTCGACCAGGCGATCAGTTACGGGACGACGGACTTCTCCGTACAGGTGTCCAAGATGAAGGACGCTGGAGTTGATCTCATCACCACCTGCATGGACACCGCGGCCGTCGTTGCACTGGCCAAGGAAACCAAGAAACAGAACCTCCCGGCAAAGCAGTACCTGCCGAACGGCTACGACCACGAGTTCGTCGCCGAGTTCGGCGACCTCTTCGAGGGTTCGTTTGTCCGGACCGACTTCCCGCAGTGGGAGCTTCCCGAAGCCGACCAACCCGCCGGACTCAAGGAGTACCTCGCGGCGGTCAAGAAGGCGGGAGTGGAACCGTCGGAGAACAGCCTGTCTGCCTGGTTGAACGCCGATCTCCTCGTGACCGGCCTCCGTCTGGCGGGTCCGAATTTCGACCAGCAGAAACTGATCGACGCCATCAACAGCATCACCGACTACAAGGGCAACGGCTTGGCACACGGTGTGAACTGGACCAAGGCCCACAGCGAGCGCGACAAGGCCACGGAGTCGTGTTCGTTCGTGTCGGTCATCAAGGGATCGGCGTTCTCTCCGGACTACTCCGAGCCAGGCAAACCGTTCCTGTGCATCGACGGTAGCGATCCCACCAATCTGCGCAGCTTCTTCAGCAGCTGATCCCGGCACCCTGACATACCGAATCTGACATGGTCGGCGACTTCTTCGAATACGCACTCCGGGGACTGCCGTTCGGATGCGTCTTCGCGCTGCTTGCTGTCGGCCTCGTCCTCAACTACAAGACCTCCGGCGTCTTCAACTTGGCATTCAGCGCGCAGGCCTATGTATCGGCGGCCGTGTTCTTCTTGACCCGCAAGGAGTGGAAATGGGATCTCATCCCCTCCGCCGTAGTGGCGATCCTGGTGGTCGGACCGCTCATGGGATTCCTCCTCGACCGCGTGTTGTACCGATACCTGCGCACCGCCTCCCCGCTGGCGAAGCTCATCACCTCGTTGGGTCTCCTCATCGCCATCCCCGAGATGGTGAAGCTTGCGTTCGGGTTCGGCTCCAAACCACAGAACAATCCCCCGCTCCTCTGGAACGTCAAGCGGTCCGACCAGTTCATCTGGCCCGCGAACTCCCGATTCAGCCTCGACGCCGCCCAGATCCCGACCATCCTGGCGACCATCATCATCGTGATCGCGATGTTCATTCTGTTCCGGTACTCGGCGCTCGGACTTCGAATGCGGGCAGTCGTCGAGAGCCCCCGGTTGGCGGAACTCCAGGGAGTCGATGCAGAGCGGGTCAGCATGGCGGGCTGGATGTTGTCCTCGACCATTGCGGGCCTGTGCGGCGTACTGATCGCACCGCTTTTCAGCCAGCTGGTCGATCAGGACTTCTTCACGTTGCTGGTCGCTGCGCTGGCCGCTGCGGTCTTCGGAAATCTGACATCCATTCCGTGGACGTTCGTCGGCGGACTGGTCCTGGGCATGACCCAGGCCGAGCTGACCGGATTCCTGCCCGCCAACTCCGAACTCGCCACTGCGGTCCGACCATCGTTGCCCTTCATTGTGTTGTTGGCGCTCGTGATCGGTCGGCTCGTCATCGCCAAGTTGAAACGTCAGGACATCACGTTCGCCGGGGAGGTGTCGGATCCGTTGGCCGGCGTCGATCCTCCACCGCCAGTCCCCGTCGAGATGCTTCGCCCACCCTGGATGACCACCGGCACCCGGGTCTTCGGCCTCATCGTGATCGGCGTCGGACTGTACCTCTGCTGGAACGTGCTCGATCCACAATGGCTCGGTTTCGTGGTCGCCGGAAGTTGTCTCGGCATCATCATGCTGTCGATGGTGATGATGACCGGCGTCGGGGGCACAGTGTCGCTCTGCCAGGCGACCTTTGCGGCGATCGGCGCTTTCGGCACGGCGCAGCTCGTGAACCACACCGGCATGTCGGTGCTCCTGGCGATGCTCATTGCGTCGGTCGGGGCCGCCGCGGTCGGGGCGATCGTCGCGATCCCCGTGATCCGATTGCCGTCGGTCTACGCGGCGCTCGCCACACTCGCGTTCGCCATCTTCTTCGAGCGCACGCTTCGCCCCCTCGAATGGGTCGGAGGGGGGTCAGTGCCCTTGAAGGTTCCCCGCCCGCTCATCGGGTCGATCGACTTCGCCGATGATCGCAACTTCCTGCTGCTCGTCATGGTTGCCTCGGCGATCATCAGCGTCGGCGTGATCCTGGTCCGTCGAGGAACCACCGGCCGTTACCTCGATGCCCTGCGCGGCAGCCCGGCTGCGGCCGCCTCCATCGGGATCAGCCCCGCCCGCCCCAAGCTGGTGGCATTTGTCCTGTCCGCCGGGATCGCTGGATTCGGCGGCGGGCTCATTGCGTCGTACTACGAACAGGCGAACTATGACGCCAACTTCGTGTTCATCTTCGGGTTGATCTGGTTGGTCATGGTGGTTACCGCCGGTTCACGATCGGTGCAGGCCGCCCTCACCTCGGGGATCACGTTCTTTGTCTTCCCGAAATTGCTCGATCTGCTGTTCGCCTGGCCTGGACACTTTCTGGAATCGAATCCGGGGACGGGCGGAATCACCCGTTCGCTCATGGAACTCCCGGACGCATCCTGGGGCCAGGGCATCGCGTTCATCCTCTTCGGAATCGGTGCGTTCACGTACGCCAAACACCCTGAAGGCATCATCGAGTTCCAGACCACTGCGTCGCTCAATCGAATCATTGCCCGTGTGGATCGCCGTGCTCAGCGGGTGGCGGCAGAACCCGCTCCCCTCAGCGAGGTGACGCCATGACCAGCGCACCGCTCACCTCGCTCCTCCAGGCGCGCGATGTGACGAAGCGATTCAGCGGCATCAACGCGCTCGACAATGTCTCGATCGACGTCAACGCCGGCGAGTTGGTCGCACTCATCGGGCCGAATGGTGCCGGCAAGACCACCTTCTTCAATTGCCTGCTGGGGCTGCTTCACCCCGACAGCGGCGACATACGATTCGACGGCAATGACTTGGCGGGAATGGCAGTGCATCGCCGTTGTCGACTGGGGATGGCACGAACCTTCCAACGGATCGAGCTGTTCACCGGGATGACCGTCCGTGAGCATCTTCTCGTCGCGGCCCGCGCCCGCACATCAAACGGCGGGCTGCTCCGTGATCTCACGAACCGTTCGAAACCCACCGACGAGGAACTCCACGACGCCGAGATGACCCTCGATCTGCTGGATCTCACACCGGTTGCAGACCGAGCTGCCGAGTCGCTCTCATTGGGCAAAGGGCGTGTCGTCGAACTGGGTCGCGCGCTCATGTGCCGACCCTCACTGCTGTTCCTCGACGAACCATCGAGTGGCCTTGACGTCACAGAAACCAACGACATGGGCCAAGTACTTCTGAAGGTTCAGGCCGAGCGGAGCACCGCCATACTGTTGGTCGAACACGATGTTCCGTTGGTGGCCCGACTCGCCCAGCGCATCTCGGTCCTCGACTGTGGAGTACTGATCGCCTCGGGCCCGACCGACGAGGTACTTGCGTCCGATGCCGTGCGCATCGCGTATCTCGGGCTGGGCGTCGGGACATGACCGAACCACTGCTCGAACTGGTCGACATCGACGCTGGCTACGGACAATTCCGAGCGTTGTTCGGCGTGTCGATGAGCATCGGTGCCGGATCCGCCACGGCGCTCATCGGCCCGAACGGGTCCGGCAAGACGACCGTGGCGCGGGTCGCGTCCGGCCTCGTGGTGCCCACCAGCGGCGCCATCCGGGTGAACGGGATCGACATGGCCGGTCGGCCTGCCCACGAATTCGCCCGGGCGGGCATCGCCCACGCGCCCGAAGGCCGATCCGTGTTCGGAACACTCAGCGTCGACGAGAACCTCACCCTGTCGTTCCGGGCCCGGTTCGGGCGGCGCGGGGTTCGCGGAGCCCTCGAGCGGGCGTACGAGTTGTTTCCGAAGCTGTCGGATCGCCGCACGCAGAACGCTGGGTCGTTGTCGGGCGGCGAACAACGAATGCTCACCCTGGCGCGGGTCCTGATCGTCGAACCGAAGCTCATGATCGCCGACGAACTCAGCCTCGGTCTCGCTCCCATCATCACCACCGAGGTGTATCTGGTGCTCGAACGGATCCTGGCGTCGGGCACGGCGCTGCTGATCGTCGAACAACACATCGATCACGCTTTGGCCCTCGCCCACGAAGTCGTGTCATTGGAGCGAGGCCAGGTCGTCTTCTCGGGTCCGCCCGACGAGATCGATGCGAGCGCCAGCTTCTTCCTGGCGGACACATGAGCAGCCAAGGCACTGGCGAACGGACGCTCCCGTCCGAGCACACCGTGGGAGTCATCGCGGGCATCGGCCGCATGACGGTCGAGCAGCGCCCGACTCCGCCGAACGTGGCCGGTCGTGTCGTCGTGGAAGTGAGCCACTGCGGGGTGTGCGGTACCGACCTCCACATGGTGATGGACGGCTGGGGCCGGCCGGGTCGCGTCGGCGGACACGAATATTCGGGTGTGGTCGTCGGCGTCGGCGACGGCGTTTCAGGCTGGTCGCTCGGAGATCGGATCGTCGGTGGCCCCGAGCCGTCGTGTGGCGCCTGCGGGGCGTGTCGACGAGGCGAGCCCACACAGTGCGGCGAGCGCTCCACCATCAACATCGACGACCAATTCGATGGTGGCTTTGCGCAGTTCGTGTCGATCGATGCCCGATCGTTGCGGCGCGTACCCGACGGTGTATCGCTCCGGATAGCGGCGCTGGCGGAGCCGCTCGCCATTGCGTTGCATGCCATCAACCGGTCTGGGGTTCGCGCACGCGAGACACCGGTGCTCATCATGGGTGCCGGTCCGATCGGGGCGCTGATCCTGGCGGTACTTGCGGCCGAGGGACGTACGAACATCACGGTCTGCGAACCCGGCCTGACCCGCGCGAATCTTGCCCGCGAACTCGGCGCCTCCGACGTCATCCATCCGAGCGAACTCACGACGTTCTCGAATGCTGAGCCGGATCGGATCAACCCCGAGTCGGTCGGCGTGGTCTTCGAATGCTCCGGGAAGCGTGTGGCGATGGAAGCTTCGCTCAGCCAACTTGATCGAGGCGGAACCCTTGTCTTCGTGGGATCGGGGATCGAGCCGCCCTCGTTCGATCCGAACCGCATCATCCTCTGCGAACTCAACATCTGCGGCGCCTTCAACTACGACGCAGATGGCTTCGAGCGGGCCCTCGAGTGGTTGGAATCGGGCCGGTTACCAGTGGCGCTGCTGATCGAGCCTGATGACGTCCCCCTCGATCAACTCACCGATGCCATGGCACAACTCGTGGCGGGAATTCGCGGTGGCAAGGTCATGGCCGTGCCGCTCGTCAGTAGTCCCGAGTCCAGATCGAACGAGGCGACATGACCGATCCAGCAACCATGAAGCCGTCATTTGCCGACGGCCCACCGCGGTTCAACCACGTTGCCCTCTCCGTACCGTCATCGGTACTCGCTCCGTCAGGTCGCGAGGATCTGCTGTCGTTCTACGGAGCGGTCTTCGGCATGTCGGAGTTGCCGACCATGACGGAGGACCACCGGCGACTCGTCATGTCGGTCGGGCACTGGGACCAGTTCGTGTTCCTCATCGCAGAGGATCACCCGATGACCGCACCGCGCATGGACCATTACGGGTTGAGCGTCTCGTCGAAGAGGGACTTCGATGCCTGCTGGACGAGAGCCGAACAGTTCGCCGCCGCGGATGGTCGCGTCGACCTGATCGCTCCGTCGTTCGAGGATCACGGACCCGTCATCCTGCACAGCTTCTACGCGGGGTTCGTACTGCCCCTGATGATCGAGATCCAGTTTTGGGAGTTCACGTGACCGCTCTGCAGAGATCGCCACATCCGATCCGTTCGGGAGCGTTCGTCCCCCAGGGTTGGAAGCTGGAATATACCGGCTGGGGGGCCGCCGAGGCCTGGGCGCGTTCGGTCGAGCTGGCGGTTCAGGCGGAACAGTTGGGGTACGACCACCTCTGGGTCTACGACCATGTCGAGACAGTGCCGCGGCGTGAACCGACACACTGCTTCGAGGCATTCACGATGTTGGCGGGACTGTCGCAACGGACGAGTCGCATTGAGCTCGGCCAAATGGTGACATGTGTCGGGTATCGCAACGTGGGCCTGCTGGCGAAGGAGGCCGCCTGTGTCGACGTGATGAGCGGAGGGCGACTCATTCTCGGGATCGGTGCTGGCTGGTTCGATCGCGAGTATCAGGCCTACGGGTGGACCTACCCCTCGGCCGGTGAACGCCTGGCGACCCTACGTGAAGCGGTGACGGTCATTCCGCGACTGTGGAGCGAGGAGACCGTGACCTTCGTCGGCGAGCACATGACGTTCGACGGGGCCTACTGCGATCCGAAACCGCTCCGGACACCCCGACCGCCATTGTGGATCGGCGGAGGCGGTGAGCAGGTGACGTTGCGGATCGAAGCCGCTCACGCGGATGCCGTCAACTGGCAAGTCGGCCTGGAAGCATTCCGCCGGAAGTCGACGTTGCTGGAGGGCTACTGCAACGACATCGGCCGGGACCCGGACAGCGTAGTGAGAACCCATGGGCCGGACTGCCGGATCTTCGACACCGAAGCTGGTCTGGCGAGGTGGCTGTCCTCACCGGAGGGTGGCCCGTTGTGGGGCGGCGATCCCGAGCCCTACGTGCGCGACAATCTGGTCGGCACCGTCGAGCAGGTCACCGAGAAGGCGCAGGCGTTCGTCGATTCCGGGTGCTCGGAGTTCATCCTCTGGTTCCGCGACGCTCCGAGTGACGAATCCTTGTCGGCGTGGATGACCGACGTTGCGCCACGACTGATGTAACCGGACGGCGCGACCGAATCGGGTGGGCCTGACGGGTCGTCAGATACGATGCCAGCCATGTCTCGTCGAGTCGCCATTGTGGGCGCAGCACTGTCCGATACCGGCAAGGTTCCGGACATCACGCCGTATCACTTGCACTTCCAGGCCACCCAACGGGCGATCGCCGACGCGGGCCTCACGAAAGCTGATGTCGACGGCCTGGCGTCCAATGGCCTCGGCACGCTGCAACCCATCGAGATTGCCGAATACATGGGCCTCTCCCCCACCTGGGTCGACTCGACCGGCGTCGGTGGTGGCACATGGGAGGTCATGGCCGCCCACGCTGCGGAGGCCATCGCCGCCGGTCACGCCGAGGTCATCGTGTTGGTGTACGGCTCAACCGCCAACTCCGACATCAAAGCCAAACGCCGCACCGCGAACCTGAGCTTCGGCGCCCGAGGCCCCATCCAATACGAGTTGCCGTATGGCCACACCATCATCTCCAAGTACGCGATGGCCGCGCGTCGGCACATGCACGAGTACGGCACCACGATCGAGCAGCTCGCCGAGGTGGCAGTGTCGGCCCGCTACAACGCCGGGTTCAATCCCGACGCGATGTACCGCGATCCCATTACCGTCGATGAGGTCATCTCGGGTCGGATGATCGCTGATCCCTTCACGAAGCTGCAGTGCTGTATCCGTTCCGACGGGGGCTGCGCCATTGTGTTGGCCAGCGAAGAGGTGGCAAAGAACTGCGCCAAGGACCCCGTGTGGATCCTCGGCCATGGCCAGAACGTCAGCCACACCACCATGAGCGAGTGGAAGGACTTCACAACCGGACCGGCCGCCGTTGCCGGCCCCCGCGCCTTCTCGATGGCGGGGCTCACCGCTGCTGACATGGACGTGGCATGCGTGTACGACGCGTTCACCTACATGCTGTTGATGACCATGGAGGACCTCGGGTTCTGCGAAAAAGGCGAGGGCGGCGCGCTGGTCGAATCGGGAGCGCTGCGATTGGGTGGCGCGCTGCCGACGAACCCCGATGGTGGTGGCATGTCGGCGTGTCATCCCGGAATGCGCGGGTTGTTCTTGTTGGTCGAGGCGACCCGTCAGCTCCGGGGCGATCACGCGGCCAACGGCTTTCCCGAACGACAGGTCCCCGACGCGTCCTTGGCGTGCGTGTCCGGCACCGGCGGGTGGTTCTGTTCCAACGGCACCCTCATCCTCGGCACCGACTAACGAAGGATGACGCGCCGGCGACGTCGAGATGAACTCTGAGGCGCTCTCTGTATGGGGCGGCGGGGCGGCGCTACCTTCGGCACGTGTCCCCGGCGCTGTCGCTTCTTGACCAGCTCGTCACCGCTGATGCGGTGCGGCTCCGTCTGGTGAAGGCGACCGCCGCCGACCCGCGGTGGGAGCCGTCGTTGCGCCGATTGTCTGAGGACGCATCCCGGGCCGCGTCCGGCGGACCGTGGACGGTGATGTCGAAGTCGACCGTGCCGCCGAGCGGGGATCGCCACGACTACTGCACCCTCAGCGAGTACTTCTGGCCCGACCCGCTCTCGCCCGATGGCCTCCCGTGGATCTTGCGGGACGGCCATCTCAACCCTGAATCAGTCGCGGGTTCCGATGACGCCAACCAACTTCGTCACATGGCCAATGGATCGCTGACCCTGGCACTCAACGCATGGTTGACGGACTCGGCATCCGATGCCGATCGCGCCGCCGACATCCTCCGCCGATGGTTCCTCCATCCCGACACCGCCATGCGGCCGCATCTGCGCTACTCGTCGATGGTTCCCGGTTGGTCCGAGCCACCCGGCTGGGGGCTCATCCGCTGCCATCCGTTCATTGCGGCGCTCGATGCAGAACGGCTGCTCATCGATCTCGGTGCCTGGACCACCGATGATTCGGAGCAGCTCACCGAGTGGATGGCGGAGTTCCTGTCGTGGATGTTGTCATCATCGATGTGGATCGAGGAACTGGAGCGGGGCAACAACCACACGTCATGGTGCCTGGCCACCGGCTTGGCATTGGCGCTCCGAGTCGACGATCTGGCGGCTGCACTTGAATTGGTGCCGCTCGCCCGTGATGCGATCGACGATCAAATTGAACTCGACGGACGCCAGCCGGCCGAAGAATCACGCAGCCGCGGCTACTTTTATGCGAACTACAACCTGGACGCGTTGATGACGTGCGCCGACCTCATGCGCAGGGTCGATCTCATGCGACCGTCCCAGACGAACGGCGGCCGTCTGACCGCCGCTGCTGAGCGCCTGGCGCCGTTCATCGATCAGGTGGAGCCTTGGCCGCAGCCGTTCCATATCGAGTGGGATCGAACGCTCGGCGCCAGCGCGTTGCACCGTGCAGTGGCGCGCCAATCGGCCGAGAACCGGGATGATGTTGGTCTCGCGCAGAGTCTGGCGCGAGAGGGATCGTTGGCGGCGAAACGGACGGCCCGCGAGTGGCTGTGTTGGGACACGGGCCGGGTCCCCTCGGTCACGGATGGCGTCTCAGCGTGAGCGTCGATGGCCTGAACTCCGACCGCGTCGACATCATCCTCATCGGCGGTCCCGCCCGCTCGGGCACCGGTCTCATGCGACGGATCATTGGCTCACATCCCGACGTCGCCATTCCCAGTTTCGAATTCGGCATGGGTCGGGCAATCGAACACCACGAAGCCCCAGCGCAGGTCCACGAACGGCTGGTATCGCAGTTCGACCCGGGACTCGAGCCCGACACGCTTCCCCTCGACTCGCTTCGTGACTACTTCGTGGAGCTCCTGGATCGTTTTGCCGTCGATCAGGGCCGACCCATTTTTGGAGAGAAGACACCCGGCAACGAGTTGTACTGGCCGACGCTGCGCGACTGGTTCGCTCCGCGTCGCGTCGGTTTCATCCACATGACCCGCGATCCCGTCGACGTGATTGCCAGCCATCTCAACGCCCGCTGGAACGACCGCGAGCGTTCACCTGAGTTCGTTCGTTCGTTGGCTCAGGAGTGGGCTGCATCGATGATGCTGGCAGCGGCGCACTCGGCGACGGACCCGCGATATCTGATGGTCAGCTACGACGACGTCACCTCGAATCCGGCCGCAATCGCCACGAGGATCTGCGAGGCATTCGGGTGGCGGCCCGAGATCGCCGCCATGGTCGCCATGGGGTCGTACCCCGATCACGTGAACTCGAGTTTCGGGACCGACATCGGCGAACGCATCTCGGGCGCCGTCAATAGGTCGGTCTCCCGAGCGGGTCACCTCACCGAGGCCGAACGCGCCATCATCGCCGACGTCGTTCGCTGACGGAGCGCCCGGTGACTCAGGCCGGGACGAACGCCGTCATGTGAAGTTCGTCATCGAGCGGCACCGTTCGCAACCGCAGTGCCATGCCGATCACGAGCTGATCCGGATCGCAGTCGATGACCCGGGTCATCACCCGCGGACCTTCAGCCAAGTCGACGACGGCCGCCACGTACGGCACCTGCTCACCGAAGGGCGGGAGATCATTCTGATACACCGTCGAGTAGGTATAGAGCGTTCCGTCGCCCGACGCTTCCTCCCACGACACGTCCTCGCTCCAGCACTCCGGACAGAACGGTCGGGGGTAGTGGTGGGCGGCCCCGCACGATGCGCAACGCCGGATCAGAAGCTTGCCGTCCTTGAGCCCATCCCAGTACTCCTCGGATTCCGGCTCGATCATCGGTTGGTCGAATCTGGGACCTGACATGGCGTCAGATTACCATCAGTGCCGTGTCGACCCATCGTGACTCCTCTGGCCGCCCCACCACACTGCGAGAGGTCGACCTCGACAGCTTCTTCTCGCCGTCATCGCTCGTGGTCATCGGGGCCTCCGATACGCCGGGCCGTCCCAATACGCTGATCACCGCCCGTCTCCAAGCATGGGCGACCAAGCGGGGCGCCACCTTCGTGCCGGTCAATCCCAACCGCGAGACCGTGAGCGGCGTGGCGTGCGCGGCCAGTGTTGCCGACGCGATTTCGCTCGCGGGCGGGACCATCGACCTTGCCGTCATCCTCACCGGTGACGTCGAGGGTTCGTTGGCAGCGGCGATCGAAGCCGGAGCGCGTTTCGCCGTCGCCTTCGGCGCCGGGTTTGCCGAGGTGGGCGAAGAGGGCCGTCGTGCGCAGGACCGTGTGGCGGCGATGATCGAGGAGGGCGCCACCCATCTGCTCGGACCGAACACCAACCTCAATGCCTTCGAAGAGTTCGACGAGACGCTGCCCGGACCGAAGATCGCGCTGATCAGCCAGTCCGGCCATCAGGGTCGCCCCATCTTTCAGAGCCAGGAGATCGGCATTGCGTTGAGTCATTGGGCGCCGACCGGCAACGAAGTGGATCTCGAGTTCGCCGACTTCGTGCGCTACTTCGCCGATCGACCCGAGGTCGGCGCGATCGCCGCGTACATCGAAGGATTCAAGGACGGCCGGACCGTGCAACTCGCCGCCGATCACGCGTTGGTGACGGGCACCCCGATCTGCATGGTGAAGGTGGGTCGCACCGAGGCCGGCGCATCGATGGCGTCGAGCCACACCGGCAAGCTCACCGGTTCCGACGACGTGACCGACGCCGTGTTCCGCCAGTACGGGGTGCAGCGTTTCGACGGACTCGACGAGATGCTCGACGCGGCGCAGTTGTTCTGTCGAGCGCCAGCTCCTCGGCACACCGATCCCGGCGTGGCGGTGTACGCCATCAGCGGTGGCACCGGTGCGCACATGAGCGATCTGTTGTCGTCGGCCGGGTTGCGCCTCCCAACCTTGTCGGATGCCACGCAGGCGACGTTGCATCAGTGGATCCCGGAGTACCTGCGGGTCTCGAACCCCATCGACAACGGCGGCCATCCGGTCGGCGATGAGCGTGGACGCAAGATCCTCGATGTGTTGGTCGCCGACCCCGATATCGATGTGTTGGTCGCGCCGATCACGGGGGCCTTCCCTCCCATGTCCGACCGGTTGGCGCAGGATCTGGTCGACGTGGCCGAGACGACCGACAAACCGATCTGCGTGATCTGGGGATCGCCGGTGGGAACCGAGGCGGCGTACCGAGACATCCTGTTGGGATCATCGAAGGTCGCAGTGTTCCGGACGTTCGGAAATTGCGTGAAGGCCGTCCGCGCGTGGCGCGACTTCCACGCCTTCCGCGCCGAGTACACCTCGGCGTTCGCCAAGGTGCCGGCCCGACCAAAACCGGCAGCCGCGGCCGCTCGGGAACTCGTCCAAGGGCGCCAGTCGCTCAGCGAGTGGGAATCGAAGGAGCTCTTGGCGTCCTATGGGATCGTCTTCAGCGACGAAGAGTTGGTCCAGTCCGCCACAGCGGCGGTGAAGGCTGCGCAACGCATCGGGTTCCCGGTGGTGATGAAGGCGTGTGCCGCGGACCTGGCCCACAAGAGCGAGCTGGGCCTCGTCAAAGTCGGGCTGCGAACAGCTGCCGAGGTGAGGGCCGCGTTCAACGATCTGCTCGAGCGTTCGCCCATGCCGATCGACGGCGTGATCGTGTCGGAGATGGTGAGTGGTGGTGTGGAGTGCGTTGTGGGCATGTCGACGGATCCGATCTTCGGTCCGACCATCGTGGCCGGATTGGGCGGCGTGTTCGTCGAGGTCCTGGGCGACGTGGCCATGCGGGTTCCGCCGTTTGATGTCACCGAAGCGCATCGCATGCTCAACGAGTTGCGGGGCGTCGCGATGTTGGGAGGCGTTCGTGGTGCTGGTGCATCGGATGTCGACGCGCTGGCGAAGGTCATCGTGTCATTGCAACGCCTGGCATTGGACCTGGGCGGCGACGGTGCTGGCCAGATCGCCGAGATCGACTTGAATCCGGTCCTGGTGCGTCCGAAGAAGCGGGCCAAGGGCCTCGCCGGAGCCGTCGCCCTCGACGCGCTCGTGGTGCCCGGACGGTAACCCGGCCCGCGCCCGCGCCGGCGCCCGATGCCCGCGCCCGCGCCCGAGCGGTCGGACGAGCGGGTCACTTCCGCATCGACTGTCACTTCAGGACCTCGGTGCTACTCGATCACCAACTCGGGTTCGACCGCTTCCGCCAGCTTGATCGTGGCATCGGAACGGAGCCACAACGGTGAGACCAGCCGCTCGCGTTGGCCGATCTCGCGACCGCTGGCGTCGAACAGGGTCATCGGCCGTTCCCGCTCGCCACTGACCAGAAAGCCGGTGCCGTCAGGGCTCCATCTCACGTAACCCTGACGATCCGTCACCCGACGCGACTGCTGTTCGGCACGGCCCGGATCGAGTTTCATCACATAGATCCCGGAAGCCGACTGGCCGTTGCTCTCACCGCAGCCTGCTCCGAACAACGTCTGACCCGAGCTCACGCTGTAGTCGACCACTCCGATATTGCAACCCACGGTGGCAATCGTCGACGACTCGTTGTGGCCATCAACTCGACTCTTCATGACGAGACGGTCGACGAGTGCTGTCAAGTCTGCAGTGGCCGACGAAGAACCGCGGGTGCCGCCGTCGAAACCGGAGGGGCGATGGCCGCCGTCGGCGAGTTGAGCATGAGGGTTACGAGAGGAGATCACAGGCCTTGGAGCGAAAAGTGGCACACAGTGCTCCACGCCCTCGACCACGTGGATGAGATCTATTCCGGCGAGGCGCACCTACTCGGGAGTATCGAGATCGACCGCCGCGTAACGACGTTCTTCGTGGAGTGTGATCACTTGCGCGATTGGATGAAGGGCGACGCTGCGACGTTCTCGGACCTAGATTCCGAAGACATTGACGAGTACCGGCCGCTATCCCGGCCCTTGGTGATCTGAAACGCTCTCTGCAATTCACACAAACACCACACGAGACGGGGCGGGATCACTGCCCGGCGATTCGTGACACTGAGATCACTCCCACTACTGCTCGGGCAACCATCGAGGTCGACTGGGCGACCCCGGAGTCGACAACAATCGACGCGCTAGTTCTTGTCCGAGAGTGCGTTGGAAGCGGCGAGAGTGCCTGAACCCATTTCACACATAATGGTGGCATGCTGATAGTATGATCGTGTGAGCAAAGAACGGTTGTCCGCGACGGTGGACTCGGACGTGTTGGATGCGGGCCGCAAGGCGGTCGCGTCCGGTCGGGCAGACAACCTCAGTGAATGGGTCAATCGGGCACTCCAGTCGCAAGTGGACCACGATCGTCGACTGCTCGCCCTCGAGGAATTCCTTCAGGCCTACGAAGCTGAACAGGGCCTGATCTCGCCCGACGAGATCCAGGCAGCCGAACGAAGAGCTCGAGATCGAGCGATCGTCGTGCGTGGCGGCACGAAGCGAACGAAAATCTCGTCGACCGGTTCATCGAGCCGGGCACGACAATGATCGTGCTCGATGCGGGGGCCTTCCTCGAGATCGAACGCGGGAACCGCGATTTGATGGCATTGCTGAAGCGAGAACACCTGGCCGGGCGCGTTCCGTCGACTCACGGAGGGATCGTCGGTCAGATCTGGCGAGGTGGCCGAGATCGAGGGGCCAACGTGGCTCGACTTCTGCCAGGGGTCGATGTTCGACCGATCGACGAGTCCCTCGGTCGACGAGTCGGGCTCTTGCTCGGAGCTGCTGAGATGACTGACGTCATCGACGCGGCAGTGGTGCTCCTGGCGCACGACGGCGACGAGATCTTCACCTCCGACGTGACCGACCTCGCCCGCCTCGCCGAGGCACTCGGCTCCGACGTTGAGATTGTTTCCGTCTGACGCGTTGGCTGTTGTCGCCGCCTACTACCTCGGGCACTGGACGGCCCGCCGCAACTACGCTGAACCTGACATACACGTCAGGTTTTGGAAGGGATGCACCGACGGCATGGATTTCACCTACCCTCCCGAAGCGGAAGCCTTTCGCACCGAGTATCGGGACTGGCTGGCGACGAACTTCACCGATGAATTCCGCGAGCTGGTGTTCAGCGGCAGCCCATCCGACGACGAACTCGCGCGGCTCCGTCACTGGAATCATCGCCTCGCTGACGCTGGATACGCCGCCATCTCGTGGCCCATCGAGCACGGCGGCCGCGCCGCCACCGTCATGGAGCAGGTCGTCTTCGCTGAGGAAAGCGTGGCCGCCGGCATCCCCATCACACTCAACCCGATCGGCCTCGCCAACATCGCCCCCTCGATCATGGCGTTCGGCACCGACGAGCAACGCTCCCGGTTCCTCCGCCCGATGCTGCGCGGCGACGACATCTGGTGCCAAGGGTTCTCCGAGCCCGACGCCGGCAGCGACCTCGCCTCGCTCAGCTGTGCAGCGATCGCCACCGACGACGGCTGGCGGATCAACGGCCAGAAGGTGTGGACCACGTTCGGCAGCCTCGCCACCTGGTGCGAGCTCCTCGTCCGCACCGACGTCGACGCGCGGTCGCATCGAGGCATCACCTGTCTGCTCGTTGATATGGCGCTGCCCGGCATCGAGGTCCGACCGCTCGTCACGGCCACCGGCGACGCCGATTTCTGCGAGCTTTTCTTCAATGATGTTGACGTCCCTCACGCTGCCCTCCTCGGCAAAGAGAACGACGGGTGGACGGTCGCCATGGCCACCCTGACCTTCGAACGCGGCGGAGTCGCGGCACTGCACCTCCAGCTCCGCCAGAGGATCCAAGCCGTCATCGAAACGGCCCGCGTTCACGGCCGAGCATCCGACCCTCACATCCGTCAGCGACTCGCCGAGCTCTACATCGGCGGCGAACAACTCCGCTACCTCGCCGATCGGGCCGTCTCACGAGCAGCTCAGGACCTTCCGCCCGGGGCCGAGTCGAGTCTCATCAAGATCGTGTGGTCAACCGTCAGCCAGATGGTCCCGATCGTCAGCGCAGAGATCCTCGGCATCGCGGCCACCGCTGGCGTTCCGACGCGAGAACTCATGGCCTCACGCTCGTTGTCCATCGCGGGCGGCACGACCGAAGTGAACCGCAACATCGTGTCCGAACGCGTGCTCGGTCTGCCCCGAGAGCCCCGGCCCAGCGTCAGGCCGGGGTCGCTCGCCAGCCCGCCGGCTCCTGCGACCTGAGCACCGCTTCACCAACAGAACGGAAGATCTCAGCAGAGAACTGACCGATTTCATCCGAACCTGATCCCACCGATCAGATCCCACCGGATGAAACCGGTCAACGTCCCCCACACCCCGAGCGCCGAAGAAGGGGCGACAGCGAACGAGGGTTTCGTCACATCATGCGGGGCCGGATCGGAATCGACAATGGGGACATCTCCCCGCTTGCAGTAGTGAGCATTCGCGGGAGACTGACGTCAGAACCCTTGGTCGCCCACCGACATCGTGACCGTCTTCGTTTCCAGGAATTCGGCGATCGACTCTCGCCCACCTTCACGACCCAACCCGGACGTCTTGTACCCACCAAAGGGCGCGTTGGGCATCACAGTGAACCCGTTGATCCCGACGGTCCCGGCCCGCATCGCTCGACTCACCCGGATCGCCCGCTTGGCATCGGCCGTGTGGACACCACCACCCAAGCCATAGCTCGATTCGTTGGCCAGACGGATTGCCTCCTCCTCGGTCTCGAAGCGGATCACGCTCAGCACCGGACCGAAAATCTCCTCGGTCGCAATCGCCATGTCATTGCGTACGCCGGCGAACAACGTGGGGTTCACGAAGTTCCCCGTCGCCAGATCACCACTTGGGCGATCGCCGCCGCAGACCAACTCCGCCCCCTCGTCGATCCCCTTGGCGATGAACCCCGTGACCCGATCGACCTGGCGTTGATTGATGAGCGCGGCGCTGGTGGTGCCGCCGTCGAACGGATCGCCATAGGCGGTGATCGCCGCGAAGTCGGCGCACCCCTGGACCAGCTCATCGTAGATGTCGGCATGAGCGAGCACGCGGGTATGACACACGCACCCCTGGCCCGACAGCCCCATCGACACCATGCCCATCGAGGTCATCGCCACCGACGCCACATCGACATCGGGAAAAACGATCGACGGGCTCTTGCCCCCGAGCTCGAGGCTCGTTCGCACGATGTTGGGCGCGGCCGCGTGCAACATGCGCGTCCCGACGGCCCGGCTGCCGGTAAAGGTGATCTTGTCGATCCGCGCATCGGTGATCAGCGCCTCGCCCGTGGGATCGGGCGGCCCCGTCACCAGGTTCACGACGCCGGGTGGCACTCCCGCTTCCTCGAGGATCTGCATCAGGCGGATCGACGTCAGCGACGCGTACTCCGACGGCTTCAACACGACCGTGCACCCAGCAGCCAGCGCCGGTGCGACCTTTTGTGCGAACAGCATGACCGGCGCGTTCCACGGAATGATCGCCGCCACGACCCCAACCGGTTCCTTCAATGTGTAGGTGAAGAAGTCGCCGCCGGTGTAGGTCGGCAGGGTCTCGCCGCTGATGCGATCCACCCAGCCGGCGTGGTAGTCGAAGATGTCCGCCGCGATCTGCGACGAGACCTGATAGATCGTGGAGAAGCCCACGGGGATGCCGTTGTCGAGCGTCTGCAGATGGTTGAGTTCCTCGCCGTGCGATTCGATCAGCGAGGCGATCCGTTGGATGAGACGCTTGCGATCACGGGCCTGGCGGCGCGGCCAGTCACTCTCGTCGAACGCTCGACGGGCCGCGCCGACTGCGTCAGAGACATCCCGAGCTGCGGCAACCGCGATCGTCACGACGTCTTCGTTGGTGGCGGGATGGACGTGGGTCCACGTGTCACCGGCGGAGCCGTCTCGCCACGAGCCGTCGATGAAGAGCTGGCCGGGCTTCACCCCCAACCGATCCCGATGTTCGATCACAGAAAAAGACATGAGGCCTCGCTCGGGTTGGGGTCAGTCGGCGAGCGCTGTTGCTTCGCCGGCGACTTTGACTTCGCCGTTCTG
Source organism: Acidimicrobiales bacterium (assembly GCA_038245795.1). Classification (GTDB taxonomy): domain Bacteria; phylum Actinomycetota; class Acidimicrobiia; order Acidimicrobiales; family Microtrichaceae; genus JBBRSC01. The sequence continues at coordinate 17,815 of JBBRSC010000010.1, forward strand.
GTTGGCCAGCGAGCACTCGAGATCGATGAGCTTGCGACCATCCTCGTCACGCTTGCCGGTCACGGTGACGGTGGAGGTCAGCACTTCGTCGGGCCACGTCTGCTTGGTGAAGCGGACCTTGTAACTCGCAAGGTTGCCGACGCCCACGTAATCCGTCAGCGCAGTACCCAGGAGACCCATGGAGAACATGCCGTGACCGAATACCGAGGGCAGCCCTGCTGCCTGGGCCGCAAACTCGTCGGTATGCATCGGGTTGAAGTCGCCGGAGGCTCCCGCGTACATGACCAGATCGGTCCGAGTGAGCGTGTGGCTCACCACCGGTGCCTGGTCCCCTTCGTTGACTGCATCGAACGCGAGGCGCTGCGCCATCTGTTGTCCCCCCTGGGTCGACGTTGCTGAGGTCACCTTACCTGACACGCGTGTCAGGTGTGCCCGTGAGGCGGTCAGTCGAGAATCATGGCGGCGAGTTGGTCGTGGTGCCAGCTCGACGGACCGCCCAACGCGTCGAGCGAGTACGCCCGTCGGAGGCGGAAGTGCAGATCGTGCTCCCACGTGTACCCGATCCCCCCGAGAACCTGTAACGCCGTCCGTGCCACGGAACGAGCCGTCAACCCAGCTTCCGCCTTGGCGCCATGCACCGCACGATGCTGCTCAGGATCGTCGGCGTCGAGACACATGGCGGCGTAACTCACCGCCGCGCTCGACCGTTGTACCTCCAACGCCGCGTCGACCAACATCCATTGCAGCCCTTGGAACGAGCCAATCGGGCGACCGAACTGAACGCGTTCCTTGGCGTAGGCGACAGCGGTGTCGAGACACCACGACGCCACACCCATGGCCTCCGAAGCCAACGCAATCCAGCACCGCTCCAGACCCCTGCGCAGGGCCTCGGGATGAACGGCCCTCGTCGAGCCATCCGCGCCGGGAACGACCACTTCGTACTGGCGTCGCAACCGATCGAACTGCTCGACCTCGCGACATTCGATGTCCGCGCGTGTCACCACACTGACGGTGGGGTCGGCGATCGTGCCACTGACGACCACCACCAGATCGACGAGGTCAGCGTCGGTGACATGGGTGCGGAATGGCTCGTCGTTGGCGTGCCACAGACCATCGGTGCCAGAAATGGCCAGCGTCGCGCTCGCCCCCCCGTCGACCACCTCGTGCGCCCGCGGATGATCGACCGACGACAACACGAGCGCCGCCATCGCCGACGACACGAACGGTCCCGGTACGACACCTCGTCCAAGTTCCTCGCAGAAGATGCCAAGGTCGACCATGTCCCCGGCTGCGAGCTCGGTCCACCCGCGGAGATGACGATCCCACAGCGACATGGCAGCCGACGGGTTGTCCCAGGCAGCGCGCACCACCGGCGATGAGTACTCACCGTCGACAAGTTGGCGGGCGGCGTCCCGAACCATCTGCTGGGTGTCCGACAACGTGAAGTTCACGACACGCCTTTTGGCAAACCGAGGACGCGCTGGGCAATCACGTTTCGCTGGATCTCCGATGTGCCACCACCGATGGTCCCCGCAAGCGACATCAGCAACGACCCCTGCCAGCGGCCTTGTTCGACGGCTCGGCGTTCGTCGGTGACTGCGAGATTCACACCCTGGAGATCCATGGCGAACTCGTACAGCGTTTGGCGCATCTCTGAGGCGGCAACCTTCATGAACGAGTGCTCGGGGGCCGACGAACCTTGGGCGAAACTACTGAAACCCTTGTGGCCCATGGCCCGAAGGCCGCGAACCTGGGCGTACAGCTCGCCGATACGTCGTCGGACGACCGGATCAGTGTTCTGACCCGTGGCCCGGACCATGTCGATGATGTCGTCGATCGCGCGTTGACACGCTGACACACCCTCGACCCAGAGGGTGCCGCGCTCGTGGGCGAGCGACCCCATGGTGATTCGCCATCCAGCGTTGAGTTCGCCGACCAGGTTCGCCTTCGGGACCACCACGTCGGTGAAGAAGACCTCGGCGAACTCGACTGAGCCGGTGATGTGGCGGAGCGGTCGAATCTCGACGCCGGGCGTCTCGAGATCAATGATGAGCACCGAAATGCCCTTGTGTTGAGGAACGTCGACGTCAGTCCGCACGTAGCAGAAGCACTTCTCGGCGATCATGGCGTAGCTCGTCCAGACCTTCTGCCCATTGACGATGAAGCTGTCGCCGTCCTCGATCGCACGGGTCGACAGGCTCGCCAGGTCGCTCCCAGCATTCGGTTCGCTCATACCGACGCACCACACCGTGTCGCCACGGATCGCGGCAGGTGCCATCGCCTTCTGTTCGTCGCTGCCGAACTCGAGCAGCGAAGGGCCGACGATGGCGTAGCCGCCGAAGTGCAACGATCGGGGGATTCCGCGTGTTGCCAGCTCCTCTTGGAAGATGAGCATCTGGGGGGGTGTGGCGTTTCGACCGCCGAGTTCCGCCGGATAGCTCGGAATCATCCACCCGTGGTCGAACTGGGTGGCCTGCCACTGCACTGCCCACTCGGGGAGCCGTTCGATCCCGTCGCCGTTCGTGTCGACGTTGCCGCCGCCAATGAAGTCGCGGCCTCGCAAGGCCTCAGGTGGACAGTGTTGATCGAGAAAATCAATCAGCTCAGAGCGGAATGACTCGTCCTCGGGATGTACAGACAACTCCATGATCAATGACCCCCGACTACCAGGTCATCGCCGGGTAGGGCTGGCGGGAATCGTCGGGCGGCCCGAAAAAGAAGGCGGGCACCGAGCCATCGGTCTTGGCAAACAGTTCTTCTCGACGGATCGACACCGAATCAATGGTCCACGGCGAGTCGTCGGTGATCTCGGTGAGCGGTCGCCAACCCTCGAGCAGTTGCACCTGGCCACCCTGGACCTTGATCACCTGCCCGCTGATACCAGTCGCCAGATCTGATGCCAACCAACACGCCACCGCAGCCACGTTCTCTGGGGCGAAACGATCAAACCCATCCTCGTCAGCCTTCATGTAGTCGCCGGCAACGGCTTCGGTCAGCCGGGTTCGGGCCACCGGCGCAATGGCGTTGACGCGCACGCCGATCCGCTCGCACTCCCGCGCCATGACCAACGTCAACCCTGCGATGCCCGCCTTGGCAGCCGCGTAGTTGGCTTGGCCGGCATTGCCATAAAGGCCAGACTCTGACGCCGTGTTGACGATGGCTCCCCCGACAGGTTCGCCGAGCGATTTGTTGAGCGCTTTCCAGTGGGCGGCTGCATGACGAGCGACGGCGAAATGCCCTTTGAGATGCACCGCGATGACCGAGTCGAACTCGTCCTCGGTCATGTTGAAACTCAGACGATCACGAAGGATGCCAGCATTGTTGATCACCACATCGAGCCGACCGAACGCGTCGACCGCCTGACCGATCAGGGCCTCCGCGCCGTCCCATGTTGCGATGTTCGACGTATTGGCAGTGGCAGTGCCACCAGCCGCCATGATCTCGTCGACCACCGTCTGCGCAGGGCCGATGTCGGCGCCGTCACCGTCGGCCGAGCCGCCCAGATCGTTGACGACCACCGATGCGCCCTCGCTCGCCAGCAGCATCGCCTCCTCGCGGCCGATCCCCCGGCCGGCACCGGTGACCACTGCGACCTTGCCGTCGAAGATCCCCATGGCTGCTCCCCTGTGTGCTGAAAACCTGACACTGGCGTCAGGTTCGGAAGCGTAGCCCGGGTCCTCCCGATAGCGTCGCCGATGTGACCGAGACCAGCACCCCTGAACGCAACGTCGATGACCTCATCCTCTACGAGGTAACTGACGGCATCGCCCGCATCACCATCAACTCGCCGGACAAGGGCAATGCGCTTGCCGCCGACATGCGCGATCGACTCGCCGATCGGTTCCACCTGGCGTCGGAGGACCTCGCCGTCCGGGTCGTCGTGCTGCGCGGCGCCGGCGAACGGCACTTCTGCACGGGCGCCGCACTCGGCGGACCACAGAAGCCCACGCCGGCGAAACCAGAGGGTGCCCCCGACCGAGTGATGGGCGACCCAGCACGTCTGATCCGCAGGGGATGGCAAGCGCTCGTTGCCTCAGTGCTCGATTGCGAGAAGCCCGTCATCGCCGCCATCAACGGCGCCGCCGCCGGTGGCGGAGCGCAATTGGCCCTGGCGTGTGATCTGACCGTCATGGCGGACAGCGCCCGCATCATCGAGGTCTTCGTGCGGCGCGGCATCATGCCCGACGCCGGCGGCGCCTACCTCCTGCCGCGACTCATTGGGCTGCATCGTGCGAAGGAGCTGATGTTTCTGGGCGACGACTGTGATGCCGCCACTGCCGAACGGATCGGCCTGGTGAACCGAGTTGTTCCGTCCGTCGAGCTCGACACAGTCACCACCGCTTTGGCAGAGCGCTTTCTGTCGCTGCCGACCAAGGCAATCTCGCTGACAAAGCGCCTGCTGAACCGAAGCCTCGAATCAAGCCGGGAGCAAAGCTTTGACGACGAGGCGGTTTTTCAGGAGCTCATCGTCGGGACCGAGGACTCTCGAGCAGGGATCGCGGCGTTCATGGAACGACGCGAACCCACATTCAAGGGGTGGTGACACCACACGCCCGACCTGGAACGAGATCAATGGCTCCACTGAGTGGACGCTGGTACCGTCGTCGCCGTGGGTGGGGACGAGGAGGTGGTCTTCGGCGTTGAGTCGTTGACCCGCGCCCTCGGTGAGCGGTACCACCAGTTCGAAGCCATGCCGACCCGCTCGGGGGTACTCCTCTATCGGGCGCAGCAGCGTCACTCCGGCCGCGCCGTCGTGATCAAACTCCTCGTCAACGACCGTCGACGACCCGACGAACCGCCGCCCGCCGAGACTCTGGCCCTCGCGACGCTCGCATGGCATCGTCACGTCGTCCATCTCATCGAATCTGGCACCACCGACGATCAGATCCCGTATCTGGTGGTGGACGATGTTGGTGGCCGGACGTTCGCCGACGCCACGGCCGAATCGGGCTGCGAGGCCACGACGGTCCTCACATGGTGTGTTGAGGTGGCGGGAGCGCTCGGCGCCACCCATGACGCGGGCATCGTCCATTGCGACGTGAAGCCCTCTAACATTCTCATTGCCCGCGACGGCACGACCCGACTCAGCGATTTCGGGATTGCGCGGATCGTCGCCGAGGACGAACCGACCCTCGACGATGTGCGGGGCACGATGCACTACGTCGCCCCCGAGGTCCTTGACGGAGCACCGCCGACCCCGGCATCCGATGTCTATGGTCTTGCCCGGACCGTGCTGTTCGGCTTGCAACGCCTGGAGCGCCATGTTGACGCACCCCGATCTCCGGCTCGACATGTCGATGATGCAGCCCGCCTCCTGAACTGGCCAGGCGCCGAATACGCCGCCCGCACACTCTCCCGCGCGCTCGATCCCGAGCCGGACCGACGTCCCCAGATGGCAATCCTCGCCGACGCCATGAACTCCGCCACCGAGGTCACCGTTGCTGGAGCCACCCGCTCGAAACGTCGACCCATCGTGGTCACCTGCGCCGTTATTGCGTTGTCGATCGCCGTGCTGGGACTGGTATCGGTCTCGGCACGCGACAACGACCGGGGCAACCAGTTCGACCTGAGCTCGATCTCGTCCGAAGAGTTCTGCCAGATCGCGTCGCGGACCTTCCAGGACCTTCGCAACCTCGTTGATGGGCTTCCGGCACGGATCGATGCCGCTCCCGAAACCTTCGATCTGATGAAGGACCTGGCGGTCGTGTTTCCGGACGAAGCCGGCCGGGCCATCGCACCGCTGCTCAGCGCCGCTGAGCGATTCCCTCCGACGCGCGAATTCAATGCGGTGCTGACTGTTCCCGCCTATCGGCGGTTGGTGCTGGCTGATGGGCTCTACGTGCTCACCCGCTTCAGCTTCGTCACCAACCCCGGTTCGGACATCAATCGGGCCGAAGTTCCCCTCGGCTTGCAGGAGGTCGTGACCACCTGGGACCGATTTCTCGGACTCGCCGGCACGACGTGTGGCCCGGTCCCCCAGTCGACCACCCGTGAACGAGTCGGGGCCATGATCCGATCGAGGATGCGGCCCGCCGAGGATCCGTCGAAGGGATTCAAGGAAATCCTCGCTGATCCCCGGTCCATCTCGTTGTTCACCGAGGACTTCCTGCTGATGTTGCTGAACGTGGCCCCCGGGCTCGTCGACGATCAGTTCTCCACCCAAGGAGACTGGATCTATCGATTCCTCGAGGAGCGAAGCGATCTGCGCCCGCTCGTGTTCGGCCAGGACCCCGAACTGCTCCTCCTCGCCGCGCAACGCAACCCGGGTCTCGCACAACGCATCCAGAGCAACCACGCCGATTGGATCCAATCGATCGACAAGGTCATCCGGCGACTCGAGGACTATCGAAAGCAGGACCTCGTGAACCTCTACCCCGAGCAGATCTCGCAGCTCGGGCTCGTCGTGGAGATCCCGCAATGAGCCTCACCCTGCAGTCGATTCGCAAGGTCTTTCCGGGAAGTCCGCCGGTGCATGCGCTGCGTGGGATCGATTTCGATGTGCAGCCAGGACGGGTCGAGGCGCTGATCGGGCCGAACGGCGCCGGCAAGACCACGACCGTCGACATCATCTGTGGGCTCATCCGAGCTGACGGCGGCACCGTGCAGCTCGATGGCATCGACCTGTCCGGTCCCAAGGGCCGGGAGCTTCGTCGACGTATCGGGTGCGCTCCTCAGGAAGAGGCGCTGATCCCCGTGATGACGGTGTCCGACAACCTCCGGCTGTACGCAGAGTTGGCTGGCCTGCGCGGTGCGGCTGCCACACGTCGCATCGCCGAAGTCGCCGAGGCATTCCTTGTGGGTGACCTGCTCAAGCGCAAGGTTGGTCCGCTCTCAGGCGGACAACGGCGACGCGTCCACAACGCCATCGCCCTGATCGCCAAACCATCGGTCCTGCTGCTGGACGAGCCGACGGCCGGCGTCGACCCGGCAACCCGCGGCGCCATTTTGGACATCGTGCGGCGGCTGGCACAGGAGGAAGGCGTCGCTGTCTGCTATTCCACCCACTACCTGCCCGAGGTGGTGGCGCTCGACGCCCATGTGACGTGCCTGGATCACGGATCGGTGATCGCCCGCGGTTCGGTCGGCGATTTGATCCGAGCCCATGCACAGTCGTTCATCGAACTGCACTTCGATGGGCAGGCCCCCACCATCGCCCACGGCACAATTGTCGGCGACATGGTCCGGGTGGCGGTCGAGAACCCGCGCACCCAGATGGGCGCCGTCATGTCCTCCCTCGGTGATCACATCTCGCGGCTCACCTCGATCGAGGTGATCGAAGGCGACCTCGACCTGGTCTTCACGAACCTCACTGGCCGGTCGTACGAGGAGGCCGACACCAATGAGGCCGAACATGTCGGGACGTAGCGCGACGATCTTCCGTCACGAGGCGCGCATGGTGATGATGAGCCCCATCACCATTGTCTGGTTTGTCGTGCCGTTCGCCATGATGGCGTTCGTCCAGCATGCGTTCGACATCTACCTCGCGACCACTGGTCACCAGTCGAGTACCGGCGCCGAGTTGGTCGGGCCAGGCGTCACCGCGTTGTACGCGGTTCTGGCGCTGAGTCACCTCGGGCTCGTCACCTACAACGAGCACCAGTGGAACGTGTGGGACCGGCTTCAGTCCGGTTCGGTCACGACCAGCGAACTGATCCGGGGCAAGGTCGCGTTCCACCTGGTGTTCATCGGGATGCTCATGATCATCCAGACCTTGGGGGCCTTCCTGATCTGGCGCGTCGATCTGCCGAACGAGTTCCTCGGCATCGCGGCGCTGCTCATCCTGACGACCACCACGATCGTTGCGTGGGGTTGGCTCGGCATCGCGTTGATGCCGTCGAACTCGCTTTTCGACGCCTGGGTGTACGGCGGAGCCATCTTCATGGCCGCCATCGGTGGGGCCATCGTGCCCTTCGGACTGCTTCCAGCGGCCGTGCAACCAGTCGCACGGGTCAGCCCGATCTACTGGTTGATCGATGGGTTCCGAACCTTGTTGATCGACCGCGGAACCACCGAAGACATCCTCGGACCGATTCTGGCGTTGGCCGCCTTCACGGTGGGCTTCGCGGCGCTGGCGGTCCTTCGTTTCGACCCCACCACCCGCCGGGATGGGCGGCAACAATGATGCAACTCGCTGGCTCGAGCGCCCTGCTCCGCCATGAATACCGCCGAGCATTTCGCACCCTGCTGATCCGGGTCATGTACGGAATTCTCCCCCTGGCGCTGGTGTGGTTCATCAAACCGGCGTTCGAATTCGTGATCACCGGGTCCGATGTCACGCCGGCAGCCGAGCAGACCGCCGCCGGGCAATTCACACTGTGGGGCCCGATCGCGTTGACGCTCTTCGGCTACTCGTACTTCGACGACATCCTCAATCACACGGCCGAACGACTCCGAGCGTGGGGGGTGGGCTGGACGTCGATCATCGGCTCGAAGATCGTGGTGACGTTCACCAGCCAGATCGTGATGGGCATCGTGTTGTTCGCCGGTACGTCCGTGCTGTTCGACACGTTCATCTGGTCGGATCCGTTGCCCCGGTTGGCGCTGATCGTTGCGTGGTCCGGCGTCATGTCGGGCCTGGCGTTGTTCTGCGTCGCCGCGGGCCGGAACACGCCGACGTTCATCCTGATGTTGTACTCGTTTGCCCTGCTGTACCCGGCGGCGGGCGGAGGGCTCGCCCCCGTTCAACTGCTGCCGAGTTGGGCGATCACCGTGGGCAAATTCGTGCCGAGTTCATGGTTCATGCGGGCCATCGACGACATCGCGGCGGGACACGGAACGTTCAACGACATCGGCGGTGAACTCGCAATCCTGGTGGCCTGGGCAGCGGGACTGATTCTCGTCAGCGCGGTGCTCTTCGTCATCCGCCAACCCCCGAAGGCCTCCGAACTCACCTGAACCACGCTCGTCTACTGGCGCCCGTCTCGTCCGAGCATCAGGTTGTCGTGAGCAACAGGCTGGCCGCCAACGGGCCGCCCCCCGCCGCCGCAATCGCCACCTCGGGTGATCCTGAGACCTGGCGGTCGCCGGCTTCGCCCCACAGTTGGGTGCATGCCTCGTGCAAGAACCCGTAGCCGTGCAGACGCCCAGCCGAGAGTTGACCGCCGTGGGTATTGAGCGCCACGACGCCGCCCTCCCGCGCAATGTTCTGTCCGCCCTCGACGAA